>CAZFZG010000008.1:15760-27447 GCA_964523205.1 uncultured Chthoniobacteraceae bacterium | reverse complement strand
ACTAAAACTTTTCGGCGTTTTCTTCACAGATCATGTAGTGATTCGCTTGTGGGACGGCGTCGTCCCGATTTCGGGACGAAACCGGAAGCGATTCTTAATCAGGAGAGCAGGAACCGAGGAAAGGGATTTCCGAGATAGAAGGTAAAGCTGCGAGGGCAGCAGCGAAGGAGCGCGGGCAGCGACTGAGTTTCAAATCAGGAATGTTTTCAAAAGCTTTTGTAGCCTCAAGGCCAATCGACCCGGTGCCCAAAATCCCCGTGACTCGTCACAAATGCCAGTCCGGCTCGGACTCACTCGTCACTTTGGTAAACGCAACACCGCTTCTGCGCCGGTGCGGTCTTTGCGATTCGCCAGACTCAATGTACCGCCGTGTGCTTCCGCGATTTGCCGACTCAATGTTAATCCGATTCCCGATCCTTCGGGTTTTGTCGTAAAGAAGGGCACGAACAAATTTGTCGGGTTCATGATCCCCGGACCCTCGTCTTTCACGCTGACCTCGACGCAGTCGCCGGCTTCGCGCCAACGAATCTCGACCGCGCCTTTGGTTTCGAGCGCGGCATCGACTGCGTTGTGCACGAGATTGATCAGCACCTGTTCGATTTGCGCCGCGTCCGCGCTGATTTGCATCTTTGGCCCGGGAATCACTTGCACCTTCAAGCGCGGTTCGAGATTCACCACTCTCTGAACCAACTCTCCCAGATCGAGATCTTCCATTTGGGGCGGCGGAAGTTTGGCCAGGCGAGTGTAGGCTTGCATGAATCGGCTCAACGAATCCGCACGCGCCGCGATCGATTTTAACCCGCTCTCTGCATCATCTCTCCAATCGCGTGGCATCGGCTCGCGGCGCAGCAGATGTTCCAAACTGCCGGCCAGCGACTTGATCGGCGCGAGCGAGTTGTTCATTTCGTGGCCGAGCACGCGAACAATTCGTTGCCAAGCCCGGCGCTCTTCTTCGCGTAGCGTCCGGCTCAAATCGGTGAGCACCAGCAACTCGTGCGGAAGGCCGCGCTCTCGAAAAGTGCTGCGTCGCACCCCCCAACGACCCGACCCACCCGGAAACGACAAGGTCAGGGGCTCGTCCTGATCGACTTCGTAAGCTTCCTCAAGTCCAAGATCTGTCGCGGTTCGGCCCAGAAGTTTATCCATTGGCTGACCCAGCAACGTTTCGCCGGCGCGGTTGACCAAACGCAATCGCCGGTCGGGATCGAACGTAAACACGGCCACGTCGATCTCGGCCATGATTGTGCGCAAGAGCGCGGTTGCTTCGAATGCGCCGAGGCGTTGGACCCGTAAGGTTTCGCCCAGCGTGTTCACTTCCAGCAACACTTCGCCGAGCGCGTCGTCCGCGCGGGCCCCGCGGGCCCGGATCGAATAATCGCCTTCTCGCAACGCCGCCAGCAAATTGCTCATCGTTTGTAGTGGATGCACCACGTGATCGCGCGCGGCCGAAAGGAACCCGGCCCCGAAAACAAAAATGACGAGCGTGAGCGTCCATCGAACTTTCGCGCTGAAATCGCCGAACCATAACATCGACAACAGGATGATAATTGCCGGAGCGACGGCGCCGATGATCAGCCACGTCAATTTGCCCTGGTGCGAAAACCGATATCGATCTTTCGGGCCTCTTTTCATGGTTCTTCTGTGGTGGCAGCCGTCCCAGCTGCACATTCACTGATATTGCAGGCGAGACGCCTGCCTCCACAGCTCATAATCCGTACTGCTGCAGCCGCCGGTAAAACGCGCTTCGACTCAGCCCAAGCGATTCGGCCGCCTTCCGCGCATTTCCATTGTTTCGCGCGAGCGCTTTTTTGATCAGGAATGCCTCCACTTCTTCGAGACTCATCTCTTCCAGACCTTTCGATTCGCCTCCGGCAGTCGTTAGGCCGAGATCGGCCGCTTTGATGTGCTGGCCTCGCGCCATTAGCACCGCGCGCTCAACCACATGATCAAGCTCCCGCACGTTTCCGGGATACGAATGTTGCATCAACCGCTCGCGTGCGGTTTCATCGAAGCCCGCCAGTTCCTTGCGATAACGTTGCGCGTGCTGCTGCAGAAAATTGTTGGCCAGCGCCATGATATCTTCCCGCCGGTCCCGCAACGGCGGCAGCGCAATCTCGATCGTGTTTAGCCGAAAAAGCAGATCCTGCCGAAAACGTCCGGCCTCGACTTCGTCCGCGAGATTGGAATTGGTTGCCGAAATGATCCGCACGTTTGCATGCAACGTTTTCGATGAACCAACTCGCTCGAACTCCCCGGTCTCGATGACCCGCAACAGTTTCGCCTGTTGATTGAGCGGAATGTTCGCGATCTCGTCCATAAAGAGCGAGCTTTCGTCGGCCAGCTCGAATCGACCCGCCCGGTCCGTCTTTGCGTCGGTGAATGCGCCTTTGACGTGACCGAACAGTTCGCTCTCGAACAGTGTCTCGGACAAGCCGCCCATGTTGACGGTAATCATGCTGTGCGACGCGCGCGGCGAGAGCGCGTGTAATGCCTGGGCAATTAGACTTTTACCGGTGCCGTTCTCGCCGGTGATCAGCACGTTCGCGTCCGACGGCGCGACGCGCTGAATCATTTCGATCACCGGTCGCATCGACGGCGCTTCCGCGATCAGGTTCGGAACATTTCCAACGAGAAGTTTGTTCGCAGCCTCGAGTTTTCGGCCTTTGCGCAACGCGCTCCCGAGCTCGATCTGCGTCCGGACAATCGTGAGCAACCGCTCGTTATCCCATGGTTTCGGCACAAAATCGCGCGCGCCGCGTTTCATCGCCTCGACCGCCAGATCGATCGTTGCCCACGCCGTCATCACCACGATTGGCAGGGTGCTGTCGAGCGCTTGAATCCTCGGGATGACTTCCAGGCCTTCCTGACCCGAAGTTGTGTCGCGCGTGTAGTTCAGGTCCATCATCAACAACGCGTAATCGCGTTGTTGAAGCGAGTTGAAGATTCCGCTGATCGATGTGACCGACTCGGTCTGATGCCCCTCGCCCTTGAGCAAAATCCTCAGCGCTTCCAGGACATCGCGCTGGTCGTCAGCAATCAGGACCCGGCTCACGAGCTAACTCTGAACCGCCTTTCTATCACCCTGTCAATGTCGGAAGCTTCTCGCTAAAACCGAAATATTAATGCAGCAGGCGAAAATTCGCAGGTAACGTGGCAGCGACGCCGACTTCGTCCGGATCAATTGCTCGCGTGAAACTTCCACCTGAACCAAGTGGTTGATCGTTGACCCCAACCTTCGCCGGCGGGGCTTTGACTTCTTCTTTGCCCTTGCCTTTGAGGGATTGATTCAAGGTTGGCAAGTCTTTGCCTAAGAGTTGATCAAAATCCTTGGTCACGTCCTCCAATTCCCTTCGAAGAGTGTCGATGTAAGCGAGATGGTAATCGCCCGGTTTGCCTTCATAACTCAACAGGGCGCCGTAAAGTTGATCGGTGTGTTCGCGGATCCGCTCTTCGCCGGTGATCGCACCGCCTTCGGTCGTGGCCACGATTTTCTTACGCACGTTCTCGATCTTGCCGTCAAAGTCCTTCACCGTCTTCCGCAGCGGATCGTTTTCCGGCAATGCCGCCGCTGATTTTGCGACGTCACGCCGCAACAACACAATCCGATCCATCAATGCGCTTTCATCATCGAACAAAGCGCGCACTTTCAAAGCCGCATCGTATTGCGCTTTCTTGTCCGCTTCGGTGAACTTTGCCCGCCGGTCCAGACCGATCGTGAGTTTTGTCTCGTAAGTCTTCCCAGCTTTGGTCAACCGAACCGCGTATTCGCTGGGAACCAATCGCACACCACGAGTCCCAGAAAATGCAATCTGCGCAGCTGGCGGAACCCGCGGCGGTTTTTCACGCATGCTCCACATCACCCGATTCAATCCGGGTCGCTTGCTCGCCGGAACTTCATCGAGCACCCGCCCGGTGGAATCGAGCACTTCGATTTTCAATTTTCCGAAAAGATGACGCTCGCGTTGATAGTAGGTGATGATCGCGGCGTCGGGCGGATTATCGCCAACGAACACCGCGCTGCCATTCGCCCAGCCGCCGCTGCCCTCGATCCGTTGTTGCGCTGGTCGCGCCGAAACGAATGCAACGTCTTGCGACATGATCTCAGGTGTCAGAGCGCGCCAGGGCGTCATGTCGTCCACGATCCAGATCCCGCGACCGTGCGTCGCCAGAACGAGATCGTTGTCGCGCGATTGAATCGCCAGATCTCGCACCGCGACCGCGGGGAAATGGTTGCCCTTGAACTGGGCCCAGGTTTTTCCGCCGTCGATTGACGCCCAAAGTCCAAACTCCGTTCCGACGAAAAGCAGATCGGGTTTGACGATGTCTTCTTTGATCACGTGCGCGTAACCGCGAACCGTTTTCGAGTCGTTCGGCGTCACCAATGGCGTCCAGGTCTTTCCGTAATCCGCCGTCTTGAAAACGTACGGCGCCATGTCGCCGAACGTGTGTCGATCAAACGTGACGTAAGCCGTGGCTGCATCGAAGTTGCTCGCCTGAACCCAGCTCACCCAGGAATTTTTCGGCAGACCGGGAATGTTAGCGACGACGTTGCTCCAGGTTTTCCCTCCGTCGCGCGTGAGCTGAAGGTTTCCGTCATCGGTCCCAACCCAGATCATGTCTTTCGCCTTGGGCGATTCGCTGATCGAATAAATCGTGGTATGCATCTCGGCTGACGAATTGTCGATCGTCACGCCACCGGACTGCTCCTGCTTTTGTTTTTGCGGATCGTTTGTGGTGAGATCGGGCGAAATCCGCTCCCAAGTCTGGCCGTGATCGCGCGAGCGAAACAAAAATTGCGCGCCCATGTAGATCGTTCCTTTCTCGTTAGGCGATAGCGCGATGGGCGTGTTCCAATTCCACCTCAGCTTCTCCTTATAGTTTGGAGTCGGCTGAATGTTGCGGCCTTCGTGCGTGGAGCGATTCACCCGACCGATGTTGCCGCCCTGATATTCAGCGTAGATGTAATCTGGATCGGCCGGGTCGGGAAACATCCAAAAACCGTCGCCGGTGAACATGTTTTCCCAAACGTGATTGGTGATGCCGCCGGGATATTCCGACGGGGCGACCCATGAGCTGTTGTCCTGCAACCCGCCGTAAACGCGATACGGATCGGCGTCGTCCACACTGACATGATAAAACTGCGACACGGGCAGGTTTTCGCCCTTCCACCATTTGCTCCCGCCATTGTAGGAGTACCACATCCCGCCGTCGTCGCCGCTGAACACGGTCTTTGGATTTGTCGGATCGATCCAAACATCGTGAACGTCGCCGTGCGCGTCCTGAAAACCGCCCACCACCGCGAAACTTTTACCAGCGTCTTCGCTCATGATCAGCGCGCCGTCAGTCTTGAACAAACGGTCCGGATTTTTTGGATCGACAATCAGGTTAGCGAAATAAAACGGACGCCACACCATCCAACTGCTTTTATCTCGTTCCTCCCACGTCACTCCTCCGTCGTCAGAAACAAACAGCGCGCTGTGCGGCGATTCGACCACGCAATAAACACGCTTCGCATTCGAAGGCGCCACCGCTACGGCCAGCCGGCCGTACGGCTTTTTGGGAAAACCTTTGTTCGTTTCCGGAGCGACCTCGGTCCAGGTATTGCCGCCGTCGTTCGAACGGAACAATCCGCTGGCCGAAGGTTTGTCCGGGCCGTCGCCGCCGCTACGGTATTCCCAGCCTTTCCGCCGGAAATCCCACATGCACGCGAACATCGTGTCCGGATTGTTCGGGTCGATCGCGAGATCGGTGCAACCAGTCGAGAGATTGGCGCCCTTGAGAATTAGCTTCCACGTCTTGCCGCCATCAGTGGTTTTGTAGAGGCCGCGATCTGGCGAATCGCTCCAGAGCGCGCCGGGCACGCACGCGAAAATCGTGTCGCTGTTTCGCGGACTAACCACAATCCGCGAAATGCGCTCCGATTTTTCCAAGCCCGATTTCGTCCAGGTCTCGCCGCCGTCAGTGGACTTGTAAATCCCGTCGCCGATCGACACGCTGTTGCGGGTCCAGGATTCGCCAGTTCCGACCCAGACATTCCTGGAATTCTTCGGGTCGAGCGCGATCGCGCCAATCGATTGCACTGGCTGCTCATCGAACACCGGTCGATAACGCGTACCCCCGTCATCCGATTTCCAAACGCCGCCGCTGGCGGCGCCCACAAACAAAGTGATTTTGCCCGATGACTCGTGCACCCCGGCAATGGCCGAGATTCGGCCGCTCATCGCCGCCGAACCGATATTACGCGCGCCGAGACCCGAAATGGTCGCTGAGCTAAACTGGGCCTGTTGGGCAAATGCTGAACCGCAAAAGGCAATCGTCAGAAGAAATTTTAAAGAGCGCATGGAGTGAATCATTTCGCTGGAGTTGTTGGAAAATGAAAAATCGCGTCGTCGACCGGCAGGTTTCCTTCCGCCTTGTCGATCACGATCTTTTGTTTGTCCGGGTCGCCCTTGCGTCCGGCCTCGATTGAGAAAGGAACGAACACGCCGTTGATCTTTTCGTAGTCGCCGTAGTCGGTTTCAACTTCGACCTGCGCGCCTTGTTCGATGCGCTGCGTCAAAATCCGGATCTCGAGAAAATGGTCCGGATCGAGATAAACAAAATTTACGTCGCCGTTCTTGCGCACGACCTTGAATTTGTGCGCCTGTGTTCCATCGACATCTTCCGTCCCAAGATATTCAACGGTGCTGCCTTTCTCCTTCCAATCGACCAGCGGTCCATCCATCTCGGCGTCTTCCATCAACGACTTCACGTCGTCCGCCGACATTCGTTCGGGATCTTTGCGGCCTCGAAACGGTGAAATTTTCCAACCTTCTTTTCCATCGAACGCCTGGATCGCCGTCATCCCTTGCAACGTCGCCTCCGTCCGGACGTCGAGCGGGCGTTTTTTAACCTGGTTGTAGGCAAACTGAACCTTCCCCTCGTTCACCAGCAATCTGCCGGTGTACCGAAGAGATTGAAGAGCGCGCAGGGCATTGGCGCCGCCTTTCGCTTCAATGTTCTTGGCCACCAATTCGTCGAGGGACGGAGTTGGTAAGGTTGATTGTCGATCTTGAGTGAACGCGGCCGGCGCGAACAGCGCCGCCGCCACAACGGTGACTGCCAAACGTAGTTCCATGAATGTGAGGTTGAAGACAAATGGGCAGACGAGTGCCCGCGTCAAATCGGCATGCAATCCATATGCCAAACGAGAAGTTCGGTCACAAGCCGCGACTAATTAGCGCGTTACACCGCGAGCATTTTTCAGCACGAATTAATGATCGTCCCGCAAATGGGATTTTTCTGTTCGTTTTCGGGAAACGTGAAGCCGCGAGTCGGCCGAACTCAAAACCAGGCGAGCCCGGAACGGAGGCCTGGATAAACGCCGAGATAAATCAGCAGAACATCGACAGTGTCCTGGATTCCGTGGGCGACGATTGGGGCCAGAAGATTTCGGTTCGTCGCGAAATAAACCGCGGCCAGAATCGCGCCGTCGACAACGTTCTCGATAACTCCGGCTAGGCCTTGCGGGAAATGGGCCAAGCCAAAAAGAACCGAGACCAGTACCGCCGATGCAATCCAACCGATTGTTTGCCCCGCCGAATCCGTCCGGTGGCGGATCGATCCGAAAATTTCGGCAAATCGGTTCATAAGGTAACCGCGCCAAACCATTTCTTCGCCAAAGGCGGCAAGCACCCAGGCGAGAACGATTACTACTAGGAGCTGCGTGCTTCCCATGAGCCGTTGAAACTCGTGAAGATCGGGTTCTTCATTTAGGAGTTTAATTAAGAGCGGTTGGGTCGCGAACAGCTCGAGCGCCTCCATCGCAACCCCGACAACGACGCCAATCAGGCAAAGTTTTAAGAATGGCTGGTCTATTTTAAGACCAACATCTCTCCACCGGAGACTCCGAATTCGCAGCGAGATCCAGCCCAGGAGAAACAGGTACGGGGTTTTGCTGACGGGAAGAATCCCAACGTAATCGAGATAGAAAACCGCTGCGAGGACGAGAAGCTCAATTGGAAACAGCAGTTTCGAGCGCATTGCTCACAAGCAAAGCGGTGCGGCGGTGCTGATATCAAGCACCTAATTGTAAACAAGCGAGAGGGTCTACTGCGTCGCCCGTTACAAACTCGAAAGCAATCGCGCGATCGCTTCGATACTCAAGAGAATTGGCCAGGCCGACAACGCTGCGATCACAGTGGAGACTGAAAATTCCACAGCATAATCGCGGACCATTTCGGTCCCGAGAAAATCGCTGCTTAGTTTGTGAAAACCGGTCGGCTTCGCGATCGGGCGACCGGCGGACGTCTTTGCGTCCCCTGTCGGCTGATAGTTGCAATCGGTTACCGGGAAACTGGCCGATCGGTTGTGACTAATTTGAGGTGTTGGTTTCATAAAATCCTAAATTGTTAACGGTTGTTGTTCCCAAATGCGGTTTGGGATACCGGCGCAAAACCCGCGCGTGGTTTGAGATTCGACCACTGGGGTGCCGCGAAAGTGCGGGCTCCAACTTGGCGAGATCGAACCAGCCTTTACTCAGCTTGTCCACCCATACGGGCGGCGCGAGTCGGCACGTCGATCAAATTCATCTCTGCCTATTTAGCAGCCGTTTGCGTGCCTGTCTAACGCACCGGCGCGACTTCAGTCGTAAGTCGTTGTCGCGAAGAAAGAAACGATTATGAATATTTTTAAGAGTGGAATGCTCGATCCCAGCCAATAGGCTCCGTTTTTCAATTATGCGTTCGGTGGCTCCATTCCTGGTTTACGCTCCCGATAGTTTGCCGATTTTCTGTTCCCGTCGAAATGGACTGCCGCACGGGGCGTGCTTCCTGGGTTCCTGATTCAACTCCGGTTTTGTCCGCGGTTTTCTAGATGATAACGTCTTCGAAATGGAAGCGCCGGAGTGGGTAGGACTTAGCGACGAGCAATTGCTCGAACGCCGGATTTCTAGGCTGGGGTTGCAGCTCGACGGCACGCCGCTTCAGTCCCTGATCCAGCAGTTATATAATGAGCTCTCGGCCAAAGGCCTCGCGTTTCATCCCCCAACCCACATCGGCGATGAATGGTTCGTGCCGATCGGCATCCCGGCGATTTTCGTTCCGTTTTTCCTGGTGAACGATCGGCTTCGCGCGCTGGAGCGGACGATGATACTCGAGGTCGAAGGCGAAACGCCGGATTGGTTCATGAAACTGATGCGGCACGAGGCCGGTCATGCCTATATGTACGCCTACCGGCTGACCCGGAAGAAACGCTGGCAGGAATTGTTTGGCCAAACGTCGAACGAAGAGACGCCGAGTTTTTATCGGCCGCGGCCGTTCAGCCGTAGTTACGTGATGCATCTGGACGATTGGTACGCCCAAGCGCATCCGGACGAAGATTTCGCGGAGACGTTCGCAATCTGGCTGACCCCGGACTTCGATTGGCGGAAGCGTTACGCGGGTTGGAAGGCGCTCCTAAAACTCGAATACGTTGACGAGCTGATGAAATCCCTCGCTGGTAAACCGCCGGTGCACCTCCCGAAGTATCGCACGACCGAATACGATTGCCTGAACGTCAAACTCAAGACTTACTATGTCCGAAAACGAAAAATTTTTGAAGAACAGTATCCCGGCTTCTACGATGTCGATCTTCGGCAGTTGTTTTCCGCGCCAGCCGGAATCAAGGCCAGCAGTTATCTACGCCAGCGCCGCCGGCGGTTGATGAATTCGGTCTCACAATGGACGAACGAGAAGAAATTTCGGATCAACAAACTTCTTAATCGATTGATCGACCGGAGCGACGAGCTCGGACTGCGGGTGCAGAACGATGATCCGCAGCAGGATTTTCGTGTCGCCTCCTATATCACCACCCTGGTGATGAATTATCTTTTCACCGGAAAGTTCAAGCGGACGAAATGAGAATGCGCTCGATCTTTGTCGCCGTCGTCCTGCGCGCAACGCGCGCGTTTCGCAAAGCGAAACCGCTACCGCTTTGGCCGAAGAGATGAAAAAGAGACTCAAGGTTCTGGTGTTGTTCGATGGCGTGCAGCCGACACCCATCGACGCCGACTTGAGCGAGGAGATGAAGACGGAGGAATGGGAAACGGAAGCCAACGTGATGGCCGCGCTCAAAGAGATTGGTCACACCGCCGAGCATCTCGCCATCTTCGACGATGTCGATCTTGTCCGGCAAAAAATGGAGAGCTTCCAACCAGACATCTTTTTTAACCTGGTCGAGCAATTCAAAAACAACCCTGAGTTTGACCAGAACATCGTTTCCCTGCTTGAGATGCAAGGCGTGCCGTTTACCGGATGCGGATCGACCGGGCTGACGCTTTGCAAACACAAGGGAATCTCCAAAAAAATCCTCGGCCATCATGGAATCCCGACACCGAATTTCGTGGTCATCCCACGCGGCCAGCGGATCGGCGGTCCGCGAAAGTTGAACTTTCCAATTCTGGTGAAGCCGGTGAAAGAGGAGGCGTCTTACGGAATTTCGCGAGCGTCATTTGTCCAAAACGAGGAGCAATTTCGGGAGCGGATCGCCTTCGTTCACGAAAAATACAAGAGCGACGCGATCGCCGAAGAGTACATCGAAGGCCGGGAACTTTATGTAAGCATCCTGGGCAACGTGAAGCTGACCGTGTTTCCGATCCGCGAATTGATCTTTCGAGAAGTGCCGCCGAACGAACCGAGGATTGCCACCTACAAGGCAAAATGGGACGAGAAATACCGGAAACGCTGGGGACTGGAAGGCCAGTTCGCCGAAAATCTCGAGCCGACGCTAGTGAAAGAGATCGAGAAAATGTGCAAAGATATATATCGTTTGCTGACCATCGACGGTTACGCGCGAATCGATTTGCGGCTGACGCCCGCCAACCGACCATATTTCATCGAGGCGAACCCGAATCCGCATCTCGCAGCCGAAGAAGACTTCGCCCAATCGGCGTTGAAAGCCGGCGTTAAGTACCCGCATTTAATTCAAGCGATCATTCGCCTCGGGATGACTCCGAGCCGAAGCGGCGGTTAACCCAAGCGAGCCCAGAACAAAAGTCTCGCGCAACTCTGGTTCGCGGACGATTGTTAATACTCTGGCGATTGGGCCATCGGGAGCATGGAACCGACCACCTTTTTAGAACATTACCGCATTTGCACCGGCCAGGAAGGACGCGAAGTAAGTCGGACCGGCGCCGCCATCAATTACAAGGCGATCGACACTCGTACTCACGAACCGGTTCGTTTGCAGTTGATCCCGCTCGCCACCATCGAGCGAGAAAAACTCGAACCGCTGCAAGAGCGGGCCGAAACCGCCCAAAGACTAGATCACGTTAATATCGCCAAGACTTTGGCGGTCGGAACTGACCACGACTACTTCGTGTTGATCTCGGAACATTTGGAGGGCGAAACCCTCGATGCGTGGGTTGTCGAGAATGGCCCGATGGCGGCGGATGCCGGGTTGCGGGTTGGACTGGAAGTGGTCCGCGCCCTCGGAGCGGCCGCATATTTTAATTTAACGCACCGTGCCATTCAGCCATCGAACTTGATGATCGTCCCTGGCGAATCGCCCGACGGCGGCTGGCCGTTCGTGAAACTTTTGAATTTTGGGCTCGCCGGCCTCGAGCTGCATTCCGAGAGCAAGGAAGCGCCCGAGTTTGCGCCGTCCATCTCGCCGGAATTCGCCAGCCCCGAGCAACGACTCAATCAAGAAATCAACTTCGAATCGGAAAT
>CAZFZG010000008.1:12772-15660 GCA_964523205.1 uncultured Chthoniobacteraceae bacterium | reverse complement strand
AATTCGCCAGCCCCGAGCAACGACTCAATCAAGAAATCAACTTCGAATCGGAAATGTATTCGCTCGGCGCGACGATGTGTTTTCTGCTCACCGGTGCGGCGCCACTCGCGGTCAGCGGCATCAAAGCGCGGTTGCGCATCCGGCGTTTGCCGGAGCTAAGCCGCGCGCCGAAACCGTTGCACAACTTGCTGGTGTCTTTGTTGCGCGAAAATCCGGATAATCGTCCACACGATCCGGTCGCATTGGAAAAAGAAATGCGCGATTGCCTGACCAAAATCGAGCGACGTCAGGCAATTGGCCGGAAGTTGGGAATTTCGCTGGCATCCGTGGTTGCCCCAAAGCCAAAGAAGGCGAAGGAACCAACAAGCGCACTGACGCAAGTATTGCGCGGATTTGCCGCCGTAGTGGTGGTGCTACTGGCGACGGCAGCGGCCGCCGAGTATTTCTTCCACGACCAAATTCCATATTTGCGTCGTACCCAGAAGATCGGCATTTCCATCGGTGTTCCTGATGCAGCGGAATCTGCAGCAGTTCCATCACCAACGACAAGCGCACCGGCAATTGCCGAGAACCAACCGGCCCAAAGCGCAACGCCGGCGGTTGCAGAAGCGAATCAAAATCCGCCGGACGACGTTGAACAAGATCAAGCGGCCGAGTCTCCCGCGCCGGTTTCAACCCCCGTGATCGCCAGCAATCAAACGGCTTCGGCCCCTCAACCAGCGGCGCCTTCGTCGCCAGCGGTAGGAGCGAGCGAGGCGCCGTCAACTTCAGCACCGGAAAGTTCCGATCGCGCCTCGTCGAACGAATCGGATGAATCGACAGTCCGCGACAAGAGCAAGTCCGTCGCGTCAAATCGAAGATCGACATCCCAAACTCCGCGCATCACCCGCAGATATCCCGACGAAAACAATTACGACCGTGGACCAGCCTACCCAGGTCGAGGCCGCGCTCACATTATTGGCAGGACACCGGACGGGAGACCAATTGTGAAGTTAACCTCCGGCCGAGTTGTCATTCTTCCGCGGCATTATGACGATGATGGAATCTATCCATCGCGGACGCGCCGACGCGTCTACCCAGAACGCCCAGACGATTTCGTACCGCCGGCGCAGCCGTTTTATCCTAACGACTAAGGCGCATCTCGGTCGTGGCGATGAAACCCATCCGTTCGTAAACCGCGCGTCCTTCCTCAGATGCGTGAAGGACGACCGATTCGATCTCCTCCTCGCAGGTCCAGTCGATAATCGTCTTTATTAAGAAAGCGGCCAATCCTCGACGACGCCATTCCGGTTCGGTATAGACATTTTGAATGATCGCCTGGCGCCCTGCGACGATGTTGATCTTCCCATGGGCGTTTGGCTGCGGATGGGGCGGGGCTTCCCGTAGTTGAATGCCGGCGCCCGCGACAATCTTTGCCGGTTTATTCTTAGGACTCGCCAGCCAGCCGATGTAGCTCCCGTTCTCAAACGTTCGCTTCAGCGTCTCCAATGATTGAGCCCGGAATGAATCAAACAATTGAGCCGGAAGCTCGCCCATGTCGCTGAACATTCGAGCGCGGTGCCAGCTGATCAGCTCAAGATCGGAAGCGACCGCCAGTCGAACTTGGAAAGTCTCCGACATGGCAGCAACCCTCCAACGCTCAATCCGCCTTCGCAAGCCTAGCAGGTGCGTAATGCTTGTCGTGGGAACATTCTGGATGCACTAGCGACACCGTAACGCCGAAAAAGTCGGTCGACATGATTTGAGTTCCTGGTTTCCTACGTTCCTGATTAAATTAAGGTATCGACGATGCAGGACGCGCTTACCCCCATGATGCAGCAATATCAGCGGCTGCGAAAAAGCATTCCGGCTGACACGCTGTTGCTTTTTCGGCTGGGCGATTTTTATGAGTTGTTTTTCGAGGATGCCAAAGAAGCTTCCGTCTTGCTCAACGTCGCGTTGACCAAACGTAATCAAGTGCCGATGTGCGGCGTTCCCTATCACGCGGCCCAGACCTACATCGCCAGGTTAATCAAAGCCGGACGGCGCGTCGCAATCTGTGATCAGACGAGCGAACCGCAGCCGGGGAAAATCGTTTCGCGCGACATCACTCAGATCATCAGCGCGGGCACAGTCAGCGAATTGAATCTGCTTGATGCGAAACGGGCGAATTATCTCGGGGCGGTTTACATCGACAACGGCGTTTTTGGCTTTGCTTATGCCGATCTCACCACCGGCGAATTTCGCCTGACCCAATTACAAGATCGACAAGCCCTGCTCGACCAGCTTGCCCGCGTTTCGCCGTCGGAATTACTGATCAGCACCGAGCAAAAGGATTCGTTAGGGCAAATCGATCCCGCAATTGAGTACGACAGCTACGCGTTTCTGCCCGAGCACGCCGGTTTCACCCTCTGCGAGCATTTCCAGGTTAAATCCCTTGACGGCTTTGGTTGCACCGATATGCCGCAGGCGATTGCAGCGGCAGGCGCGATCGTGCATTACCTGAAACACCAGCTCCGGCGAAAGATCGATCATCTTCGCGCGCTGCGATGCGATGCGCCAAACGACTACGTTCTCCTCGACGCCGCGACCCAAAACAACCTTGAGCTGGTGGATTCGCGTAGCGCCCGGGACACCAGTTTGCTGGCGGTGCTTGATCGAACGGTTACACCGATGGGCGCGCGCAAATTGCGTTCCTGGATTTTGCAGCCGTTGCGCGACCTTAACCAGCTCGGTTGTCGCCAGCAAATGATCGCCGATTTATTGCAGGAGCCGGATCTCCTCTCGTCAGTTCGCGAAGAATTGAAGTCCATTCGCGATGTCGAACGCGCAGTCGGGCGCCTGAGTCAGGCATCCGGAAACGCGCGCGATCTGGTTGCGCTGAAAACTTCGCTGGAACAAATCCCGAA
>CAZFZG010000008.1:0-12672 GCA_964523205.1 uncultured Chthoniobacteraceae bacterium | reverse complement strand
ACGATTGCAGAATGAAATCCTGGAAATGCCGGCCTTGGCCGAGAAGCTGAAGAAAGCTCTGGTGGACGACCCCCCAATGGCGCTGAAAGAGGGAGGAATCTTCCGCGACGGCTACGATGTCGATCTTGACGAGCTCCGAAATGCGTCGCGGGACGGCAAGAATTGGATCAGTCAACTTCAGGAACGCGAGATCGCCGCGACCGGAATTAAATCACTTAAGGTCCGTTACAATTCGGTCTTCGGCTATTTCATCGAGGTGACCAAGTCGAATCTCCAGAGCGTGCCCTCGCACTACGCGCGCAAACAAACGACCGTTGGCGGCGAGCGATTCATTACGCCCGAGCTCAAGGAAATGGAAAGCAAGATTCTCGGCGCCGACGAGCGCGCCCGAAATCTGGAGTACGACCTTTTCCTAAAGTTACGCGACGAAACCTTGCGGGATCTCGCACCGATTCAACGAACTGCCGAGGCGATCGCGATTATCGACGTCATTTGTTCCTTGGCAGAAACCGCGCGGCTTTTCAATTATTCCAGGCCGACGCTGAGCGAATCGCTCCGACTCGTGATCAAAGACGGCCGACATCCTGTGCTCGACCAGAATTTGGTAGAAGAGAAGTTCGTACCCAACGACACAACATTGGACGGCGAGAACGTTCGATTGGCGATCGTCACCGGACCGAACATGGCCGGCAAGTCGACTTACATCCGGCAAGTTGCCCTGATTGTATTAATGGCGCAGGTCGGGAGCTTCGTACCGGCGGCGAGCGCGGAAATCGGATTAGTCGATCGCATTTTTACGCGCGTCGGCGCAAACGACAATCTGGCGCGCGGGCAATCAACCTTCATGGTCGAGATGAATGAGACTTCGAATATCGTGAACAACGCCACCGAGCGCAGCCTGGTCATTCTCGACGAGATCGGGCGCGGAACATCGACATTCGACGGACTGTCGATTGCCTGGAGCGTCGCGGAATTTTTACACGACAAGATCAAGGCGCGGACTCTGTTCGCGACCCATTATCACGAGCTGACCAAGCTGGCGGTTGGGTGCGAAGGAGTTTGCAATCTCAATGTCGCGGTCCGGGAATGGAACGAGCAGATCATTTTCCTTCGCAAAATCGTTCCCGGCGGAGCCGACAAAAGCTACGGAATCCAGGTTGCGCGACTGGCCGGTTTGCCAAGAGAAATTCTCGATCGGGCCAAGGAAATTCTGTCGCACCTGGAGAATCCAAACGGCACGGCTGACCAACCAAAAACTCGTCGCAAAAGATCGACATCCAGCTTGCCGAAAGCTGACAAGCCGCAACTTGATCTGCTTTAGTAGAATTGATTTTGAATGCCGGCTAAGACCGAAAAAGAACTGAGTGAAACGCAGCGCGCGCTTTGGTTAAAGGCGCTGGCGGCAATGGAGCTGCGCAATTTCGGTTACGCGATTCCGCTCTTGCAGGAAATCCTGAAACACGACCCGGAATTTCTGACCGGCCGACAACTCCTCCGACGCGCCGAGGTCGCCAAACAGAAAGCGGGTAAAAAAAGCTTGTTCAATATTTTCTCGGCACCGATCGCACTGTTGAGAGCGAGACACGAGATCAAGAAAGGGCCGCAGCGGGCAGTGGAAATGATTGAGAAAGTCTTGGAAGACGACCCTTACAATCGCCAGGCCAATCTCCTCCTGAAGGACGCGGCGATGGCGGCGGGGTGGCCGGAAATTGGCGTGTTCGCGCTGCGCACGTTGCTCGAGCAAAACCCGCGGGACGTGAAATTGCTGCACGAGCTTGGGCAGCTCTACCACGCGACCGGGCAGAGCGATCAGGAGGTCGAAATTTACAACCGCATCAACGAAATCGACCCGCTGGACCCGACGGCCCTTCGGTTGGGCAAGGACGCTTCGGCGCGCGCCTCGATGAGCACTGGCGGCTGGACTCAGGCCGAAAGCTATCGCGAACTTATCAAAGACAAGGACGTTGCGATTTCACTCGAGCAACAGAGCCGGACGGAATTGACCGGGGACTCGCTCGACCGACAAATCGCTGAAGCGAAAGCGAAACAACAGGCGCACCCGAACAATGTCGATCTGGCGCGACGGTTGGGCGAACTTCACGAACAGAAAGACGACATCGAATGGGCAATCGGCTGGTTTCAACACGCGGTGGATCTATCCGGCGCAACCGACGCCGATCTAATCCGGAAGGTGTCGGATTTGAAATTACGCGCCGCCGAGCGCGAGATCGCGGCGCTCGAGGAATTTCTCGCCAGCTACTGGGAAAAAGACGCCGTTCACGCCAAGAAGACCGAAGAACTAATCGAGGCAAAGAAAAAGCGGGCCGAAATCCTGATCGGCGAGGCGGGGCGGCGGGTGGCACGCACTCCAACCGAAGTCCACCTGCGGTTTGAGCTCGGCGAACTTCTAGTCACTGCCCAGCGATTTCGGGAAGCGGTTCCGGAATTGCAACGGGCGCGGCAGAACCCCAACACACGCCTGAAAGCGACGAACCTGCTCGGCGTTTGCTATTCCGAGCTGGGAATGCTCGATCTGGCGATGAAACAATTCGAGGACGCTGCGAAGGAAATTTTAACAATGGACGCGATGAAGAAGGAGATCGTCTACAACCTCGGGATCGTTTACGAAAAGATGGGAGAGCGGGCGAAGTCACTCAACTGCATGAAGCAGATCTACGAAGCCGAGTACGGATACAAAGACGTGGCCGAACGCGTGGAACGTTCCTACCAACAAGGGTAAAATGGTCGACCGAATCAGCGACTATTCCAGGGTTGTGCAGCAACACCTCAAGCTCGCCCAGGAAACGCAGGCCAGACTAAAGTAAATCTTCAGCGATTGCAGTTGAAGCGACGCGCTTGATTCAGGTGCGCCGCCTATTTTTTGCAACATCGACATCTGCTAAGATCTACATCGTCGTATGCGGAAAACTAAAATCATCTGTACGCTCGGTCCGGCGACGGAGAAAACGGAGACCATTCGGCAGTTGATCGCTCACGGCGCAGACGTTTTCCGGCTGAACATGAGTCATGCGAGTCCGGGCTGGGTGCGGACGATCGTTCCGCGCATCCGTCAACTCGCCGATCGACTCGCGCGGCCAGTCGGCATTTTGTTGGACACACAGGGTCCCGCGATTCGAACGGGGCCGGTCAAAACGCCGTTGGAGTTAAAGAAAGGCGACACGCTCGAGCTTACGGTTCGCGGCGCGAAGCCCTCCAAAAAGAACTCGGTCCCGGTGAACTATGATAAGTTTGTCGACGACATCGACGTGGGCGACGCGGTGCTCGTCGACAATGGGTTGATTAATCTAGAGGTTATCGAAAAGAAGAAGAACCGCGTCATCTGCAGAGTTCTTACTCCGGCGAAACTGGAGTCCCGCCGGCATATCAATCTGCCAGGTGTGCACGTCAGTCTTCCGCCGTTGACGAAAAAAGACATAACGGACGTGACGCTTGGCGCGAAGCTCGGCGTCGACTTCGTTGCCCTCAGTTTCGTCCGCAAATCCGGCGATCTGGACGAACTTCGAGATTTGTTGAAGCGCAAGAAGAGCAAAGCGTGCGTAGTCGCAAAGATCGAGGACCAGGCCGCGGTGGAATCGATCGAGGACATTATCAAGACGGCCGACATTGTGATGGTTGCTCGCGGCGATCTCGGGATCGAAGTGCCGATGGAAGAGTTGCCGCTCATTCAACGCCGCATTGTCAAGGATTGCATTCGATTTGGGAAACCGGTGATCGTTGCCACCCATCTTCTGGAATCGATGATCACCAACCGGATTCCGACCCGGGCCGAGATCACCGATGTGGCAAACGCCGTCTTCGAACAGGCCGACGCGATCATGCTCAGCGGTGAAACCAGTGTTGGACATTATCCGGTGGAGTGTGTCGACGTGTTGAACCGGGTGACAGCGCGGATCGAGCGAAGCGGCGGCGCCGGTTACGCTGAATCGGCGATTTTAGAAGACGCCCGGCAAAAAACTGTAGCGGCGGCTGTAGCACTGGCCAATTCCCTCCCCCGTTCGAAGCTCATCGTCTTTACTCGGCACGGCCGGATGCCGCGGAATACTTCAAACCTTCGGCCGCAGCGAGCGACGATCTTCGCCTTTACACCGAGCGAAGAAGTTCGACGACAATTGTCGATCTGCTGGGGCGTTTGCGCCGTCCGAATCGAATTCAGCGATGATCCGAACGCGACTATCGAGACGGCCCAGAAATTCCTGCGCGATCAAAAACTGACTGCACCGGGCGACAATCTTGTGATTGTCAGCGACGTCCGAGCACGAGATGCGCTGATCGATTGCGTGCAATTGCGGACCGTAAAATAGGAACGAGATCAACTCGCGAAAAGCTTTCGGAGTCAATCGCGCTTGGTGCGAGTCTTCGAATAATATTCGGCTAATCCCTGGGTCACGCTGTCGGCGTATTCGCGAAAAATACTTTTACGCTGCACGCCGTTGACTTCCTTGATGCCGTCATAGTCGCCCGCTTGAATACGGGCGAAGCCGTCCTTGCTATTCATGACATACGGCTCGCAGTAAACGACCGGGCAACGATAGAGCCGGGTGGCGAGCAAATTTCGCGCGTAAACGTAACCACTCGAGCCAACCTTCGTCGTCGTCAGCGTGGTTGGATATTGAAACGCCGGCAACCCGGTCGCTTTCGCCATCGAACTTGCAACGGTGTCTGCAATCGCGAGTTCTTCGTCATAGACACGGCTAAGTAGACGTCGAATCATTTCAAATCGTTCGTCATCCAATTGGAGCTCGTCTTGCACATACGAACCATTCACCAGTAGATGCAGGTGATTGTTGTCGATCAACGTTGGATTCGCCGGATCACCCCACCCTTCGGCATTGAAGTGCAAACAAAGCACCAGATCGGGATGGAGTTGGTTGTTCACCAGCACCGCCCGTCGCCGAATCTCGCTGTAGCGATAAAACAACATTTCGCTTTGCCAGTGCACAGTTTGCTCGCGCATTGGATCGTCCGCTGGAAGTATCCCCGGCTGCGGCGCCGGCACGCCGTTCTTGATCAGGATTTTCTTCGCCAGGGCCAAAAAATCGGAAGGGCGCTTCGACGTGATTGGCTGAGTGGTGTTGCGAACGAACAAAACCGTGGCCCCGAGCTTTCTTAGTCGCGTGGCAAGCATTCGCGATACCCGCAACGTAAGGTCGCCTTCCGTAACCGGTTTCGAGTCGCCAAATTTGAACCAGCGTTCTTCCATTTTCGCCCATTTGCCGCCGAGATGACCCGGGTCGAGGGCGATCCGCAATCCGGCCAGAGGTTTGTTCGGCTTGGCGGCCGGTAGCGATTTGGCAGGGTGCCAAAGTCGCGGAATTCGACCTTTCGAATTTTCGTCGGCCGCGAACTGGAGCGTGAATTCCGCGTGCGGGTCTCGCGTTGTTACGAGGTGGGCAACGTCGTTGTCGATTTTGATCAAGTCGTCGGGAATTCCGTGCGTGCAATAAACATCATCGATTAAGTGCGTGAACTCGTCGTGGGTAATCGTGCGCTGATAATGTTCGAGAACATCCCATTTCGGTTTGCTGCCGAGAACGCCGAGATTGTCCGCTGCAAGGATGGGCGCAACTGAGGCCGCTAACCAGAGCAGCAGAAACAGCGACCGAAACAAATCCGAAATCCGAAATCCGAAATCCGAAACAAACCCGAAATTCAAAACTCGAATCCTGAAAACAAACAATATGGGCGCCACTTTGAACATTCGAATTTGGAGTGTTTGGATTTGTTTCGATCTTCGATATTCGGATTTCGAATCTAAATGGAGCTTCGACGTTCGAGCGTCATTTGTTTCACATGGACGTTTCGAACGTGTGCACTACGATGTCGCTCAATGCTAACGGTACTTTTTCTCGGCGACGTGGTAGGCGAACCGGGCCGCAACGCGGTCATTGCCCGCCTCCCGGAATTAAAGGGCCAACAGGCGATTGATTTTGTTGTAGTGAACGGAGAAAACGCGGCTGGCGGTCGCGGCATTACCGGGAAAATCACGATCGACCTTCTCCGCGCCGGCGTCTCGGTGGTAACAACCGGCGATCACATCTGGGATCAAAAAGATATCTTGTCGTTCATCGACACCGAGCCGCGGTTATTGCGGCCCGTGAATTATCCGCCGGGCGCGCCGGGCAACGGGTCGATCGTGCTCGAGACGGCCAAGGGCAAAGTGGGCGTCATCAACGTTCAATGCCGCACATTCATGCAGCCAATCCTGGATAATCCGTTTCGGGCGGTGGAGACAACTGTCGCCAGATTGCGCGAGGAAACGCCAAACATCGTTGTCGATGTTCACGGTGAAACAACCAGTGAGAAAATCGCGATGGGCCGTTTTTTGGACGGCAAAGTTTCCGCCGTCCTTGGAACCCATACCCACGTCCAAACCGCGGACGAACAGATCCTTCCCGGAGGGACCGCCTTCTTGTGCGACGCCGGAATGTGCGGCCCGGTAAATTCGATTCTTGGCCGCGCGGTCGAACCGATCATGAATCGGTTCGTGTCGAATCTGCCCGCCGCGTTTCCGGTGGCGGCCGGCGAGGTTCGGCTGCATGGAGCGTTGCTTGAAATCGATGAAAAAACCGGGCGAACGCTGCGAATCACGCGAGTAAACGAGCCTGGACCGGCTCAGGCGGCCACCGAACCGGAGCCGAAGGTCGACATCGAGCAATCGCCTACCCCGGAACAGACCTGAGGCGACCGCGAGAGCGAGATTTGTGATCGCCAATTTCGAATTGTTCGGGCAATCTTGCCGTCAATAAATTGCTAATCATGAAAACATTGTTTGCTCTCTGCCTTGTCACCGCATTTGGACTTTCCATTGTTCAGTCTGCCCAGCAGGAGGGAAGTCCGGAGGCGACGAAGATCGCCCGTGAAGGATCGGCAGCTGCCAAGGAGCAGGACTGGGGAAAAGCCATCGAGCGTTTTCGCAAAGCTTCAGAGATGGACCGGAAATACGTCGCGAGCCTCGTGCTAGCTTATGAACAGCGAGCCTATTCTTACGCGAACGATTCGCGTTTCCAAGACGCAATGAACGATTTGAATGAAGCTATAAAAATCAAACCCGATGCCAGAGCCTACGAGCAGCGGGCCGCGATCGAGATGAGAATCAACGACTACGACAAGGCGCTAGCCGACTATGCCGAAGCGAGCAAGCTCAACCCGGGCGAAATCAAGTATCACAATTATCGGGCCTACATTTACGAGACTCGGGGCGATTTACAGAACGCGATGGCCGAAAACGATGGCGCCCTGAAGATTAGCGGGAAGAATAAAGAAGCGCTCGACCGCAAAGCGCGTTTGCTGAAAATCAAATCGCAGAATGCGGTTCCGACTGGAACGCCGGTTGCGGCTCCGCCGAAAAAACACTGACCTGGTTCGAGCGTTACTCGCCACTCAGGCTGCGGCAGCGGCTTTCTCTCTAGGCGGCGGTAGGAAACGGCGTTTGCGGCGATTAGCCGGCAACGGCGTCAACGTCATGGTGATGTTGCGCCCGGTGATCTTCGGTTCCATCTCGACTTGAGACATTCCGGAGAGATCGTCCCGCACCTTTTCCATCAACTGCATGCCGAACTCCTGGTGCGCCATTTCGCGGCCACGAAATTGAAGCTGCACCCGCACCTTGTTGCCACGATCGAGAAATTCTTCGCCGTGCCGGACTTTGGTCAGGTAATCGTGCTCGTCGATGTTGACTCGAAATTTGATTTCCTTGAGCTTCGCGCCGCCGGGTTTCCTGTCCTTGTCGTGCTTGGAAAGATCGTAACGGAATTTTCCGAGCGAAACGATTTTGCAGACTGGTGGATTAGCGGTGGGCGCGACCTCCACCAGGTCAAGCCCACGGTTTTGCGCTTCCCGCAAGGCGTCTGACAATTTCATCACGCCAAGCTGCTGGCCGCTCGATCCCAAAATGACCCGGACTTCGCGAGCGCGAATGCGGCCGTTTACACGAAATTGCGGTTGCAGATTAGTTTTGTCTCCTAGACGGCGAAGCGGGAGTGCGCCAATTCGCCGGTATTTCTTTCGTCGCAAGGATCGACATCCACTTTCGCCAAATGTCGATGCACTCGGCTTCGCCGCAGCTGCGAGGACCGCGCCGAAGTGCTCGTTTCATAACCACGAGCCGAAGGGAAGTTGTAAGCAACATTTCGAAGCTGGCAAGGTGAATCTCAACTCATGCAAGCAGGACACGCGCCTACACAATGCATTATGCCGCGACCAATGGCTCGAGTCGAACGACATGCAATGGCGAAACCGTACCGTAACGTTCGGTTTATCTCTTGAGGGTTCACAACCCGAAATTTAACAAATCCGCAGCGCTTTCTCAATCTTCGTCATTTCGGCGGCGGCTCGCCAAAGTGCGCTTTGTGTGCGGCGTAGCCGATTACGTCGTCGAGCATGCTATCGAGCGTCGCCGCCAGCGGTTCCAGTCTCACCACTCCGGAGAAAACTGCGCGGTCGCCGATCTCAGTATCGATCACGAAAGCTGGGCGCTGGGTGATTTGCATGGCATGAAACTCGGCGGTCGACGCGCGCATGCGCTTTTCAACCGCCGAAGACTGTGCCGCGTCGAGCAATTTCTTCTTGTCGATCTTGCCGGCGGCCGCGCCGATTTCGGCGCAGACATTCCACTGGCTCACTCTTTTCCCCTCGCGCAACGCCGCGTAACTCAGCGCCAGTCGGACGCGATCATCGGTGATTCCAAAATCCTTGGCCGCTTCGGCGACCGCGTTCGGCGGCAGCCATTCCTTCGAGCTCGCGTCATACCAGTCGGTACTCAGCATGAAGGGCGAGCGCATCAACATTCCGCTCCTACGATAAAACCATTGCTCCTGTTCGCGCGACGTCGGCAAACCGCTCGGATCCATCAACGCAATCTTCCACTGAAACTCGACTCGCCCTTGATAACGTTTTTTCAACTCCGCCCAGGCTGGCTCTGACCAAAAACACCACGAAGAGACAACGTCGAGATAATCAGTGACCGTGATTCGCATAGGTAAGATCGACAATAACTATCGGTGTTTGACTTCAAACCTCAAACGTCGAACCTCCAACTTTCGCGAGTGGACCTGAATCACATCTTTCTGTTTGTTGCCCTGATCTCGCCGTTATTGGTGTTGGCCCGGGCTTGGCGGCCCGGAGGAATTTTTCGTGGTTGGCGAGTCGCCGCGGTCATCGTTTTAGCGATCACTGGTATCGCTTGGATCGCCGCTCCGAAAAGCGCGGGTTACATCGGCGGCGGTGCCTGGTTTGCCCTGCTGTTTCTTCCGGCAATCGGCTTGAGAAAAGCGTCTGATCTCGCCGCTCAAGGCCGCTACCAAGCGGCCAGGCAACTCGCCACCGCGATGCAATTTTTGCATCCTACAACTCAGTTGCGCGATCAGGTTCGGGCCTTTCGTACCCTCGAAATGCGACGCGGTCCATCCCCTGACATTCCAACCGGCAGCGCATCGCAAGATCGATATCAGCGGTTACGCGGCGCACCTGCAGTCATCGCTTTCATTTTCCTCAATGTCGCTGTTTTCTGCGTCGAACTGTGGAGAGGAGCATTGGCCAGTCCGGTAATTTTGCATCGGCTTGGTGCGCTCGACTTTTTTGCCGTAATCCAAAAGGGCGAGTTTTGGAGACTGATCTCCGCTCTTTTCCTCCATTACAACTTCCTTCATCTCGGGTTTAATCTCTTCGCGCTCTATGTGCTTGGACCGCCGCTCGAAAAAATCATCGGCCCATTTCGATTCGCCACCTGTTATCTGATTGCCGGGCTAGGATCGACTGCCGGCGTTGTCCTGCTCACTCTGCTGAAGATTGTCCGACCGGCCGAACTGGTCGGCGCGTCCGGAAGCGTCATGGGAATCGTCGGGGCCTGGGCCGGATTTCTTTTTCGCCATCGCCAGATGTGGCAGGCGAAGCAGCGCCTGCTCAATATCCTGCTCATCATTGCTATCCAGATCGCGTTCGACATTTCTACGCCGGAGGTCAGCACATCGGCGCATTTGTGCGGCCTGGTCGCCGGGTTCTTTCTCGGTCTGATGATGAGACCTCGGCGAACGGCGTTATAGGAAAAACTTGGCGCGAGTTATGCAGTTGGACCTTAGGCATACTTGCCGATCCGGGATTTCTTCGCCAATTTCACCCTTCGCTGCTACCCATGCCGACGTTTCAGATCTATAACGTAATTCCCACCCTTCCCGCGGTGCTCGAACCGCTCCGGGAGATGACGTTCAACCTTTGGTGGACCTGGGAACCGTCCGCCCGCCGCCTCTTTCGCCATCTCGACCCCGACCTCTGGAATCGGACCAACCACAATCCGGTCCGCATGTTGCAGCTTTCACGACAGGCGCGCCTGGAAGAACTGGCCCAGGACAAGGCGTTCCTGCGCGAGCTCAAACAAGTTCACGACACGTTCCGAAATTATCTCGCGCGCCAGGACACGTATGGTAAAACCGGAGCCGCGGCCGCGATCCGGCGACCGGTTGCCTACTTTTCGGCTGAGTTCGGATTTCACGAATCGATTCCAAATTATTCCGGCGGTCTCGGCATACTCGCTGGCGACCATTGCAAGTCGGCCAGCGATCTCGATTTGAATTTTGTCGCCGTCGGCCTGCTTTACCGTCACGGCTATTTCCGGCAGGAGATCGACAAGGACGGCGGGCAGCAGGCGGTCAGCCTCAACCAGAATTTTCATCATCTGCCGCTTCGCGAGGTCCAACGCGAGGGCGCCAATCTTCTCGTCTCGGTGCGCATTCTGGATCGTGATGTATTCGCCAAGATTTGGCAGCTGCAGGTCGGCCGGATCAATCTTTTCCTCCTCGACACTGACATTCCGGAAAACAACGCCGAGGATCGCTTGATCACGGCCGAGCTTTACGGCGGCGACCAGGAAATGAGGATGCGGCAGGAGATCATGCTTGGCATCGGAGGCGTCAAAGCGCTCAACACGCTCGGGATCGAGCCGGAAGTTTTCCAAATGAACGAAGGTCACTCCGCGTTTCTCGCGTTGGAGCGGATTCGTCGGAAAGTGGTCGACAAGAAACTCGACTTTTACTCGGCGCTGCAGGTGGTGGCGTCGGCCAACATTTTCACAACCCACACACCTGTCCCAGCGGGTAACGATTCCTTCCCGCGCGACATGATGCGGAAATACTTCGGCGAGTTCGCCAAAGAGCTCGGGATTCCGTTCGACGAGCTGTTATCTTTTGGACAGACGCGGGTCGACCGCAGCGATCCATTCAGCATGACCATCCTTGCCTTGCGATTGAGCCGTCATTCAAATGGAGTGAGTAAATTGCACGGCGATGTCAGCCGCTCGCTTTGGCGCGATGTCTGGAACGGCGTGCCCGTCCACGAAGTGCCGATCACCAGCGTGACCAACGGCATTCACACCAAGACCTGGATGGCCCCCGAGTTTTCCGCGCTCTATCGAAAATATCTCGGCGAATGGGAAGAACACATTACTGAGCCGGATTTTTGGCGCCGGGTGATGGACATTCCGGACGCGCAGCTTTGGGAAACGCATCAGCAATTGAAACAGCGCTTGGTGGAATTTGTGCGCGAGCGCGTGCGCATGCGGCGGGAACGAATCGGCGATTCGCCGGAAGCGATCCGCAATGTGAATCGCATCCTCGACCCCGAGATTTTGACCATCGGTTTTGCGCGACGGTTCGCGACTTACAAACGCGGCGCGCTCTTATTCAGCGACAAGGAACGGCTCAAGCGATTGCTCAACGACACGACTCGGCCGGTGCAGTTCATTTTTGCCGGCAAAGCGCATCCGCGCGACGAAGGGGGCCGCGCCCTGATCCAGGAAGTTTACAAATTCAGCCGCGAAACCGGATTCGAGAATCGCGTTGTGTTTCTGGAAGATTACGACAGCTACATCGCGCGCCGGCTGGTCCAAGGTGTCGATCTTTGGTTGAACAATCCGCTGCGTCCAATGGAAGCGAGCGGCACCAGCGGAATGAAATGCGCGCCCAACGGCGGAATCAATCTCAGCGTGCTCGACGGTTGGTGGCACGAAGGATTCAACGGGAACAACGGTTGGGCCATCGCGCCGGAAATCAATGATGGCACGGTTGAATTCCAAACGGCAGTGGACGCCAACAGTCTTTATCAACTGCTCGAGAACCAGATCATCCCCCTCTATTACGCCAAACCGGATGGTAAACTTCCACTCGCCTGGTTGCAGTTGATGCGCGAATCGATCCGCAGTGTCACGCCGGTCTTCAATACCCACCGGATGGTCAAGGAATATACCGAGCGGCTTTATATTCCCGCGGCGCGCTCGCACGAAAACTTTTCACAAAATGGCTGCGAACCTGCGACTCAGTTGAGCCAGTGGAAGACGCGGATGCGGAAAGACTGGCCCCAAGTACAGATTCGCGACGTGCAGGTCGGCAATAAGGATCGACAAAACATTCTGGTTGGGGAATCGCTTCAGGTCAGCGCTCACGTCAATCTCGGCGATGTCGACCCAAACCATGTCCGAGTCGAGGCCTATCACGGCGAAGCGGAGAACGGCGGAATCAAAAATCCGTCGATCACCGTTTTGAACGCCAGCGGCCGCAATGGCGATGGCAGTTATTTGTATCAAGGATCAGTGCCGGCGTCGGAAAGCGGCGCTTACGGCTTCAGTGTCCGCGTCGTCCCAACCCACCGGAATCTAATGCAGGC
>CAZFZG010000007.1:22983-31166 GCA_964523205.1 uncultured Chthoniobacteraceae bacterium | reverse complement strand
CCTTCGGCGAATTTCGCACTTTTGCTTCAAGTGGCGGGGTCGCTCAGCTTTGTCTAGTTAGATCAAATAATTGCCAATCCTATGATACGTCGATCATTCCTAAGAAAACTCGCAGCCTTGCCACTGTTCGCAGCAGCGGCGGCAGTCCCGGCGGCAACTGCCAACCCAACAAAGCTGAAAATCCTCATGAAAAGTGCATGGGGATCGGACGACCCAACCAAGGCCGCATTTCCTTTCCTGCATGGCGATGCACTTTCTGAAGCCGGCCACGAGGTGCAGATCTTCCTTCTGGGCGAAGCCGTCTCGCTGATGCGGAAATCGGTCGCCGATGCAGTGGTCCCGGTCGGTTGGCCGCCTCTTGCTGAAGTCTTGGGCAAGCTCGTTACCAAAAAGATACCAATCTATGCCTGCGGCGCATGCTCGCGGGCCAGAGGCGTAGTGGAAACGGATCTGGCGAACTTTGGCGCAAAGTTCGGAAATCCTAAAATCTTTGTGTCACTGGTGGAGTGGGCTGATAAAATCATCACCGAGTAGAACTGAGTCTCGCTATTTAAAGTAATTGCCGCCCATCGTTCACTTAGCCGATTGCCCGGCGTGGAATGATTCCCAGGCTTTCCAGGCGCGTTCGTAGTTTTGCTTTTCGGCCCAGAGTTTGGCTTCGAGATATTTCCAGTAAGCGGGCATGTTTTTGCGTTCGCTGAAGTGGCGCACGGTTTGAAGCGCGTCGTCGATGCGGCCGGCCTGTTCTTGAGCGCGGTAGAGCTCGTAACCGATCGCGTAATTATCGGGCGAAGATCGGAATTGACTCTCTAATCGCATCAGGTCTGAGCCAGATGAGCGGTTATTGCCCGAAGAAAGTCGCGGCATGGCCGCCGGTTCGCCATATTTTTGAGCGAGATCGTAAGCGGCGCGAAAATCCTTTTTGGTCGCGTCGTATTTCGCGATGCCAAACCAAGCGTAAGACAACCAGTCGGGATGTTGCTCAACCGCGCGGGCGAGCGCCTCGCCGTCTCCGCGTTCCGACCAAAGCGACAAGAGCGCGAGCTTCTCCGGTTCGGGATACGAGCCCAAGTCGGGATCGTGTTGCAGGACTTCATTGATCGCGCGATTAAAGTCGGCGCCGGTGAGCTGGCTCAGATATGGCATTGCCAGATCGTGACGGCTGACGCCGCGCTCGGCCAAAAGCCGGCTGAGCTCGGGGCTTCGCAGAGCGGCGTTACTCAACATGCGCGCGTAAACGCCGGCCCGCGTTCCGCTTGCGCGACGCAACGCTTCCTGCCAAGCGGTCGCGGCCAGGGCCGGTTGCTTCGCCTGGAGCCAGGCGGTCCCTTCCGCGAAGGGAAGTTCGTAGGAGCTCGGCTCCAGAAACCGCGCGCGACTAAAATCAAGAAGGGCATTTTCTGTCTGTTTGAGCGGGACCTCGGCGATGGCGCGTGAAAAATAAAGTTCCCAATCGAGCGGCGCCCAGTGCAATCCAGTGTTGGCGAGAAAAATGGCTTCCTTGAAATCGTGTTCCTGATTTGCCATCACGGCGAGCCGTTTGGCACTGCTCACGCCGACTGAACCGGGAAGAAGTTTCTTTCCCCGCGCGGAAACCAGCCAGGAAACACCGACAACGAGCAAAACCAATCCGGTCAACCGGAACAAGATCGACATCCTACCAAGCGGGCGGCAGGAGAACGGGCGATGGATCGATAGTCCAAGCAGGAATATCGCGGCGAGCATTGTTCCGACGCGATGACCGGAGACATCAATCAAGCCGTGCAAGGCAAACAGGATCGCGGCAATGAAAGTGGCGAGCCGGTAGCGTTGATTGGTACCTTCTTGCAGCGGAAAAACTTTTCGAACCAGAAGAACGAATCCGACAATGATCAGAACCACGGCCGGCCAGCCCAGCTCGGTCCAGGTCCATAGCCAATCGCTTTCGGGGTGAAGCGCGCGTTGTTCGCTGAAGGATGCTGCCCGAAAAGTTGCAAAGACCGCTTCAAAATTGCCCAGGCCAATCCCAACCCACGGCGAATCGCGAAGCAGTTGAAAAACATCCGAGAAAATCTTCCAGCGAAAATCGGTGGAGACATCGACGCTGCCGAGTTGGCGGAGATGAAATCGCTCCATCGTTTGCCCACCGAAGATCAGCAGCGCGGTGCCGAGAAGCAGCAGAAAGGAAACGACGATCGCTATCTTGGAAGGCGAGCGTTGCCGAAGCGAAAAGATGCCGAGCCAAAGCGCGCTGCCAGCGACAAGAATGCCGACACCGGCGCGAGAAAAGTTCAGAATGATTGCAGCAATGACAAAGCCGAGCGCAACGACCCAAGCGATCCAGCGTTTGCGCCCTTTGCGAAGATCGTCCTGGCCGCAAGCCAGAATCATCATTGCGGTCAGACCAAAGAGATTGCCGGTTTGGTTGCGATTTGGGAACGGCCCGAAATTGCGGGCGTTGTGCCAGAACGGAAAGGTGGTGTGGCGAAGCCACAGTAGAACGCAGATCATCGCCAAAAGAGCGATGCCGGCTGTGAACAAGCGCAGCGCGGTGCGCGCCTCATGCAATCCGAGGTCCTCACTGCAGACCACATAAAGCCAACTGATCCCGGCCAGAAGACTGAACCAGCAAGTCAACGTGATCCATGGTTGCGGGCTCAAAGTTGTTGGAAGCGAAATGCCGAAATCGTCGGTGAAGGCGGTGCGCCAGGCCGGTTTGAAAAACCAGGTCGCGGGCAAAAACGCGACCGCCGCCCAAAGCAAAAACAGGAGGAAAATGAGATTGATCGCGGGCCCAAGCGAGTAGCGCGGCGGCCGGAAGATTAGGAAAATTCCGAGAAGCGCCACGACAATTCCCTCACCCCATTTTGTGGTGGCGCCGCCGAGGAAACAGGCAATCACCGGCAACGCCGCCAGAAACGCTTCCGGGAACGGACCGGGTGTTCCCCTACGCTCACGGGCAGATCCTGTTCGTTCGGCTGCGTTCTCCATCAGGCGACCAAGGCTGTAATGGTATGGGAATCGCTTTTACGATCCGCGGCGATTCGTTGGCGAAGTTCAAATGTCATGAGCCCGAAAAGATTAGCACGAGTTGAAGGCCTGCCGCCATCGCGTACTCTGACCTTCGGCGCACCGAAATAAAATGGTCACGCAACGGACGGAAGGACTTTACCGCCTTTTTCTGTTTTGCCAGATCGTTATCGTGGCCGGCCTGTTCTGGCTCGGCGTCTGGATCATGGTGACGTTTTATTCGCCGAGCGCGGAGCTGACCTGGCGGCGTTACAGCATCTACTGCGGAATGCTCGTGTTCGGCATGCTTCTGGAAGCATTCACCCGATCGAAAGCTTATTTTTTGCAAAACGAACTCCTCCACCCGCATCGGCTCAGTTTCCGCCAGACCGTGGCCAGCGTGGGATTGCTCGTCCTGTATCTGATCGCGACAAAGGACGCGTTCATTTCCCGTGTCTTCTTCTTCAACTTCGTTCCGTGGCTGTATGTCGCGCTCTTGTTTTCGCATTATTATCTCCCAACGATCCTGGCCCGTGGAATTTTTCGGAATGAGGACAAAACGCTGCTGGTGGGTTCCAGTCGCCGAGCCGAGCAACTGGGCGATTGGCTGCGGCGGAAGGCTGAGATCGGTTTGCGGACCGTCGGCCTGATTTGCGAAGAGAACATCGAGAAGACAGCTGCCGGAATTCCCGTGCTGGGGAAACCGAATGAGATCGAGAAAGTGATCCATGAGCGCGGAATCACTCAGGTGATTCTCCTGGAATTTCCACTTTTCGCTGACATCTATCAGAACGTAATCCAAACGTGTGACCAACTTGGCATTCGTTTGCTGATCTTGAGCGACCTCGAAGAGAAACTGCGTCACTCGGTGACCCATTTTGAAGACGGTGGGTTCCGTTTTATCGGGCTGCGGGAGGAACCGCTGGAAAATCCGCTTAACCGATTTCTAAAGCGCGCAATCGATTTTGTGATCGCGATTCCGATAATGATCTTCGTTTTTCCGATCCTGGCGCTGATCGTATTTGTTAGCCAGCGGCTGCAGTCGCCCGGCCCGCTGTTTCATGTTCAACGCCGCGCCGGTCTCCAAAATCGACAGTTCGACATCTACAAATTTCGCACCATGCACTCGAGCAACGGCGAGTTAGCCCGCCAGGCCAGCCTGTCCGACCAGCGCGTTTATCCCTTGGGAAAATGGTTTCGCAAACTGAGCATCGATGAAGTGCCGCAATTTTGGAACGTGCTCCGCGGCGACATGAGCATTGTCGGGCCGCGGCCGCATTTGATCGAACACAATCAGCAATTCTCCAAATACATGGCGAACTACCATGTGCGTACCTTCGTGAAGCCAGGCATCACCGGTCTGGCTCAGGTCCGCGGCTTCCGTGGCGAAGCACGTAACGGCGCCGACATTGCCAATCGCGTTGCTTGCGACATCGAATATTTGGAAAACTGGAACCTCTCGCTCGAACTCGCGATCATCTTGCGGACATTTTTCCATCTGGTGAAGCCGCCGCAGACGGCTTACTAGGTTCGAAAATCGCTAACCGCGCTTACCCTGGTTGCGATACTCGTAAGTTTTCGCGACCGACAAGGATTCATACATCGCATGCAACCGCGCGAAATAATAACCTTCGCGTCCGTCGAGAAACCCTTTTTGCCAGACGTAAATGTAAAGAAATCGAAGCAGTGGCCGAAAAGGCAGTCGCTTGGCAAACCTCTTGAGGGATCGCTTAAGATCGACATGCTGGTGAGCAAGGGCTTGGCCTCCCCGTTCTTCGGCCGCGACTCGCGCTTCCCAGTTAGAGTAGCGATTGTGCTTTTCGATGAACACGTCGATCGACGGAAACGCATAGTGGTCCATTTCGGAGCGCAATCGCGACGTTGGACCTTTCACCACGACGTGCTCATGGACTTCGTTGTCGCCGCTGTCCGTTTCCACATCGGTCAGTTTCTCGTAGCGACCCAACGAATGCCGGAATAGTCGCAGATTCCAATTCGGGTAATAGGCGTGTTTCAACCAGCGACCCAAAAAATAAAAGCGGCGATTGATCCAGTAACCGGCAATGTCTCCAGCATTCGCGATTGCGTTTGCGAACTCCGTCTCCGCTTCAGCCGGCAAGACTTCATCTGCATCGAGAATGAAGACCCATTCGTTCTTGAACGGCAGATTCTCCAGCGCCCAGTTTTTCTTCTTGGGCCAGATTCCGTTGAAGTGAAATTGGTTGACCCGCGCTCCATGCTGCTCGGCGATCCGGGCCGAGTCGTCGGTGCTTTGGGAGTCGACCACGAAAATTTCGTCCGCCCACGGAACGGAGCCGAGACAGCGCGGCAAATTCTCCGCTTCATTTTTTATCGGAACAATGACCGAAACCGGGACGCGCGAAGTCATCGCGGGCGAAGAACGCGGCATGGATTGCCCGCGGCGATCACATCGTCAGGCACGTCCTTGGTCACAACCGAACAAGCACCAACGACGGCTCGCGCACCAATTCGCACGCCTGGCAACACAAAGGCGCGGGCGCCAATGAACGCGTCCTCGCCAATCGTAATTTTGGCGACAGTCAGCGGCATCGCCGGGTCCTGGAAATTGTGACTCGCGCTGCTCAGATAAGCTTCCTGGGCGACCGTCGCACGCGCGCCAATTTCAATTTCGCCTAACGAATAGGCATTGGCCCGATCGCCCAGACAGGCGTGATCGTGGAGAGTCAGATTCCAGGGGATGGCGATCCGGGCCCGTTGATGCACGAAAGGCGTACCATCGATCTTGGCATCGAACACCCGCAACCAGAAGAGCCGCCATTGATTGAGCGGTTTCGGCGTCCAGCTACAGAACAAAAACCAACAGAATTCCCATAGCACGCGCAGAAACCGGTTTTCAGTCGTCCACGGCGACTCAAACGGCGTCTTCTGCTCAGGATCAACTGCGACTTGGTCAGCCATGTGAATCGGAAACTATGGAATTGAAATCGGCCAAGAACTGGTCCGCCACCCGCTCGAGCGAGTGATCGGCCGACTTGGCATAACCTGCCGCGGCCATGCGGGAGAGCAACGTTTGATCGACCATCAGGCTTTCAAGTTTGCGGCGCAGCGCCAGCATGGGATCGGTAGAGCGATGATCGAAGACGACGCCAGTCTGGTCCGCCGAAATAAAATCGCGAAAACAACCAAGATCAGACACGATGACGGCGCAACCGTGGGTCATCGCCTCGAGCGGCGCCAGACCGAACGATTCGCCTTTTTCAGCCAGCGATGGGTAGACAAAAATTCGCGCGTTATCGTATTCGTTAGCCAATTCGGCAGGATCAAACACTGGCCCGCGAAAAATCACGTCAGCCCCGGCGGCGTGGGTCTTCAACTCAGCAAGATAATTCTCGCCGCCTCCGCCTAGCCTGACTTCGGTTGGACCCACCACAATCAATCTCCAGCCGGCGGTTAACGCACTTTTCGCGCCCGCGAAAGCTTTAACCAGAAGGTGAATGCCCTTTTCAGGATGAACCCGCCCAACAAAGAGGATGATCTTTTCCCGCTGCTCGATCGGAATCGGTGCGTTGCGCGTTAAGCTCGGTCCCGGATTAGCCACGATGCTGATTTTCGGAGCAAGCTTCGGCGCTTCGGCGGCAACGGCCCGGGCCAGGTCAGCGGTTGGAGCCTGCAGGCGGGCGACGTGCCGATAAAAACGCATCTGACCCTTCGGATGACGACCAATGTGCACGTAAACTTTTCCTCTGCTGGTATCGCGCAACAAAATGGGAAGCCAGAACGTATGGGGCGCAATCACGTCCGCCTTTGGCAGAATCGATCTCACGCGCAGCGAGTAAAGAAGATCGAGAAATTTCAGCCAGACGATGTTGCGCGGAGAATCGAATCCCGGCACGCGCAAATATTTCACGCCGTCGACTTGTTCCTCCCGCGCGAACTGTGGCATTGCCCGCGAAATCAGGACCACTTCATGACCGCGCCGGGCGAATTCCTTCGCTAACGATGACCAGACCTTTTCAATGGCGCCGCCCATGATCGTGGGCACCGGGAAAAACGCCCCGAGAACAATAGTAATCTTCATTGCGCTACCCGACCCTCGTTCAGAACCTCGAGAAGCGAATCGACCGCTTTGTTGATTTCAAACCGTTGCTCAAAACAGCGTCGCGCATTTACCCGCATACCGTCACGCACACTTTCAGGAGCACCGATCCAGCGCTGCAACAAGCGAGCGGTGCCGGAAAAATCATCAGGTTCAACGTAGCCGGCCCGGTCCTGATCGACTTCGCGCCAGATGTTGATTCGACTCGAAATTAAGACCGGCAGCCCGCCGGCAAGCGCTTCGACGATGGCCATGCCGAAGTTCTCCTGATGCGATGGAAGCACGAAGGCATCGGCGGCGGCGAAGGCGGCCTGTTTCATTTCGCCTTGTAACATTCCGGGAAAAATCACGCGCTGGGACACTTTCAAATGCTCCGTTCGGTGTTGGAGCTCCCTTTGCCAGCCAACTTGGTCCGGACCGGCCAGCACCAGCGCGACGGAATCGTCAGCCACTTGGGCGAAAGCGTCGATCAAGATGTCGCAGCCTTTTTTAGGATGAAGACGCCCGAGAAAAAGAAGAAGGCGCCTGTTCTTTAGTTGCGGAAATCGTTCGAGAAATTTTTGCCGTGCCTCCGATGACATCGGCGAGGGCGCCTCAACCCCAAGTGGCGAGACTCTTTCGCGAGCTCGATAAAGCCAGAAGGATTTTCGCGCGAGCAGCCGCTCTTCCTCCGAAGTAAATATCACAGCCGCCGCGTCGCGCAGGACGCGATAATCGGCCCACGGCCAGTAAAGCCATTTTTTGAGATGCTTTAAAGGGAACGTTTCTTTGAACCACGGGTCGAGCATTCCATGAGGGAAAACAAAATACGGGATTTGGGAGCGCGCATAGCGCCGCCACGCGGCAACGCTCAGGTATTGCCAGATCCCGTTGACGATCACGCGATCGTAATCGCCACCGTGCTTTTTCAGCCACGGCAACAACCTCGGCGAATACCGGTAACTCATTACGCCGGCACCAAGCGCGTGAACAGACAATCCATTATCCGCAAGCCACGGCACGACCGGATCGTCCAATACTATGATGTCAATCTTGTGTCCGCGCTTCGCCAGTCCGCGGCTCAGGCTGAGCACCGCCGCCGCCACGCCGCCGACGCTTGGGTCGAGCGTGTGCACCA
>CAZFZG010000007.1:0-22883 GCA_964523205.1 uncultured Chthoniobacteraceae bacterium | reverse complement strand
AGGCTGAGCACCGCCGCCGCCACGCCGCCGACGCTTGGGTCGAGCGTGTGCACCATTTGGAGAATCTTCAGCGTGCTAGAGGTCATCTCATTAATGTCATTCTGAGCGAAGCGAAGAATGGAACGAGCGGGGCGAGCGACATGAACGGCCAAGCCGCGAAGGGCAGCGGCGAGTGAGTCGGGAGGCGAACGAGTTCAATCGAAGTTTCAGAAATAGACAGAGATGTTTCGCTCCGCTCAACATGACAGCGCAGTTTTAAACAACGAAACCTTCCGTCCGCTGAAAATATTTGCACTCGGGCGACAGCTTTTCGATTGGGCGGGCCGGCACGCCGCCGTAAAGCTGATACGATTCGGTGAAGCTTTTGTTCACCAGCGATTTGGCGCCCACCACGCAATAGTCAGGAAGCACGCTGCCGCCGAGCAGAACGCAATTGGTTCCGACGAAGCAATAATCGCCAATCCGCACCGGCTGCGACGTTTGGCGGTTCTTCTCGATGTCAATGCTGTGGGTCATGATTTGGGATGAAAGTCCGGCCAAGGTGCTGAATTTGCCGATGGTGACCGAATTCGTGCAATCAATGAAATGCCGATGGGTGATGGCGGAATGTTCGCCGACAATTAATTGCGGCCGCCGGTCGGTTTCTTCTGCGAAATGGCGCGACGGCCCGAGCGGAAAGCCGGTAATCCAGTTGCCCCGACCAATCATCGAATGGGCTTTGAGATGCAGGAGGTCAAGGCTCTTGCAAAGCGTTAGATGATCGATCCGACTGTTCTCCTCCATGATCAAGTGGGTGGGATTGATCCAGGAGAGCCCAATCCGGCAAGTCGGATGAATCTGGTAGCCGAATTGTTTTTCCAAGAACGACCTGCGCAATCCCCACGGCAAGAGAAAGCTGAGGAAAATTACAAGCTTTCTCACAAAGGCGCCCCCAGACTGCGGTAAATGTCGATGTAACGGGAAATCATTTTGGCGGTAGAAAATCTCTCGGCGTTGCGCAAACTCTTCTCGCTCCAAACTGCGCGCTCAGCCGGATCGTTGAGTCGCAAAATGTCGGCAGCGAAACCCGTTTCGTCGGTTAGGTCGTGAAAAAGGCCGGCGGGACCGGCAGTTTCCGGCATCGGAGCAAGATTGCTGCATACAACCGGACACCCACAGGCCTGGGCTTCAATGATAGGCCAACCGAATCCTTCGGAAAACGAAGGAAACAGCAGCGCGACTGCGCAAGTGTAGAGCGCTTCGAGCAAGTGGTCGGACGCGTCTTTGACTTGGACAATGCGGCCGCCGACACCGAGTCGATTTGCGAGCGAAAGCTGCTCGGAATCCAAAACGTCCCCCGCGAAAACAACACGCGCATTCCATTTGTCCTTGGTGCGGGCGAAAATTCGAAGCACGCCGTCCCTGTTCTTTCTCGGCAAGTTCGAGCCGACATGAAGAACAAACGGCGTGGTCAATCCGGAGATATTTTTGAACCGAGCTAAAGCTTCGGAGTCAGGAAGTTTCCGGTAGGGATAATTTAATCCGTTGTTGATCACCTCGAGTTTCGGCGACGGTCCATTCCTGGAAACAAGTTGCTCCGCGTCGTCGCGGGTCGCGTTTGAAACACAAACCACCGCGTCCGCGCGGCGAAGACTTCGCAGAATCCAGCGTTGCAGGAGCCTGCCGGTGAACGACACGGGGCAATGCAGTTCCTCACCCAGCGCGCTGCGCACAGCGATGAGATCGTGACAAGTTACAACCACCGGCACTTTTCCAGCATCGGCCGCGTACATGGCGTTGGAATGATCGCAAATATGAACAACGGCGGCTCGCTGACGAAGCCGCCTTCGCAGCTGTCGCGGGAACCAAATGAACTTGTCGATGTAAGCGAGCCATTTGCCGACGAAATTTCCTATTCCGAAAAGTTTTCCAAAAACTGGAGCCGGCGCAGCAACTTCGGCGGGAATGCCGGCCGCAACCAATCCCTGCAGCATCATCGTCGCGAAACGCTGCATGCTTTGTTGGCGATCAAGCGGGTAATTACCGATCAACAGAACCATTGGAGTGATCGGTCCGGATCGTGGTGCCGTGAATTCGGTCTGCAAAAACGGAACGTCGTGGAAGCGACTTGGGCTCGATGTGTTCGTCGGTTTCCCCTTCCAGGCCAGGCGTCGCCGCTTCAGCCGGCTTGGTCGCGGCCAGGCAAAGCCCCGCGAGAACTACCGTGAAACCGAGAGTCGTCGGCTGACCAAGCTGACCATTTAGCACCGCCAGAAAGGAGCAGAAAAACAAAAGGACCGGCAACACTTCGCCGAGCTTGAGTGCGCGCAAACTTCTCATGAACAGCTTTCCGGCAAGCCCGATGCGCCAAATAATGAATGCCAGCCCGAGGATCGGTCCGCTTTCAGCGATGATTCGACCCCATTCGTTTTCGGTCAACAATATGGTGCCCTGACCAACTAGAAATCGCGCCCCGCCTGCAGTACCGAGTCCGAGACCGTATCCGGTCAAGGGTATTTTGGACAGATAAGAGAGTGGATCGGTGAATTCGTGGAGTACTCGATCAATAAGTCCCCCAACCACACTTGTCTCGGCAACCTCGGCAGAATCCATGAACCGCTCGGAAAGAACGCCGACACCTTCTTTAAAAAACGGAAGCCGGCTGGCGATGAGCCCAACGATAACAATCGCGAGCAAGGTGCCGCCAACTTTGTTCACCGCCGAAGGGTGAACCAAAAGGATGACAAAGATGGCCATCACTACCAAGACGACAGCCAAGACGCAGGCCCGACTTCCGGAGACCGTCACTCCAATGAGAAGACCTGCAGCCGAAGCCAGGAGGAGCCAACGCTGATAAAGTCCTTTGTTCAAGACTCCGTAAATCAAGAAGGCCATAGTGACACTCAAATAAAAGACCGGTCCTGAAATAAATGAGAAGGTCGCCGGCGGCCGGATTTTTCCACCAGAGGTCGTAAGCTGGAGTCCTTCACCCGCACCAACAGTCTTATTAATGAACGAGTCCGGAGAGGCCTGGAACTGTAATGCCATCAGCACGGCCATTGGAATCATCAGGAGCAAAGTCCATTTACCGACTTTCTTGACGTCTTCGAGGGTCAAGGCACTCGCCATCACGAATATCAGCGGCAGGTGAAAAAAATTTGAGCGAAAGCCGTAAATGTCTGCCAGCAGGATCGCCTTGAACGGAAAATAGGAATAGAGAGTTATAAGCGTGAGAAGCGCCGAGGGGATGCCGATGAGGCCCAAGAAAAGCACCCAGATGTTATTCGGAAAGACGCGGGCGCGCAGCGCGAAAAAATAAATCGCCAGCGCCACCGGATCGCGAATGACCAGCAGTGGATCGGACAAGCCTGGCAACGCCCATTTTCGAAGGGCGCCTTCGATGACGAGAAGAACCATGTAGATCCAAATCGAAATCCGTACCGCGCGCAGGCTGCGAGGTTGCTCCGCCGGCGGCAGGTTCGACGCGGCGGATAACGATTCAGGTGCAGTCGCTGCTCTCATTGGGTGGCGCACCTTAGCCCGCCATCACTTCCCGTGCCACTTCCCCCAAGCGCGTCCGATAAGCTTCCCAACCGCGCGCTTGGGCCTTGCTCTTGGCAGCTACTTTCATCGACATAAGCCGCTGGGGATCTTGCCCTAGCAGCTCGAGTTTCTCCGCGATCGCTTCGGCAGATCGAATCGGCACAATGAAACCGTCGGTTCCATCTTCAATAACGTCCGGACCCGCGGTGTGGTCAGTAGTAATGACCGGCGTGCCCTGCGCCATTGCTTCCAAAATCACCAACCCAAAACCTTCAAAGAGCGAAGGTAAGACCAGCACATCGTGATTTTGCATTTCGCGCAAGACCGCGGCATGGCTAAGAGTCGGCAACCACCGATATTTTCCGACCGCGGCTTCGAGCGGCGCGCATCCCGACGCGGCTTTACGTCCGAGCAACGTCAATTCTGCATCGCCCTTAAGCCTCTCAATCGCTTTGAGCAGATACGACAAACCTTTTCGCTGTCCCAGCGAACCGGCGAACAGCACTTTCAATCGGCCGGACGGTCTGGAGATTTCGCCGGAAATCGCTGGCGGCGCACCGTAAGGAACGATGTCCATCTTGGCCGTGCACGGCGAATCAGCGAGACTGCGCTTGGTGAACGTACTGGCAACGATCAGGCGCGTGGCCAATCGCAACTCGTCATCTTTCCGGGCGAGTTTGCCGGCGCTGTCAAGCGTCCCGGTCAAGGTCGGCGCCCATTCCGGCTCGCGTTCGGCTTCTTCAGCCAAGATTCGCTGACCCATTCGCCAATAACCAATCGGCAGATCGTAAATTCGCGGGAGATCGAGATCACGCGCCGCGCGGAAAGTTTGGAGCGCGCCATCTTCGTAAGCGTAAACGGCGCGGACGTTGCCGACTTTAGGCAGTCGCAGCGCGACTTTCTTGTCCAATTCACGAAAAACTGCGTCGATGCTGAAGACGCCGGTTTCGTGTCGCGATGAAAACCCGGCCGCGCCGCCGAGTAAACGGAGCGCTTCGCGAGCAGGCAAGGTTCTAGTGCACGATCGGACGGATTCGGGAAAGGAACGCCGGGCGAAAAGTTCGCGAACCGACCGGGGAAGCGCGCGGTTGATCGGCGATTTCGGATTCCAACTGATCGCGGTCCAGAATTCCGCAAGCAAGCCGGCGCGATCGAACGCAACCAGCGCTTCACGCACGAACTCGTTGCCGATGGGATGGGAAAGCAAAATCATGCGCGGCGATTGACACGCCCTCTGCGCGTGCTTGCCTGCAGCCGCAGGAATATTTCGGGAAATCCAAGAGGAATAAGCGACTTTTGGCATCTGTCAGACAACTGGGAGCAAGCTCGCGCACGTGGCGCGCCAACTTCCCGCTCCGCTGCGCTTCGCGTGAGACACCCGCGTCTTTCGACGCGTGCCACTGCCACTAAGTCTCTTGTCCACACCGTGTAGGAAAAGTGAGCAGCGCAAAGGTGCGCCTGCGCTTGCAGAAATGATGTGCTCACAAGAGACATTAGTGGCGCAGTTTCTTCATCACCCGCAAGTAGGCGGCAGAGATCGCATCCGACTGAAACTTCGCCAAATGCTCAGGGGCGCGCTGCAACAACGTTGCCCTTGTTTCAGGCTCGTTAATCAACCGTCTCAATTGCGTGGTCAGCGCCATGGTGTTTCCGTTTTCGAACATCAAACCGCACGGCCCTATCGCTTCTTTCAATCCTCCATCCTGCGAACCGACAACAACGCAGCCGCAGGCAATTCCTTCCAGAGCCACCACGCCGAATGGTTCGGCCCAGCGGGACGGGACGGCGAGGACACGATGGCGATTCAAGGTTTGAGCAAGGACATTTCCCGATTGCTGCCCGGCAAACTCTACCTGTCGATCCAGACCCAGTTGGGCACTTAGTTTTCGCAAATTGCCTTCCTCCGGGCCGCTGCCAACAATCGTCAAATCGGGCGAGAAGCCGTCACGCTGCAAGAGTTTCAGCGCCTCCAAAAGCAGCTCGACGCCTTTGTCTGAAACGAGTCGCCCGACGAAGACAATGGTCTTGTCCCGCGCGATGTCCGGCATGGAACGAAAAACTGCGTCATCGTATGGATTGCCGATCACGAAGGAAGGTGAACTGAGACGGTCGGCGACGGCTTTGCTGATCGCCACATTAGTGACGAAACGAACAAGCGCCTGCTTGAGCCGATTTTGCCAGCCGATTCCGCCGTGAACGTTTTGAAGCCAGGTTTGATGAGCAACCAGAGTCCTCTTTCGCAAAACCAACGCCGGAATCAAGCTGCGAAGGCTGATATTGTTTTGGAAAAAAATGTCGCACCATCCCAGCAGTCGAAAGATTTTGCCGATCGATGGACGCCGGGTTAAGCGGTAATTTGCGCCAGGAATTGCGTCACCCGAACTCTGGGTGATGACCTGCACCTCTTCGCCCGCGGCCGCGAATTTCTGGGCCAGGATTTTCGAAACTGACTCGATTCCGCCCACGCTGGGGTCAAACAGATAAGAGGAGAAAAGAATCTTCAAGAATGGGCGCGCGGTTGATTAGAAATAATTGCTCCAGACGGTTCGCAACATCTGTTTTCGTTTCGCCAGCTTTTCTTGGGCCGCCGGATCAACGCGGGCTTTTCGCGCGAGAAGAATTGCCTCGAGCCCATGTCGGAAAAACAGAACTGGCTTGAGCAGCACCACGTGGCTGCCGCGATGACGTTTTAGAAGACGGAACCGATTCCGGTGAAAGTCGAGCACGCGGTTGGCCGACCAGGCCGAGAGCTGTTCCAGATTATCGTGGATGACCTCGTCAGAAGCGATCACCGCCATCGTCCAACCAAGCCCCGTGCAGCGCCAAGCCCAATCAATGTCGGTATCGGAAAATGGAAAATTTTCGGCATCCAATCCACTGCTTTGCTCCCAGGCCTCGCGCCGAACCAGGAGCGGACTCGTAAAAACCACATCGCAAGTGCGCCAGCTAATTCCGTCGCTGGTCTGCCAGGCGGAATTGTTCGGAGCATGCAAATTGCAAAGAGCCGCCAGATTCTGTCCGAGCGCGAAGGAGAGCGTTGAAGGGAACCGCATTCCGTATCCGAAAAAATTTCCGTCGTAATGTTTAACGGTGAAACCGCAAGCTGCGAGCTGCGGTTCGCGCTGGAGAAGCGTGATCCCTTTCTCGAGAGGACCGATATTCAGCAGACCGTTGTCAGTTTCGTAAAGAAAGAGCCAGCGCGTCTTTGGAAAGCGAGCGATCGCGTCCGCGCAAGCGATGTTCACACCGTCACTGAACGAGCGACGGCTGTTAGTAGCCTCGATCACACCAAGATTGTCGGCGGGATTATTTTCGCACCACTCCTTGAGAAACTCGAGGCTGCCATCTTTGGAACCAGCGTCGAAAACAATAATAGCGGCACCAAAGCGCGCGGCCCGTAACGCGCTGGTTAGCGAGACTACGGCGCGCTCCAAAAGTGGCCGCCGATTGAATGAGTTGATGACTGCAACCAATTCCACGTCTCGCTTGGCCGGGTTCTGGTTCATCGCGCGCCGCTTAATCCAAGCACCTTCGCAACACCGTTCACCAATAGGTCCGACGAAACGTGCCGCTGATACCAGTCGTAGATGCTTTGGGCGACTACAGCGCGATTGCCGGCGGTCGGAACATCGGTTTCGCCGTGCGACACAAAGAACGGGCCAGGCAAGCGATCGCCTTCCACCGAAATCGGCGAGCCGCGATGTGGAAAGACCGGGATGACTCCGTGTGCACACACAGAACCGTAGGCGCTCGATTTTAAGACCACCGCGGTTTCGATGTCGGGACGGTGGAAATAATTAAACCAGGTGAACGAACAGGTTCGTAGAATTTCGGACGCTTCAACCGCCGCGATGCCCGGGCGATAGTCCGATTCGATCGCTAAACTAGCAAGGAGCGAGCGGGTGACCCGATTCTCATGTCCGCCCAGCACCAACAACTCGTGAGGAGCGACCGAGTCTGGAATGTCGCGGATGGCGTCGACGAACGAGCGCAGCGAGCGTTCGCTCAGCGCGGTGCCACCAACGATCACCCACCGATGCGGATCTCGATGGGTGATTTGTTCGCGGGAAAGCGATGGTTCCTCCAATCCAGATGGCACTGGATGCAAATGAACGCGCGCATCCGGGACGAGCCTCCGCAATTCGCGCACAAAGTTTTCGTTGCTCACGATGCATTCGTCGGGCAGGCGCGCGACCGATTTAGCCAAACGGATCTGGAGCGGCTTCAACCAGAAAGCGCTGCTCCACGGCGGACCGGACGCGTAAAGCTCATGAAAAATTGTGAGCAGAGGGCCGGGATGTCGCTGGCGTAGCCTGCGCAGGATCGACAACAGACGGAATGGGACGCCACGCTTTTGATATCCGTAATTTACATAGTGCAGGATGACGCGGTCAGCCTCCTGCGCAGCCAATCGGTCGACAGGTAGAACTTCAAAGCTGCGGACCGTTGATGGCGAAGAAGCATCTGGGGTCACAAACACCGTCTCGCATCCGAATTTGTCGCGGAGTTTTGCGGCGAGGGTAAGCGCATAATCGCCGACGCCGTCAATGCCGCCGGGAACTCTCGGCACTATTTGAAGAATGGTGTTCCTAACCACGAATGAACCCTCCTTCGCAGAGCTTCGGCGCGGCAGGGATCAATGAACACGAACAACCCGGTTCCTTAAAATTCATTTCTGCCTATTGCCGTCGATCCATGGTTGTTCGAGCGCCGCGCAGTATTCCCGCGCAGAATCGGCGGCGATTTGTTCCCAGCGGAACTGTTCCGCGATTTGCCGGCACTTTGCCGACAGCGCCGCGTAATCATTTTCGTTCATCCGCAAGACCTCGATCGCTCGCTCAGTCATGGCTTTGGTATCGCCCGCCGGGACCAAGAAATGAGTCGACGCCGGGCCGGCAAAGATGTGTCGCGGTCCGGGAACATCGTAGGCGATGGTAGGAATGCCGGCGGCGAGCTGCTCGATTACCGACAAACCAAATCCTTCGATGTAGCTTGGAAAAAGCCCCACCGTACAGCTTCCAATCAACTGCGGAAGGTCATTCGGGGCATAACTGGCAATGCAGCGAACCGAGTCGCGCGGCGAGAGTCCCAAGTCACGCAACACGGCTTCCTCATTCATAATGGTGCCGAGAAACGCGAACAGTGCGTTAGGGATCGAATTCCAAATCGCGCGAACAATATCCGGCCAATCGCGCGAACCCTTTCGAACGCTCCACATACCAAGAAAACAAATTTCTTGTCTCGCGAGCCGCGCTTTAGCGGGCTGTGCCGCTTTGGAAAAGGCTGCGCGCTCCGCGTCGTTTAACCCATAAGGCTGAACAATGATCTTTGCGCCGGGGCAGCGTCGTTCCAGCGCCTGTTTCTCCTCCACATTCGGAACATTGAAACAATCACAATGGGCAAGAGCGCGGTCGGCACTTCGTCGCAGCAGCCATGACGTAAACGGGTAAAAAAATCGGCCGAGAAATTTTCCGCGCGGCTGATCGCGCCAACGTCGACGACTCGAGCGAATGAAGTCAGTATAGGCCAGATACAATCCAATCGAGCGCCCAACCAGGACACCATTAAAGCCGAGCGATATTTTTGAAAACGGAAGTGTGCCGATAAGGCAGTCGATGACGTCAAATTCCGCGGCGTGACGTCGGACATAACGCGCAGCGCGATACGGAAAAATTACCTGGCGCCAGACGTAGAGAGCAGGCGAAGAAGTTGAGTTTGGGAACGCATCGCTTAAACAGAATTTGTCGATCGTGTGTCCGGCTTTCTTCCATTGCTCTGACAATTCAAACCAGACGCGAGTAGCGCCAAGACGCGGGTCCCACGGCAGATTGACGACGCAAAGAATGCGAAGCGCCTTGTTCATTAGTTGAAACCTCGGTGGGCAAGCGTCGTCCAAAATTTGTGCCGGACCGGATTGACGTAATGTCGCATCATCAGCGACGGCTTCGCGTGCTTGTCCCGATAACTTGTCTGGTCATCCAATTTCAAGACAACCTTGCTCGGATCGAACGCACGCGCGCCGTTCGCGTGCAAACACAGATGAGTCACGGTTTGAGTCGTAAAAAAATTCGGCACGGCCTGGAACGCGCGCAATCGTTCGAGGCCGGGGGCCCAGTCGAGTTTCTTAAACAACAATAGAAAACCCATGTTGGCCGGATTTTTCTTTTCGGTCTCGTCCCTGATAAGGCGCTCGTCACCCGAAAATTGATAATCTGCCTGATAGAGTGCAGGGACGGATTGCGTTTGCGAAAGATGAGTGAGCTCCTGCGCGCCCGGGAAAAAGAGAACGTCCGCATCGGTGTAGAGCGTCGGACCGTTGGCGGGGAGCGACATGATGAGCGCCAATTGCCTGCCGGTAAAATGATTCGTGAGAAAGGACTGAACCTCGTCAGGAAGACCTGACGGCAAAGGCGGCGCCGTTTCTTCAACCCGCACGCAGCTGTCGATCCTTTCCAATAAAGCTGTGCTCCTCTCGGTGTAAGATCCATCCGAGACAACAATGAACTTTCTTGGACGACCGGCATAAGCGAGAAAGGAGCGAATGGAGGCGGCTTGCTCGGGAAGCGTGTTCTCGCCTGAGTAAGCAAACACATTTAGAGCAAGCTGCCGCGGCGCGCGCACCGGGCGGCGAACGATCATCGGCAGTGCCATCCGGTAGAGCTGGCGCGCGATTCTGCCCTCCAGGCGCGCCGAATGGTAAGGCACGTTCGGCTTCATTCAGCCAGCTGCGAACGCACGAAAGCCGCGATAGCTCAGTCCCAGGTTGAGCAGCACGGCCGGCACCGTCGATATCAAATTGAAAGTGAGCACACCGGCGACAGTAGAAAAATCGGTAAACGGTATTAGCACGATCTGGGTCGCCAAAGTGAGCGGGATGTAGAGCCACGAGCCGTTGATCCACGCCTTGGAGGAGTTCAACATCCACATCGTTGAGCCGAAGGCTGTCAGGACCGCCCCGCCGACCATCAACACCAGTTCGCGATGCAAGTGCGCGTAACGGTTTCCCAGAATGAAAAGAAATTGGTCGGGGAAAAAGGCGGCCGCGCCGAGCACGATGACACTAAATAGTGCAACTCCGCCGGTGATCAACACATAGAGGACCCGCAATTTCGCCTTGTCCTGGCACCGCGCGAACGCGGGAACGAAAATATTCGTGAGCGTACTCATTAGGACAGCGGAAATCATTGCGAGACGTCCAAGTGCTCCGACTTCGGCGACTTCAGTAGTACGCTGGCCGAAAAAACTGATCAGGAAAACGGTGATCTGTCCCTGCAAACAATAAAACAAGGCATTGGCTGCGAGTTTCTTCGTTAAGCGAATAATCTCGTGTCGATCTTCTGGATTTTCCTTGGCATTTAGATCGATGACTTTCGCGGCATAAGAGCGGAGCAGTAGGTATTGCAAAAAGAAAGTAGCGCTGGCTATCGCCACTGCTAATCCCGCTCGGGCGAAGAGATACACAAGCCCGAGAATCAGAGCGAGACGGGCGACTGCGCAGACAAAGTCGATGGTTTGGATTCGGACGATGTCGGAGCGCAACCGCGGAACAACGGCAAAGACGTCGATCGACAGTTGAATCGAGAAACCGATCAGAACGATGACGATTAAGAGAAGCGTGTAACCCGAAGACGCGCCGTTCCGGACCAGCATGGCGTACAGAATCGGAGCGACAACTACGAAGGCCGCGCCAGCAAGCCGCCGCCGGACGAGCAAACCCGTATTAATCAATTGGCCGAAGCGATGTCGATCTTGCCAAACCCGACCGCCGATTGAAATAACTCCGACACTTATACCGATGTCGGCCAGCACGTTTAACGTCGCTTGCATCGCGTTGGCGATGGTGAAGTAAGCGTACTCGCGTTGTGGCAACCAACGGACCAGCAGGATTCCGCTGGTGAAGGCAAGTAGCTGAACCACGGCCTGAACCACAGCGTAATTGCCAACGCGGCGGGCGTGATCGAATGCTCGACGCAGCACCGGAGTGTAGCCTTCGGCCAGCACAGGCGTGGACACCGGGGCGAAGAAGCTCATGGCCGAATCATCAGTTGGGAACAGAGCAATGAGCTACCGAAGTGCCAAGCGGAATCTGCAGTTTGGGCACGCCGAATTGTCCGGCGAAACCAGAGAGCCCTTCAGGCTTCGCTTAAATGTCGACCGGATTCGAGTCGCCCAGGCTCGAAGCTTCAATCGCCTTCGGACGCGCTCGCCGGACGGGCGGCGTGACGGTTTCGCCGTCGGGAGCGGAGGGCGTGGTGTAATACTCCGAGTACTGATAGTAGTAATACTCAGGCAACGAAGTATCGACGAAATTGAGAATGATGCCCGGCACGTTCACTTGGCGATTATAGAGCAGCTCGAGAGCTTTCTTGATCAGGCGGGCGGAAGTGTAAGACAGCCGAACCACGAACAGGGTGGCGTCAATCTTCGGCGCGAGGCTGGTAGTATCGTCCGCCGCGAGAACGGGCGAGCTGTCGATGATGACGTAATCGTAAAAGTTGTAAATCTCGCGCAACAGCGCATCGGTCGAGTCGCGAAGAAGATGTTCGCTCGGTTGCGAGAGAGTCTTGCCCCGGGGCAAAACGAAGAGCGTGGGATACGCGGTGGGAACGACAACTTCGCGCCAGTTCACTTCCTGTTTCATCACTTCGGAGAACCCGATTTTTGACGAGATCCCAAAGGTTTCGCGAAGCGCGCCTCGACGAAGATCGCAATCAATCAAGAGCGTCCTGGCCCCGGAAAGCGCCATGGTGATGGCGAGGTTGGCCGAAACGGTCGACTTGCCTTCGTTTGGAACGGCGCTGGTAACCAAGAAACTCTTTGGTCGTGGTCCTTCATACGGCATGAAGAAAATGGAGGAACGAATATTGCGATACGATTCGGCAAACACGTGACGTGAGTCGTCCGGTTGGAGCAAATCGACGTTGCCCTTGGCTTTCTCCTTCGGAATCTGGCCGAGAACATTCTCCGAGAAGTGGTGTTGGAATTCGCTGAATGACGCCATCCGATCGTCGATGCGGTCGAGCAAAAGAAGAATTGCCAATCCAGCGAACGCGCCGATTCCAAATCCAATCAACAAACTCTTGATCAGACCTGGACGAACTGACACGGGCGCCGTGGCCATTTCCATAATCGAGACCTGGTCTTCACCGCCGACCACTTGCGAGACGTCGATGTCCTTGAGGTTGCCGGTCAAACGGTCGTATAGCGTTTTCAGGCGATCGACCTTGCCCTTGATGCGATTGAACTGGGCCAGTCGCTGGCTGAGATCAAGCGCCTTGGCTTCCCATTCCTTAACGTTGGTCTGGAGATTTTCCATCTGCTTGCCGATGGATTCGCGGCGGGTCTTCAATCGCTCAAGCGTGTCGGCGCGGAAAAGCTCGATCAATTTGTCCTGCTTAGTGATCTCATCGTTGAGCTTGAGAATCTTGGGATGGTTCGGCCGCAAGTCTCTGGCAAGGGTGTCACGCTCGGCTTTGAGAAGCTGGACCTGTTGTTTTGCCTTTAAATAATCAGCTTCTGGCCCGACATCCGAAAACGGCAAACCCTGTTGATTGTCCGGCCCTGGATTGTTCTGGGCCGAATCCATTTTGCTTTGGGCGCGATCTAGGTTTTGGTCGAGATCGAGCAGATTCAAAAGGTCGTATTCGGTTTTGAGCTGGGCGTACTGCTGATTCAATCTGACCAGATAAGCCGCGGCGCTGTTACCTTCTTCCTGAATGAATCCGATGTTGTTTTGCTTTTGGAACTCGATCAGCTCGTCTTCGGCGGTGCGCAATTCTTTCTCGGTCGAAATTAGTTGTTCAGTGATTCCGGTGGTGACCTGGTGCCCGCGTTCCTCGCGCATCCCGCGTTTGAAATCGATGTACTTTTGCATCACGGCATTCAGAAACGCCTGGGTGTAATCGGGCGCGGCGCCGACGGCAGTGAGCTCGAAAATCGAGGTGCGCGGACGTTGCACAACCAGGATTTCGACCGGAACCGGTTGCAATTCAGGATGCGACGACCGCACCAGCGACTCGGCGCTGTGTTTGACCTCGTTGCTCTGCATCAGCTGAACTTGGGTGCCGTAAAAATTCTGGGTTTCTTCGCTGTAAATCGCTCCCTGTGGAATCTTCATGCTGCCGGCCAGGATCATCTTGCCATTCGACATGTATTCGGGCGGCCGTTGGTAGATCAGGAACGCTTCAACGAAGAGGCCGAGGCAGATGGTCAAAACCGGAATCCACCAGCGCCGGAGAAATAACGCCTTGTACCGGTGCAACCGCGTGATCACAGCGGCCGACCAGGAAGTGGAAATGGTTTTGGCAGTGGCGGCCCGCATATTACATGTTGATCAAGCGCTGCGGTACATAGATCTGATCGTCTGGCTGAAGTTCAAGATCTTCGTCTGTGTGGCCTTCCTCAATCACGCGTTTGAGATCAACGGTAAACTCCTGTCCGGTCTTGCGCGTCAATTTCACTTTCCGTTTGTTTGCGAAATCGCCAAAGCCGCCGGCTTTGATGATCGCCTTGCTCACGGTGTAACTCTCGTCGGGCGGAATCTCCTGTGGCCCCTGCCCTTTAACCGCACCGTAAACGTAAATCCGTCCACGGGATTTTTCGCTGACGCGATCGACCGCGAGGATCACGGTAGCGTGATAGTAATACTCTTTTTCGAGCAATGATTTGATGGTGTAAGCAAGTTCCTTGCAGGACTTGCCTCTGGCCGCCACCAGACCAACGTAAGGAACTTCCAATTCACCGTTGTCATTAACGCGCAACCGTTGCGACTCGTTATCACGGTCTTCAACCACTCGGAAGCTAACGAAATCATTCGGGCCAAGCTTTTTCTTGTCGTCTAGGACCGACATCGAGTTGGTCCGCATCACGGTGCTAGTGGCCGTGGACGGCCCGTCGGCTGAAGGAGCCTTGGGGGTGGCGGGAGGAGGGGTGGCTACATCCTGTGCCCAACTCCAATTGAACGAAATAAGGCAAGCAGCAGCCATGGCTGCATACACACTGACTCTCATGTTGACCCCAAATTTACCCCTTTTGCGGTAATTAGAAACTGTAAGTGCCGTCGACAGAAACGCGGTTTTGGTTGTAATCGCGCAGGAATACGTCGGAATCCTTGCTTGTGCCCTGATAGCGGACGCCGACCGTGATGTGGGGTGTTAATTGATATCCGAGAGTGACCGCGCCGCCGATGCGCTGGAAATTTTCATTGATGACGCCGCCGGATTCCTCGGCGTCTTCGAAGAAGAATTCGGTCGTAACCAAGGTATTCCGCAGAATGTTCCAGCTGACGGTGTGACGAACGAAATTGAGGGTGATGTAGTTGGAATTGACGCCCAACTGGTTCTCATGCCCGGCGCTAAGGGTCTGGCTGATCTGGGCGTTGATCCGATGGGAGATCAAACCGTTTACATAGTAGTCGGCAAGATTCTGGTGATCCGGAAAATTAATGCCGAATGGACCGAAGAAGAAGGTCACGAAATTCTGATCAAAATCGATCCATTGATAACCGCCCGCAACGCGAGCCTTTAGATTGCTGGTCAGAGCAGCTTCAACAAATCCGCCAGCGCTATACTCTTTGTTGTCATTGAGCACCCCAATGGCGTTACTGCTGTTGTTGTCATACGTGGTGAAGACGGCATTGCCTTCGGCCCCAACCGTGATCGTGGGGTTGACGATAAAGGCGGCCGAACCGCCGACCATTTCGGAATGTCGATCCTCGTAATCGAAGTCAGAATTCGTCGCGATAAAGTTGTAATGATCGTAGCCGACCTGGAGAAGTAGCTTGTTAAGATCCCATAGTACCGAAAGACCTGCAGTGTTCTCGAACCGGCCGTAGTTTACAACATTGCTGAGCGCTCCCTCTTGAATGGGATCCTGCTGCACTTGAAACCGGTCATGGATGTTGATTCGAAAGTCGCCGACGAAAATATCAAACGCGACCTGTGACTTGGGCGCCACCAAGATGTAATCGGTACTGTCATCCGAGTGATTGAGGTAAAAAGAATAGCCGATACCGAGGTCTAGACGCAGAGTGTTGAGCTGGGTGACGGGCCAGATCATGTCCAGCGTCAGGTTCGGGGTAACGATGACATCATCTTTCGGATGTGCGCTTACGGTGATGAAACCAGGGCCAGACGGGTTGGGAACTAAACCGCTACCGTCGTCGGAATAGTTGATGTTATCGTTGTATTCCACTCCGACAGTCGCGCCGACACGGAAACGGACCGGCCCAACCAGCAAGTTGTAAGGAATTCGCGAAACATCCTCCTGCCTGGCGTTGTATGCGTCCTGGCCAGCCAGCGAGGGACGCACTGCGTCCTGCGCATAAGTACTAAAGCTCCCAAGCAGCGTCATCGCGACCAAAAGCAATGCCAGTCTGGGCAAGTGGCCGCGATGAAAAAGGGCAGCACGATGACTCATAAACAGGTTCATCAGGTTCAGGTTAAGCAGTTGTAGTACCAGTGCGCGTTTTTCGAATCCCAAGCCGACGACGCCTCGACGCTCGTCCGTTCAAGATCGTGATGTCCTCTATTTGTTTACGCTGTCACTTGTACGAGAAAAGCCTTGCTTCAAGCAAGGGAAATCGCAGGAAGAACTTGTTAGCGGCCTGGCTGAACAACGCTGACCGAGCAGCATTGACCAACTGCGGTACCTGGCTGCGTCGGGCTTTGGGTGTGAGAATCTTTTTCTCGTTGGCAAGCTCTAAGCTGGTAGACGTGACGTGGCCTCACCTTCGCGCCTGGTTCAGACTCGGTTGCCGGAAATTTTCCTGACCTCGATACTCACAATGACCCTTGTCGGCGCTCGCTGCGGTCACGCCGGCGCGGCAAACGGGGGCCCCCAGATAGAATACATCACACCCGACGGGAGATTCTGCTCCCTATCCGCCGCGAATCCAGCCGCTCACAAGTCGACCGCCGCCTTCGTCGATAATGAAACCATCAGTTGCGCTCTGAAGGAGGGCGAAACGACCTTCATCATTGAGTTGCCCAAGAATGCGCCCCACGATCGCTTGACTTTTCTAAACGAAAATGCCGCCGCCTACGGTGAACTTCGAATTGCCGTCTCGGATTCGCCGCTTCCGGCTGACAGTCCGCGCTGGATGCAAGTGGACGGAATCGTCCCCTTCGCGCACAAGCGGCTGTTTAAGTTGTCGATCTTGGGAGTAGAAACAAAATTTGTCCGACTATCGTTTCGAGTCGACGGCCAGGACGCAAAATCCGCAAGCATCTCTAATCCATTCGGACCTTCCATTCTTGGAGAGACGATCGATTCGCGTTTCGCAAGATTGCGCGGGCAGGGTCGCACATTGAACCTCGCCGTCATATCGGTTGCGCCCCTTCCGGCAGCGTTGGCCAGGTAATTCCTTCACCGAGTAGACACGGCCAACGCGCGCTTCGGGCAGTGTTCCAGTCAAGAGCGCAAAGGCATGGAACTAGCTCTTCAAATCGCGGGTTGTTTGTTGTGACGCATGCGATTGGAGAGGGAGGATCAGACTGCAAAAACGCCGATTCAATCGTCGGCGATCGAGCAATACCTTGTGGGTCAACCGTCGGAGCTCTCCAGTGAAACCAAAACTTCCGTCCTTGAAGATCGTTCGCCGTTGGGCGCTGACTATTTTGCATTTATTGCCCGGGCTACGAACGACGCAGTTCGGGATTGGAATGTAGAAACCGGCGCCCTGTCCTGGCCGCACGGTTTGCAATCTCTCTTTGGCTACGTCCCGGCCTCTTCGGGAGGCCACATTAGTTTCTGGAAAAGGAATCTTCATCCCGGAGATCGTGCTCGCATCGGCGCCTCGATCCGCGATGCGCTCACCGGAAGCGATGTTCATTGGACAGGTGAATATCGTTTTCGTCGCGCGGACGGAACTGATCTCAATATCCTGGAACGAGCTCTCATTCTTCGCGACGCGGCCGGCACCGCGACTCGCTTCATCGGTTCGCTGATGGACGTGACGGCGCGCAAACAACTTCAGGACCAGCTCTGTCGCTCCCAAAGAATGGAGGCATTCGGGCAACTTGCGGCCGGTGTAGCACACGATTTCAACAACTTTCTGACAACGATCCTCGGTTATGGCGATTTGCTTCTCCAAGAGCGGCAGATCAAAGGAATCCTGGCCGACCACGTTACTGAAATTCGTGCCGCCGCGGGACGCGCATCCGCTTTAACTCAGCAACTTCTTGCTTTCAGTCGTCGGCAACCGCTCGAACCGATGGTTGTCGAAGTCAATTCCATCATCGCCAATCTCGAGCGCTCATTGCTCCGTCTCATCGGCGAAAACATTTCCGTGGTTTGCAATCTTCATCGCGAAAAAGGTGGCGCGCACATCAAGGTCGACCCCGGTCAAATTACTCAAATCATTCTCAACCTCGCAGTAAATGCGCGAGATGCGATGCCCCGCGGCGGACAGCTCACCCTCGAGACCGCGGTTGTCGATGTGACATCGGAACAGGAATCGCCTTTGCCCGGGGACGACGTTGTTCCTGGACGATATGTTTTAATCACCGTCGCCGACACCGGCAGCGGAATGAGCGAAGAAGTCAAGGCTCACCTCTTCGAGCCGTTCTTCACCACGAAGGTCGACGATCAACGCAGCGGACTTGGTCTCGCCGCGTCTTACGGCATCGTTCGTCAAAGCGGCGGACATCTGCGGGTCGAGAGCGAGCAAGGCAAAGGAACAATCGTCCACATTTATCTTCCGCGGGTACCTGCACCGCCACCGCCCGCCTATAAGAAACCGACAGGCAAGAAAGCACGTGGCGGCACGGAGACCATTCTAGTTCTCGAAGACGATGTCAGCGTACGCCATATCTCGGTCCGCATGTTGCGCGCGCTTGGGTACCAAGTTATCGAAGCGGCCAGCAGCAACGACGCCCGCCGTTTGCTCTCGGAAAATGGCGGACCAAAGGTCGATCTTCTTCTCACCGACATGGTGATGCCGCAAATCAGCGGTCGCCGTTTTGCTGATGCTATCCGCACCGCTCTTCCCAACATCAAAGTCCTCTTCATCTCTGGATATCTGGAGGAATCCCTTCAGCCGGGCGATCGTTGCGAACCGGGAATGTTTTTCCTGCCTAAGCCGTTCGATTCGGAACAACTCGCCGCCAAAGTCCGCGAAGCTCTCGAAAGGTAGCGGCGGTTCACCGAACTCCGCCGCTCTGCGGCACTCCACATTTGGAGAACATTCTAAATGCACTAGCCGGGGCGTAACCGCCGATGGCGATTGAGGTCAATCGTCGCTACCTTGCTTGAAGCGCGCATCGCGCTTCGTAATCTTTTCCAATGCACGCGCGCGAAACCAAGGTTGATATCGATTCGTTTGCGCGCCGCCACATCGGTCCGAACGAGGGTGAGACCGCGGAGATGTTGCAGGCGGTCGGGTTTGAAAATCTCGAGGCGCTGATCGCCGCGACAGTTCCAAAAAATATCCGGCTCGATCGCGAATTAAATCTGCCGGAAGCGAAATCTGAAGCGGACGCGCTGGCCGAACTGCGCGCGATCTCGAAGAAAAACAAAATCGCGAAGAGTTTCATCGGCGCCGGCTATTCCGATTGCATCACGCCGCCGGTGATTCAGCGGAACATTCTTGAAAATCCAGGTTGGTACACCGCTTACACGCCTTACCAGGCCGAGCTTGCCCAGGGCCGGCTCGAAGCGCTGCTGAATTTCCAAACGATGATTGTCGATCTTACCAAGCTCAATATCGCCAACGCGTCTATGCTCGATGAGGCAACATCAGCTGCCGAAGCGATGGCTCTTTGTCACGCCGCGGTTCCGGATCGAAAAATATTTTTCGTCGCGGACAGTTGTCATCCGCAAACAATCGCCGTTGTTCGCACCCGGGCGGAGCCGCTCGGTATCGAAGTCAAAATCAACAACTTCTCGAAATTCAGATTCGACAACAACGTTTTCGGCGCGCTGGTTCAATATCCCGCAACTGACGGCGCGATTTACGATTACGCCGAATTTGTTCAACAAGCTCACACAGTCGGCGCGCTGGTTGTGGTCGCGGCCGACCTTCTCGCACTGACATTGTTGAAACCGCCGGGCGAATTTGGCGCGGACGTTGCGGTGGGAAACACGCAACGCTTTGGAGTTCCACTCGGCTTCGGCGGGCCTCACGCCGGGTATTTTGCCACGCTCGATCAATACAAGCGTCACATGCCGGGCCGATTGGTGGGCGTTTCACACGATGCCGATGGACGGCCGGCCTATCGGCTCGCATTGCAAACCCGTGAGCAACACATCCGTCGCGACAAAGCCACCAGTAACATCTGCACCGCGCAGGTTCTTCTGGCAGTAATCGCGTCGATGTATGGGGTCTATCACGGCCCGCGCGGTCTGCGCGCGATCGCCGAGCGGGTTCATGGGCGAACCAGCCAGCTCGCCGATGGTCTCGCCGCGCTCGGTCTGAAGATTATCCACCAAGGCTTTTTCGATACGATTCGCGTGGAAGTTGAATCGAGCGCGACGCTGATCGAGCACGCGGAAAAAGCGGGCTGCAACCTGCGCGCGCTTGGCCCGCGCGCGATCGGGATTTCACTCGATGAAACCACGACGCCACGCGACCTCGAGCTGTTGATGTCGATCTTTCGCGGCACCCACGTTCGCGATTTGGCTGACGTGGATCTCGCTGAAGCGCCCCGGTGCATTCCCGAATTCGCCAAGCGCCCTTCGGAATTTCTGACTCACCCAGTTTTCAACACTCACGACACCGAGACCGAGATGCTGCGGTATTTGAAGAAACTCGAGTCGCGCGATCTCTCGCTTTGTCATTCGATGATTCCGCTCGGCTCGTGCACGATGAAGCTGAACGCGACGGCGGAAATGTTTCCGATCTCATGGCCGGAGTTCGCCAAGCTGCATCCGTTCGCGCCGGTCGAGCAAACCAGCGGTTACGTTGAAATGTGCGACCAGCTCGAAGATTGGCTAGCTGAGCTCACCGGGTTCGCCGCCGTTTCGTTGCAACCAAATGCCGGATCACAGGGGGAGTACGCCGGTTTGCTCGCGATTCGTGGCTATCACGCGTCTCGAGGCGAAGCGCATCGCAATGTCTGTTTGATTCCAACCTCCGCGCACGGAACAAATCCGGCGAGTGCGGTAATGGCTGGGCTCAAAGTAGTCGCCGTGGCGACCTTGAAAGATGGCGACATCGATCTTGCCGATCTTCGCGCGAAGGCTGATGCGCACGCGCGGGACCTCGCCGCCCTAATGGTGACTTACCCGAGCACCCACGGCGTTTTCGAACCGACCATCCGTGAAATTTGCGAGATCGTGCACGCGCACGGCGGCCAGGTTTATATGGATGGTGCGAACATGAACGCGCAATGCGGCCTGTGCCGACCGGGCGATTACGGCGCGGATGTTTGCCATTTGAACTTACACAAGACGTTTTGTATCCCGCACGGCGGTGGCGGGCCCGGCGTGGGACCGATTGGCGTGGTCAAACATCTCGCACCGTTCTTGCCGCGAGAGTTCATTGTCGATCCGCAAACGGGCCAAGTTGTTTTCGGCGACGGTGAGCGCGGAAAGCGCCCGCCTACTGGAAACGGGTCAGAGCATCGTCATGGCGGAGGCAACGCCGGAAACGTTGCCGCGACTCCATACGGCAGCGCAAGCATTCTTACGATTTCGTGGATGTACATCCGGATGATGGGCGCGGCTGGTTTGAAACGCGCAAGCGAGATTGCGATCCTCAACGCGAACTACACCGCGAAGCGGCTCGATCCGCACTTCCCGGTTTTGTTTAAGGGCAAACGTGGCCTCGTCGCGCACGAGTGCATTGTCGATCTTCGCCAGTGGAAATCCATCGGGATCGAAGTCGAAGACGTAGCGAAACGTTTGATGGATTATGGATTTCACGCGCCGACGGTTTCCTGGCCAGTTGCGGGAACAATGATGATCGAGCCGACCGAGAGCGAACCGAAACATGAGCTCGATCGGTTTTGCGATGCGATGATTTCGATCCGCGCAGAAATCGAAGGCGTGGCGAGCGGCAAGATCGACAAACAACACAATCCGCTAAAGAACGCGCCGCACACCGCGCGACAAATCGCATCCGAAAAATGGGACCGCCCCTACTCGCGCGAAGATGCCGCGTTTCCCGCGCCTTGGACACGGGAACACAAATTCTGGCCATCGGTGGCCCGCATCGACAACGTCTACGGGGATCGAAATTTGTTCTGCTCCTGTCCGCCGATCGAAGAATTCGAGTCGGATAAGATTTGAAAGATTTCGCGAACTGGCCGCGAATCACACGCGATGTTTCGAAAAATTCTAATTGCCGTTTGCGTTCTCGTTCTATTGATCGCCGGTGTTTACGTTTACGCGCATCATGTTTGGAATCCGCTGCCGGCGGGAACAACCGTCGATCGTATCTTGGTTGAAAAATCGGCGCGACGATTGTCGATCTTTCACGAGGGTAAAAAATTGAAGAGTTATGGCGTCGCGCTTGGCCGCAATCCGATCGGTGCGAAACAGGAAGAAGGCGACATGAAAACGCCGGAAGGCGTTTACTGGATCGATTGGCGCAATCCGGAAAGTGATTACCATCTCTCACTCCACGTTTCTTATCCGTCGGATGAAGACAACGCGCGCGCGGCCGAACGCGGCGTCAATGCCGGTTTCGACATCATGATTCACGGAATTACAAACGGCGGCGGTTGGATCGGCGCGTTCCATCGTTGGCACGACTGGACCGCAGGCTGCATCGCAGTGACCGACGAAGAAATCGAAGAACTTTATCGCATCACGCCAGACTGGACGCCGATCGAAATTCGGCCGTAACAGCGAGCAATCAGCGGCGCGGGGCAACCGGAATAGCTAGCGGTGGCGACGTTATCGGTCGCGGAGTCTGCAACGCGAACGGCTGTTCCGCGATGTTGGAAACAATCTTGCTCGTTCCAAGATCACGGACATGTGCTTGGACCGAGAACCACCCCGTCATAGCGCAAACGATCCAGTAGCGGTGCCCGCCTTGCAGCTTGGCATTTAAAATCAGAACAGTCCCCTGATAAGTAACGGTTAGTTGATGCCCGCCCGGATCGATTTTTCGAAAATCACGGTCTGTCGTCGTTGGAGATCCGATCGTCTGGCCATCGACTGCGATGAGATCGGCAATGCCGGAGTCTGTAACGTGAATCAATGCGGGATTCGCCGAAGTCGCGGTGTAAGGCTGAGCGCAGCCCGAGATCGCAGCGCAAATCAATAACGCTGCGCGAAAACGCATCTTTATCAGGGCTCGGAGGCGAGCTCGGGTTCGCGGTCGCGGTCGACGCGCGTTGGAACAAGCCGCAACGCCGAACCACTCCCTTCGTCAGAGACTTCATCGCCTTGCTCGTGATACTCAGCGTCGGCGTTGA
>CAZFZG010000006.1:29955-33898 GCA_964523205.1 uncultured Chthoniobacteraceae bacterium | reverse complement strand
ACCACGCCGTTGACAATAAGACCGTTGTCTTGCTGATAAGCCGAGATCGCAGAACGAGTCGCCGGCGATAGCGAGCCCGACAACGCTCCGGCAAAGTAACCAAGGTCAGTCAGCGCGCGTTGCACATTCAAGATCACCTGGTCCGGCAACAAATTGCCATAGGTATAAATCGGCCCGTCGTAATCGTAGGCCTCGTAACTGGAATCGTAACCGCGGGCTGGGAACCAATAACCCGCGTCAAAATAATAATATCCGCCGCCAACCAAAACGATGATCGGGTAACGCTGTTGCCACCAATCGTGCGGATGCCGTTCACGCTGACATCGCTGAAGGGCGGCCTCAAAGCTCATCAGCGTCGGCGGTGGAGTCGATCGATGAACAGCCCGAGCTTGTTTTTGCGGCTTTTTCTCCTGCGGCGGCGGTGGCGGTTGTTGTGGTGGTTGCGTCGGCTGGGGTTGCTGTTGCGGAATCTGGGGCTGTTGCGTTTGCTTCTGTTGCGGAACTTGCTTAGCCGGACGCGGTCGAATTTGTTTCGCGTCACTCGGCTTCTGGGTCGGCTGCGGCGTGCTCGTCTGACCAACGGCAATTTGAGCTATAACCAGGAACATTGGCACCACAAACATGAGCGCCCCAATATTCGACTTCTTCATTCGTTAGGATCTTCAACAATTTAACCCCGCCTTACGAGCTTCGTTTTACAATTCCAAACGCTATTTTCGGTATCGGCTTTCCGCTCTCCGCGTTTCAAACTCGTTGATTCGTCACCTACCGCCTGCCTCGGCGGTTTGACCATCTACCCGGCGGCTTGCCAGCACGCCGTGTTCGCTGCCACTAATGCCAGTCCGGTCAGAGACTCGCTGTGAAGAGCTCGGACCCTTCTATCTCGCGCGTCCCGCGGGTTCCATTCAGCCTTTTCTTAACTCGTCACTTGTCACCCATCACTCGTCACTTTTTTCAGCTTTCAGTTTTCCTCTTTCAGCTTTCGGGTTTTTTAAGTCTTCCTTCTTAATTCTGCCTTTCCTAACATGAAGCTTCTAACTCCCTGAAAACATGAACAAATACATCGCAGAATTTATCGGCACGTTCTTTCTGGTCCTGACCGTTGGTTGCACCGTCATCCCCGGCGCGGCCGGCGTGATCGCTCCGCTCGCGATCGGCTCTTCATTGATGGTTATGGTTTTCGCAGCCGGACACATCTCCGGTGCGCATTTCAATCCCGCCGTCACCCTCGCAGTTTTTCTGCGCGGCAAATGTCCCACCGGCGATGTCATCCCCTACTGGATCGCGCAGGTTGTGGCGGCAATCGCGGCCGCGTTCGTTGCCATTTATCTTTGCGGCAAGAGTGGCACACCGATGGAAATCAAAGACGTTCCGATGGCGATGGTCGCGGAATTCGCCTTTACCTTTGCCCTCGCCTTCGTCGTGCTCAACGTCGCTACCGCGAAAGGCACGGCCAACAATTCGTTCTACGGTTTGGCAATTGGCATGACTGTTATGACCGGCGCATTTGCGGTCGGCGCCATTTCTGGCGGCGCGTTCAACCCCGCCGTTGCGGTCGGAATTGGAGTAATGAAACTGGTCAACCTGTCACAAATCTGGATCCACATCGTCGCGGATCTGGTCGGCGGGGCCGTTGCCGCTCTTGCCTTCAAAATCGTCAACCCAAACGAAGAGCGTTGAGCTGAACGCTGACATCCTGAAAGCTGAAACGCCGCCCTCTGATTTCAGCTTTTCAGTTTTAAACGTTTCCGCTTTTCTTGTGCCTGATGAAAACGCGCCGCGATTTTCTGCGCTTTGCCGGCCGCGGCCTCGGCCTGGCGGCGCTCTCTTCCGGCACCGTCGCTTCTCTATTGAGAGACGTTCAAGCCGCGACCAAGACCATCGCCCATCTCACGCCTGAAGACGCGGCCGCGGACGAAGATTACTGGGCGGCTATCCAAAACGCGTTCAGCGTCACCCGCGGCATCATCAACTTGAACAACGGCGGCGTTTCGCCCAGCCCGCGGATCGTGACCGAAGCGCTCGTTCGTTACATCTGGGAACAGGAAGACTGCACCGCTTACACGATGTGGGAAATCCTCGAGCCGCAATCGGAAACCATCCGCACCGGCCTGGCCGAGCTGTTCGGATGCGACCGGGAAGAGATCGCGATCACCCGCAACGCGTCCGAATCGCTCGAGATTTTGCTCGACGGGATGGACTTCAAGGCCGGCGACGAAATTCTCACCACCACTCAGGATTACCCGCGCATGCTGACCACGCTCCGTCAGCGTGAACAACGCGAAAACCTGAAGTTGAAACTCGTTAAGGTCCCGATCCCGCCGAAAAATTTAAACGAGATCACAGCTGCGTTTGAGAACGGAATCACCGATCGCACTCGCCTGATCCTGATCTCGCATATGATCAACATCACCGGCCAGATCACGCCGGTGAAAGCGGTCTGCGACTTGGCCCGCAAACGCGGCATTGAGACCATCGTCGACGGCGCCCATTCCTTTGCCCAGTTCGCGTTCAAACAGAGCGATCTCGGTTGCGATTACTTCGGGACCAGCCTGCACAAATGGTTGTACGCGCCGAAAGGCACCGGCCTGCTTTACGTGAAGCGCGACAAGATCGATAAACTCTGGCCGCTCATGGCCGCGGAAACAAAACAGAAATCCGATATCCGCAAGTTCGAAGAGATCGGCACCCACTCGGCCGCGCCGAAGCTCGCCATTGGCGAAGCGCTCGTTTTTCACAACGGCATCGGCGGCAAACGCAAAGAAGCCCGGCTGCGTTACCTGTCGCGCTATTGGATGAACAAGCTCAAAGACGTTCCCAAAATCCGGTTCAACACCTCATTCGAAACCAACCAATCCTGCGCGATCGGTAACGTCCACATCGACGGCACCGACCCAAAAGCGGTGACCAAATACCTGTTCGATCAGCATAAGATTTTTACCGTACCAATTATTCATGAGGAGTTTAAAGGCGTTCGTATTACTCCCAATCTGTACACTACCTTGTCCGAGTTGGATCGGTTTTGCAGCGTGATGGAATCAATCGCCAAAAATGGTCTTGCCGCCTGATGTCTCGCTTGTCACTCGTCACTGGTCACTTCCAAATTCTTCCTTCATACTTTGCTCGTCCGTGCAAACCCAAACTGCAGGCGCGGCTCGCACCGAAGAACTCGCCAACACCATTAGTCATTGCGGTTCGCAGGGCGCGACCTTTACGGTGGGAGGTCATGAGTCTTGCGAACTGGTCTAGGGAAACCAGCGACTCGGTTTGAGAAACCTAGGTTCCGGCTTTTAGTTTCGATTGGGCCGTCTAAACTCGACCCGTTGCACACGCGCGAAGAACTCGCCAACACCATTAGTCATTGCATCGGCCTGATCGGTGCCGTCATTGCCGCGCCGGTCTTACTGATCGCTGCCTGGCGTTCCGGCAACGCAGCTTTTTTCGCCGGCACAATCGTCTTCGCCGCCACCATGTTGGCTCTCTATTTAGTGTCGATGCTTTATCACGCCTGGCCCCAAACCCGCGGCAAACAAACTCTCCAAATGCTCGATCACTGCGCGATTTTTCTTCTCATCGCCGGAACCTACACCCCGTTCTCGCTCGGCCCGCTTCACGGTGTTTGGGGATCGACCATTCTCGGCTCCATCTGGCTGCTCGCGATTCTCGGAGTCATCGTTAAAGCGACCCGCGGTCCGCTGCGTCATCGCAGATTTGGTTTGTTTCTCTATCTGGCGATGGGCTGGTCGGCTATAGGAATTATTCGGCCACTGATCTCGAACCTGCCGCCCGGCGCGTTGTTCTGGTTGATCGCCGGTGGGGTTGCCTACACCGCCGGCGTTTTGTTTTTCGTCAACCAACGGATGCGCTACTCGCATTTTGTTTGGCATTTATTCGTAATGACCGGCACCGGTTGCCACTATCTCGCCGTCCTCGCCTGCACGGC
>CAZFZG010000006.1:28590-29855 GCA_964523205.1 uncultured Chthoniobacteraceae bacterium | reverse complement strand
TTTCCGCTTTGAAACTCGTTCGCCGCCCGAGCTCACTCGCTCCTACCTCGTCACTTTGCCTTCTATGTCGCTCGTCCCACACGCTCCATTCCGCTTTTCCGATTTCAGCTCAACTGAAGCGAATCAAGCGTGGGCTCGTCAATCGCCTCCGTCACCGGCTTCCCTAGGGCGATTCGCGTCGTCGCGCTCACCCCTTCTCGCCGTAAAGTTCGCTCCCTGCGAGCCGTTATTGACGCTCGAAAATGTCTACTTCCTGTTTATCAACGCCGGGATAGGTGACCGTGTTGGTCAAGGTTTTGCCGTCCGCGGAAAGCTCCCAGTGATCGGTCTCGGTCGTTTTACTGTTGAGCTTGTAGGTGAGTTCCATCGTCCGGTCGTCGATCTTTTTTCCGGAAACGGTCGTGCCTTTGGCCACTTGCGGACCCTTTGGCGTGTAATCTTTGCCGTCGAGTTTGAAATCGGTTTCTCCCTTGTAGACCGGATTCTTCATCGAGTAGCCGTCTTTCCCCGACGCCGCGATCTGAATGGTATTGGGCGAGCCAACCTTGATTTCGGTGCTCTCCCACGTTCCGACTAACCCGGACGTGCCGGCAGTCCGTTTGAGTTTTGTCGTATCATGAGAGGTCGAGCCGTTGGGCCGCGTCTCCGTGGCCACGTAAGTGGAGGTGGCGCCGTCATCCGATACTGTCCACATGGCATCGTTGATCGTTTTGCCGTTTCGTTTCGTGACCCAATGCCAGCCGTTCGGCCCGCTTTTAGTCACCGACCAGGTGTTGCCGTACTTGGTCGGGTGCGGTTTGCCGTCGAGCGAAACGGTCTCGGAGTCATCGCCAAAGGCGAACTTGTATTGGTTGTTCCCGGCGTCCTCCACTTTGTAAGTGAGGCCGTTAAGCTGGCTCTTGTCGGGATTAAACTTCCATTTCCCGACGAAGGAATCGTCCGCTGCGAGCGCCAAGGATACAACACACATTCCGCTGATAGATACGAGAGTAAGTACTTTCATAATAATGTTTTTTCTTGATTTCCGAAGATTTCCAATTGCTGCGATTCCCAATCGCAGTGCTCGGCTGCCCTGGGTGCACTCGCCCTGCTCGGCACCTCCCGCCGCAAAGTTCGTTCCCACGAACGCCAATTTCCAATTGGCAGCTTAGCAATGAGCGTATGCGACGAGCTCAATTCCCGTCAAATGCATAATCGCAACGGTTGGGAGAATTACACCGCGTATTTCGCGCTACAGGAGCTGAAAGCGGAAAGCAGAAAACTGA
>CAZFZG010000006.1:27381-28490 GCA_964523205.1 uncultured Chthoniobacteraceae bacterium | reverse complement strand
CCGTGGTCCTTGATAATCGTCGGATCAACTTTGATGTCCCAATAGGGGACGTCGACGTCCCCCACCCGTTGAATCTGCCAAAGATTGAGTTTGTCGCCGGGGCCATTCAGGGTGAACCCGTTGCCGGGGAAGTTTTGTTCCAGGTTGGTTTCGAACGCCGGGTTGCCTCTCGGTGAATCGATCATTTGATGAAGATCGACCGTGACGTGGTTGATCAACATCTCGTTGTGGCCGGGCGTGGAGGTGTAGAACTTTCGTTCGCTCACTGGTTTGTCGCCCGGACCGGGCGCTTCGATGGTGTTGAATCCTTTGCTGATTGATGCCAATGACGTGCCGACTGGAAAAAATTGCCCGGTCGCCCAGTCGCCAGTGGAGGTCATCGAGACAAACAATGGTCGGCTGCCTTCCGTCTTCCGATCGTACAAAGCGTCGATCATCTGTCGGGCCAGAATGGAGTCGGACGCCGGATTAATGGCGACCATGAGATCGGCCGGCATAGCGCGGTCCGCGTCGGCGCGGCCGTGGATCTCGGCATCGATGGCGTGGGCGACGGAGCGTTCAACAATCAGGCCGCCAAAAGAATGGCCTAACAAAACGGTGTACTGTGGTTCAGGTTTGTGCTTTCGGGTTTCCTCTGAAATGGAAGCGATCGCGTCGTAACAATCGTAATTGCTGGCGAGCCGTTCGGCGGTGTTTTTCCGGTTCCAAAAACTGAGCTGTTTGAGCCCTGGAATGGGCGTCAGTTCGCCGCGCCAGGCGAGATAAACGCCCACCACATGGAACCCGACGCCACGGATGGCCGGCGCTTTGTTAAATCGCGCGAGCAAAGTCTCGAACCTTGCCACGTCGCCGGACTGGGCATTGTTCTGCCAGCCGTGGACGTAAGTGATGACAAACGGCTTCTCCGTCTGGCGGATCAAGGCGAGCGCGTTCTGGAGCTGAGTCGGGTCCTGATACGAACCTTGCTCGCCAAATTCGATGAACGCGATTTTGTAACCGTCCTGCGTGACGACCGAATTTTGCGGATTCGCCGCGGAGTTCGGCCGCGACGGCGAGAGGGTGGTGCAGCCGAGGAGCGATGCGGCCACGGCGCAAAATGCAATTAGGGA
>CAZFZG010000006.1:25219-27281 GCA_964523205.1 uncultured Chthoniobacteraceae bacterium | reverse complement strand
CAAAAACCGCTTCGGCTAATTGTTGTCGAAGATCATGCAAACACGGCCGAGGGGTTAAAGAAGTTCCTCAAAGCGGTCGGTTATGAGGTGTTCGTTGCCACCGACATGACCTCGGCCTTGTGGCTGGCTACCTCCGTGCAGTTCGATCTCTTGTTGAGCGACCTCGGTTTGCCGGATGGCAACGGATGGGAATTACTCAAGCAGTTAAATGGCGAGCGACACATTCGGGCCATCGCGTTTAGCGCCCATAATTCGCCCGAGGACCTGCAACGAAGCGCCGAGGCCGGATTCGTCGAGCACTTGCCGAAGCCACTTTCGCCGGACAAACTTTGCGCCGCGATCCAACGCGTCGCCACGGCAGCCTGAGGAAAGTTGAAGGAAGAATTAAGAAGGCAGCTAGGGGGCTGAGTCGTTGAGATGTTGAGACGTTGAGCAGCTGAGAACTGAACGCGGACAGAGACGCTGAGCGCCGGGCCGGGATAAGTCAAAACACGAAGGGGATGAGGCGTTTCACGCGGCGCTGATAGGCCGCGTATTCTTCGGGAAATTTTTCGAGCATGAGTGTCTCTTCGTAGCGCAGTTTGATCCACAGGCCCCAGAACACGAGCGGCAGCGCGATAATCTTGGTTTTCACTAATGCCAAGGCACCGGCTACCCTGGATGGATTCGCAAGAGTCTCACCACCTCCAGCCGTAAGGTTCGCGCCCAGCGAACCGTAGGCAACGGCCGCATGCACAATCACGGTTCCGGCAAGCATGATCAGGATCCCGGTGTAGATCGGATGGCGCACAAATGCGTAGGGTCCGCGCGTGATCAGGTCGTGCCCGCCTTTGAATGTAACGACGCCGCTCCAATTGCGCCCAAGAGTGAACCTGGCCCAAATACAAAAAAGCAACCCGGCGATGCACAAGACCACACCCGTCAACGCGAGCGCATCAACATGCGGAATCACGCGAAGACCGAGCGGATCAGAAAATCGCGGGCCTTTGAAGATCAAGTAGACGCCAATAATCATCGGGATCGCGTAAACCAGTCGTCGCGCTCGGCGTTCTTGATAAACCGAAGGCTTGGTCCAGAGCGCTGCGATGAGCCAGATCACGACAAACAATATCCAGCAACCGTTGATGACTTTGAGAGCCAAGGAATACGAATTCAAAGGACGAAGGAGGAAGGAGGAATTAAGAAGTAAAAGTAAGAATTAAGAAGGCAGCGGCAAGAGGGTTGAGTCGTTGAGACGTTGAGTAGAATTCGAAAGCGGAAAACTGAAAAGCGTAAAAGCCGACCGAAAAGGTCTCTGTCTTTCCGTTTCTTAATTCTTACTTCTTACTTTCTACTTCTTGTCGCCCTGGCGGATGCGACTTCTTTCTGGCATAGTGGTTCGATTTGTCGGTGGCTGGACGACTACTTTTGATTTGGGGCACACTGCTCGTGTTGGTGCAGGGCGCGCGCGGCGAAGGAAAATATCAACCCACGCGTGACGGCAACACGCTTGTCTGGAACAATCGCCCCAAGTCAGGCGATGTGGCAACCTGGTCGGGCGCGCGCGACGCCGACGATTACGCCCGCGGGTTTGGGCAGTTGACCTGGTACACCAAAGAACGCGGGTTCGTTAAGCCGCAACTATATGCCCGTTACTGGGGCCGAATGGTGAATGGAAAATTTGAGGGCCCGGTCAACGTGCACGCCCAAAGAAAAACGCACTACGCAATTTTCATCGAGGGCAAGCGCGTGACCGGTTGGACGGGCGGCACGGCGCCGACTCGCGCGAACGCGCGCTGGCGCGCGCTGGTCGCGAAACGTCGTCCAAGCATCGAGCCGGAATCGCCGGGCGCGGGCCCGAGCCGGATTGGTCTTTACGCGACCGCGGGAGATGAAACTCCGAGCCGGACTCGACCAAGCTCAACATGGAACGAGTCGATCCAAGATTTGTGGAGCAACCGGTGGCCGAAGATCGACCTCGACGAATCACTGCGAGTGCTGGCCTTGCCGCCGCGGTCGTTACGGGTGAAGTAAAAAGTAAGAATTAAGAATCGAGCGGACAAAGAAGGCTTTGTCCGGTCAT
>CAZFZG010000006.1:2872-25119 GCA_964523205.1 uncultured Chthoniobacteraceae bacterium | reverse complement strand
AAGTAAAAAGTAAGAATTAAGAATCGAGCGGACAAAGAAGGCTTTGTCCGGTCATCTCAGAAGGCTTTTCCATACCGAGCATGAAGAGAAGCGTCGGAGCTACATCTGCTAAGATGCCATCTTTGCACCGAAACTGAGATGCGTCTTTCGCGACGTAGATGAAATGGACGAGGTTAGTGGTGTGAGCAGTGTTGGGTGAGCCGTCGGGATTGCGCATCAGTTCGCAGTTGCCATGATCCGCGGTGACGATTGCCTTACCGTCAAGCTCAAGCAGACGCGGGATTATTTTGGCGCAACATTGATCGACCGTTTCGACGGCTTTGATCCCGGCTTCAACCACGCCGGTGTGGCCGACCATGTCGGGATTGGCAAAGTTCAGAATGATGAGATCGAACTTGTCGATTCGCTTCAGTAATTCGTCGGTCACTTCAAACGCGCTCATCTCCGGTTTGAGATCGTAGGTCGCGACTTTGGGCGACGGAACGAGCAGGCGTTCTTCGCCGGGAAACGGTTCTTCGACGCCGCCATTAAAGAAATAAGTGACGTGCGCGTACTTTTCGGTCTCGGCGATGCGCAATTGCGATTTGCCGGCTTTGCTGACGAGTTCGCCTAAAATATTTTTTAGTTCTTCCGGTCCGAAAATAAACGGCGACGGATAACGGACGTCGTATTGAGTGAGCGAAGTGAATTTGACGTTCGGAAAAACTTCGCGATCAAACCCGTCGAAATCTTTGAACAAGAACGCCTGCGACAATTGGCGCGCGCGATCGGCCCGAAAATTAAAAAACAAAACGGCGTCGCCGTCGTGAACTCGTTGCTCGTTCGGGTGTGCGAAAATAAGCGGTGGCATGAACTCATCGGTCTTGCCGGCCTGGTATTGTCGATCCACCGCCTGCGCCGGGGAATCCTTCCAGACTTCGCCCCGACCAAGGACAACCGCGTCCCATGCTTTTTTGGTCCGGTCCCAGCGACGATCGCGGTCCATCGCGAAATAGCGCCCGACTACGGTAACGATTTGTGCGCCGCTCTTTTTCAATTCCTGCTCGCACGTTTCCAGAAATCCCGCGCCTCCGGTTGGCGAAGTGTCCCGGCCGTCGGTAAAAGCGTGCACGAAGATCTCCTTGACCCCGGCTTTCCCGGCCGCGTTCGCGAGGGCGATCATGTGATGGTAATGGCTGTGGACGCCGCCATCGGAAACCAGGCCTAACAAATGAAGCCGATGCCCGCGGGCGGCCGCGAAAGTTTCCTGCGCGACTGTATTCCGATCCAGCTCTCCGGCGGCGATGGCCTTGTTAATTCGAGTAAGGTCCTGATAAACGATGCGACCGGCCCCGAGATTCAAATGGCCGACCTCGGAGTTGCCCATTTGTCCTTCTGGCAGGCCGACGTCGGGACCGCTGGCACTTAACTTACTGCCAGGATGTTCGCGGTAGAGCTGGTCGTGGAACGGCGTGCGGCCGAGCAAGGTAGCGTCGCCGTTCTCTTTCGCCTTCGGTTTGCCGCCGGGATTGATGCCCCAGCCGTCGCGAATGATCAGCATTACCGGACCAGGCATGTGAGCACAGTCCGAAGATTGGCAACGGCCGCAACCATGCTACGGACCGTGGCAGTCCATCCGCCTTCGTCCCGCAGGCGCGCGGCTACCGCGTGACAAGCAAGCGGTTTCGATATTGCGACGGTCACAGACCGCCGCTACAGAAGAGCCAATGAAATGGCGGAATCAATTGCTGGCGCTGTTGTGTCTCGTTGTCTTCGCGGGACTCGGCGTGCTTTATGTCCAGCATTGGGTCGTCCAACGGGCGTTTGGAATCATTCTCATCATCGGAGAAGGGCTGGGGCCGGAACGCGTCGCGTTGAGCCGGGTCTATCTCGGTGGAGCCGATGCCCGGCTGGCGATGGACAACATGCCACACGTGGCGCTGGTGAGAAATTATTCGCGAGATTTCGCAGTCCCGGATCAAGCGGCAGCCGCGACCGCGCTGGCAACCGGAGCCAAAGTGAACAACCGTTCGGTTTCGATCGATCCAAATGGCAAAGCCCTGTCGACGATCGTGGAGTTGGCGCGGGAGGGCGGTCGGGCGGTCGGACTCATTAGCGATGGAAGTTTGACCAACCCGACCTGCGCCGCCTTTTATGCGCATACCAACAACGCCGGTGACGTGGAACAGATCGCTCGGCAATTTGTCGACGCCGGTAAGATCGACATCGGACTTGGCGCAAGCGAGGCGGAGTTTCTCCCTAAAGCGAAGCAGGGCGGGCGGCAGGAGAATCGCGACCTTCTGCTGGAATTGCGAGGCAATGGTTTCGACATTGTCCGCAATCGCGCAGAACTGGAGGCTATTCCGGCATGGCGCCGTTCAAAGCTTTTCGGGGCGTTCCGGGAAACCGAGTCCGCCCGGCCTGACTCCGGCGAAAACTGGAGCGACGAACCAAGGTTGTCCGACATGGTGCGGCGCGCGATTGAGCTGCTGCAATACAACCAGCGCGGTTATTTGTTGGTGATCGACGCGGCGCGGATGCGGGGCGCGGCTGAAACGAACAATGCCGAAAAAACATTAACCGAAACTGCCGAACTAGATCGCGCGGTGGCAACGGCTCATCGCTATGCCGGCGGAAGATCGACTATCATCGTCACCGGCGATGTGGCGATTGGGGGGTTGCACGCGAACGGATTTCCATTTCGTAAGGATAGTGGAATTGCACTGCTCGGATTGAATCCGGCCGGGCAACCGTGGTTGACGTGGGCGACCGGCCCGAAAGGAACGCAATCATACGGCGCGGCGAAGTTGCCGGACAACAATGCAGTGCCGGCTAGTGTCGAGCCCCAAAAGGAACAGTCCCAACCGGCGGCCTTTTACACGGGTTCGGCCTTGCCGACCATTGGCGATGTAGCGGCGTTCGGATCTGGACGCGGTAGCGAAGCCTTGCACGGCACGATCGACAACACCGATATCTTTAAAATTCTTCGGAACGAACTTTAAGTCGCCTGCCTACGGCCGACATCGAGTTGAAAACAAAAAGACCCGTCCAGTCTAACCGGACGGGCCTTTGAAAAAGAGAACGCGATTTATTCGCTGATTTGCGGAACGAACACGAAGGGTGGCGGGTCAGGAAGAATCGGCGGCGGTCCTTCAGCCGGCGGACCTTCGGCTACTTCCTTGGCCTCTTTAGTGTCTTTGCCTCCGCCAAAATCTTTGGCTTCACCCACGCCTTCCGAACCGCCCGCCAGCGCGGTATTGGCAATCGTCAAATTCGGAATCGCCGTGGAATAGACGCTCAAGTCAGCGATCCGACCTGATCTTGTGACCTTGAAGGTAAACTTCACATACTTCGCTTCGGTCGGGCCGACTTTCATCTTGGTCACGTTTGGAGCGAGCGTTTGTTTCGCGATTTGATGCCATTGCGAGCTACCCGCAGCCAATTTCGAATTCGAAGTGGAAATTGTAACGGTCCCGACGGTGTCTTGGTTTGCGAAGGAAATCAGATCGAAGTTCTCGATCTTCGAAAGCGAAAGAATCACTTCGCTAGTTCCATCCGGTAACAAATAAGCGAAAGTCGGATGATCGGAGATGAGGGCGACTTGAGCGAGGTTGTCGTCGATGCGGGCTCCGGCGCTAAAGCGGGCAAGATTGCGCGGATGAACAGGGGCCTGGCCACCGAATGATTGCAGGCCAGTAACGAGAAGAATTCCGCAAGTGATGGCCCCGAGACGGAACAAGCGAGAAAGAGGTGCGCTCATAATTTCCATAGTTACAAAAAGGATAATACCCAACCCGCCTTCTTCTTGGCAATACAAATCTTGACCCTCGGCCAAGAATTTTGGCAACCAGCCCGTGCCCTTCGGTTTTACCCCTCAAAAACGCAACGACCGGCCCAACTGGACCGGTCGAAGGAAATCAAGCGAGTTGCTCGGTTGTCTCTGGAACTAAAGGCGGCTAGCCACGTGTTGCCCGCCCAGCAGTCGGCTGGAGGCCAACAGACCTGTGCTGCTGGCAGCACGATACTTGTTGCCTCCGTCGTAGGCATAAAGCGGGATATACGAGCTTCGGCCATTGTGGTCAGTCCGACAGGCGCTCCAGAGGATGGTCGGATCGAGAATGTAGGTGCCATTGGAGGTTGTCCACTCGAGCCAGGCGTGCGTCTTACGGCTGGTGGAGGTGCGTTTTCCGATCACGAGGCGGACGTTGTCCGCGCCGCGTGAATGCATTGTGTTGTAAAGGGCGACTGCTTTGCCTTTGCAATCCGCATAAGCGGCGTGTTGAACCTCCTCGGGCGTTTTCCATTCCGTGGAGAATCCGTAGGGAATTGCCCGGAGATTGCCGATCCAATTGTTGACCAGCGCAAGCGACAGATCTTGGTCCTTCTTTTCCGAGGTGGAAGTCAGGATTGGGCGGATCCGGGTCATTTGCCGATCGTAGGGGGTGGAATTGACGCTGACATAGTTGGACTGGGCGAAAGCGGAGAGGCAGGAGAGACAAAAGAGGGTTAAGCCGACCAAGCCGACTTTAGGCAAGGTATACGGATGGATGCTTATTGTAACCATAAGAATTATAATTTCCATAAGCAGAGGCTATGCCATCCCCAGCTGCCCAAACTGCCCATTGGCAACGGCCAAAAATCCGGCAGACTTCGGTTGCTGGCGTCCGCTCCTGTGAAATCGAACGGCTACGAAACCTCTCTCCGCCTGGCCGCTTGGATCATCCTGGCCGCTATCGCGATGGCAGTTCTCTGGGCCAGAATCCGCCTTGCCGGATTGCCGTTGGAACGGGACGAAGGTGAGTACGCCTACGGTGGCCAATTGCTCTTACAGGCCATTCCGCCGTACAAGTTTGCCTACAGCATGAAGTTTCCGGGAACTGCTGCGGCTTACGCCATCGCGATGTCGACGCTGGGACAGTCAATCACAGCCGTTCGCATCGGATTGGCACTGGCCAACCTGGCTACGATCGTGTTGATGTTCTTGCTCGGCCGACAAGTCCTGGATGAAGTCGGTGGCATAGCATCCGCGGCTAGCTATTCCGTGCTCTCTTTAATGCCTCACGTCCTTGGGACAGCGGCACACGCGACGCATTTCGTGGTCCTGTTTGCCGTAGCCGGAACGCTCATTTTATTGCGATCGTCGGATCGACAACGCCCGCTCTTGATCTTTACGAGTGGCTGCCTGTTCGGCGTCGCATTTTTGATGAAGCAGCCAGGATTGCTTTTTGTTGTCTTTGGCTCGCTCTATTTAGTCACGCACGATTGGCGGGCGCGGTTCGGCCTAACGAAAATTCTTTCTCGAAACCTGCTCTTCATTTCAGGGGCAAGTGTTCCTTGCCTTCTTACTGGCTTCTTCTTGTGGCTCGCCGGCAGCTTCGAAAAGTTCTGGTTCTGGACAATCAGTTATGCCAGCAAGTATGGGAGCCAGGTTTCGTTGGATGAGGGTCTCCGAATGTTCGCCGGACACTTCTGGGGTGTGGTAGGAACGGCGTGGCCAATTTGGGCACTCGCGGTTGCAGGGTTATTAGCTTCCGTAATCAGTCCGTCGATTCGGAGCCACGCCGCTTTCCTCGTCGCCTTCGCGTTTTTTTCGGCGCTGGCCATCTGTCCTGGCTTTTATTTTCGTCCGCACTATTTCATTCTTTTTTTGCCGGCGCTGTCATTGTTAACCGGAGCGGCGGTGGGCGGTGCGCTCAACGCGCTGCGAACTCAGGGCCAACTTTTGGGACTTGGGATGCTTGTCGTTTTCGCGACCTGTCTGGCGTGGCCCGTCTGGTCCGAGCGCGATTTCTTTTTTGAGCGACCGCTTACCGACTCGAACCGATTGGTCAATGGAACAAATCCATTTCCCGAATCGATTAGAATTGCCGATTATATCAGAGCGGAATCGGCTCCTACCGACACGATCGCCGTGTTGGGATCCGAGCCTCAAATCTACTTCTACGCCCAACGACGTTCCGCCACGGGATACATCTACACCTACGCGTTGATGGAGCCCCAGCCTTACGCTCGTCAAATGCAGGAGGAGATGATCCGAGAAATCGAAACCGCGCGGCCACGCTTTCTGGTTTTGGTGGTGATGAGCCGGTCTTGGCTAGCAGGGCCGGATTCCGATCGCACAATTTTCCAATGGGCGGACAGTTATTGCGACGCCAATTACGAAGAGGTAGGGCTGATCAACATTTTTGATCGCGGGACCGACTACTATTTCTCAACGCCGCACGAGGGTGTAAAACCGGCCGCCGATCACATTCTGATTTACCGGCGCAAGGCATAACTCTTCGAATGTCGCCAGCCATTTGGGAAAAATTGCGGCCCCATTTGCCTTTTGCCATTCTAGCGACAGCCGGATTGGCTGCAGTGCTGCTAAACCTGGGTTCGGACCGCCTGTGGGCGGATGAAGGCGACACGGCCGCCCTAGGTTCGAACATTCTGAAGTTCGGCGTGCCGGAAGCCTGGGACGGCGTGACGTTTGTAGATCCCGACAGAGGAGCGCGCCTGAATCAGAATCTGGTCATGGTGACGAACCCCTGGCTGCAATATTACTTCTGCGCTGCGTCGTTCTTAATCCTTGGACAAAACCCGTTTGCAGCCCGGCTGCCTTTCGCGTTGGCGGGCTGGGTTACAATCTTGTTGGTCTACCGGCTCGTCTCAAAAGCTGTACAAAACCGGTGGGCCGGACTGTGCAGCGCCGCAATTCTTGTCGGGTCGGTTCAATATCTTCTTTATTGCCGGCAGTGCCGGTACTACGCGCTCAGCATGCTGCTGACGACATTGCTAGTACAGATTTTTTTGGAAGCGAGATCATTGCGGCAATCTGCGCTTTTCGCTCTAGTCGCGATTCTTCTTTTTCACACGCACCCACTTGCCGCCGGTCCTGTCATCGCACTAGGTGCCTCGACGCTTATTTATCGCCCGTTCTTCTCCCAACGTCGCGCGTTTTGGATCGCTGCGCCCATCATTGCAGCGTTTACATTGCCTTGGATCGCTTTCGCTGGAAGCGGCTACGCCGAAAGCATGGGAAGCGTTGAGACAGCTGCCCAGTTTACGGGACGACTTGTCCAATACCTAATCGAGTGCGCGTCAGTGACACCGCTCATTGCCGCGATGGTGTTGTTTCTTGTAGGTGCCTTTCGAAAACACGGCAACGAGGAGGGACAATTTTTTGATAAGACCCCTACCACCGGGTCCGGCGAGAATCACGCAAACGCTCTGTTATTTGTAGCGTTGGTGACCTTGTTATTGAACGCGCCCGTTATTGCAGCGACCCAGTCAACCGATTCCCTGTGGCGGATTGGAATCCGTTATACGGCCGCAGTGCTGCCACTCACCGCGATCGCTCTTGGCATTTTGATCACGAAAATTGCGCGCCGCCGACCGCTTTTTTCTGTCGCGATCCTCGTGCTCGTTATTTTCACAAAATTCGGGCAACTGACGCCATGGATCTGTTGGGGCAAAAGCGTCGCATCCTTTGATGGAAAGGAAGTCATCGAAGCACATTTGCCTTCCAACATCCTTGAGCGCTTCTTGAACACGCGCCAGCAGCTCTTTTTCCTCCGCGATTTGTTCCACGACAACCCCGGGACGATCACGCTCGCGTCACGTTTCCTTCGCGATAACGCACAACCCGGTGACAGGTTAATCACAAACTACGAATGGGAACCGCTTTATTTTCATACGCATTTGCCGCAGGCATTGAAAATACTTCCAGACTATCCAATCCAAGCCGCTGCAAAATCTAAAGGACTGCCGCCATATGTCTTCGATGTCGATCACGCGCGGTGGGTAATCTGGAGACCCATCTGGGATGGATACCAGGGCTATTTCGCCAATGACGTTGAACGACAAATTGCGGATCGTGGAGGAACCATCGAGCGCGTTGCAGAGCTGCCCGAGACTCTCTGGGAAAATCGGGAGAACATTCACTTCCGGCGATTTTCCGGAGGGCGCTATCTGTTTCACGGTCCCGAAACCTTTCCGGCAGCGACCGTTTTTCGAATCAGTTGGGCCGGTGTGCCCTGATTAAAAGGGCCTTGGCGGTCTTCGTTTGCGATTTACAATCCGCGTCGAATCATGGAGACGCCATCATCCAGAGACACTGGCCACGCTCTCGCGCCAATTTCTGTTCCAACGTTGAGCGCGTTTTGGATCGCATTCCTCCTGGGCGCCGTGCTGCGTATTTACTGCATTGTCTTCACCAGCGGCACCGGTGACTTGGAAGATTGGCAAGATCACGCCCAGCAAGTGCTTGACCGCGGATTGATTGGTTATTACCACGCCAACTCTTTTGCTAATCATCCCCCTTTTATCAGCAAGGTCAGTTCGTTGATTTTGCAAGCGTCGGGTCTAACTCAAATTCCATTCCGAATTCTTTTCCGGGTGCCTTTTGCCCTACTCGATGCCGGAAACGCTCTGCTGCTATTCTTGCTACTTCCGGAAAACCGGTGGCGTTACCTGGCAACAGCTTGTTACTGGCTCAGCCCAGCTGCGATCATCATTTCCGCTTACCATGGCAATACCGATACGGCTGTTCCATTTTTGATTTTGCTTTCAACTTGGCTTGGCGCGAAACAGCGGACATTGAGCAGCGGGACGGTGTTTGGCACAACTCTTTGGGTCAAGTTGCCAGGGATACTGGCGCTCCCGGCCTTGCTGGCATTGTTTCGACGCTGGCGGACGCGCGTCGTGTTCCTGTTGGCAGCCGCGATTGCCGCAGCGATCACTTACATCCCGTCACTGATTCAAGATTGGCGAATCGTTTGGACGAACGTTTTTGGGTACCGCGGCTTGATTCTACAAACTTCGGGCGGCGTTCCACTCTGGGGACCGAGCGTTTTGCTTTTTTCCACTTTTGCGCCAATCGAGTCATGGCCGGAGCAGTTCATTCGCCCAGTCCTATTCATTCTTGAGAACAGCTGGCTAATCGCCGTCGTCGCTATCTTGATCCTGACTTGGTTTCGGAAAGATCGACATTCCGCCGCCCAGGTTTGCGCCACGATTGGAATGGCCTACGCGATTCTGTTCGGGTTTAGTGATAATTGGGCTTTCCAATATTTTGCGTGGGGTTTGCCGTTTTGGTTTTTCCTTCGCCGGTGGTTTGCAATTCCCGCGGCTTTTCTTACTAGCGCTTATCTCTATTCGTTGCACTGGCTCTTTTGTGGAAACGGTTGGCTGCGTGGAACCTGGGATTTTGCGGCACACCCAACCTTACCTCTGGTTGTTCTTAGCTTGCGCAATCTATCGGTATTTTTCTTCCTGGTGAGTGCGTGCGTATTTTTAGTCACCGCCATTCGGCGCCGATCGGCCTCGGTCGCGAACTTTGAGCTGACGTGAAAGTTTCAGACGCGTTCGCCAGATTCCGACCGCACTGGGCGTTTCTGCTAGTTGCGGCAATTGGAGCTGCTCTCCTGTTCACCAATCTTGGCTCTGGGTATTTGTGGGCCGACGAGGGAGACACTGCGGTTCTTGCCTCCAGCATCGTCAAATCTGGCCTGCCTCGCGCATGGGATGGAGTCACCTTTATGGATTCGGACTTTGGTGCGCGTGTTAATAGTCAGCTCGTCATGGTAAGCAGCCCGTGGCTCCAATACTATCTTGCCGGGGCGTCATTTCTTCTATTTGGCGAAAACACATTTGCCGCACGATTTCCGTTCGCCTTTGCGGGGTGGTTAACCGTCGGTCTTATCTATCTCCTCGTTTGGAGAGTCACGGACGATCGTCGAGCGGGACTCTGTGCGAGCATTCTGGCGATCAGTTCGGTCCAGTTCCTTCTTTTCTGTCGCCAATCGCGTTACTACGCACTCGCAATGCTTTTCACATGCCTGTTGATCGACAGTTTCTTGCGACTGCGATCAGCTCAGCGTGCCGCCATTTTTGGAATTGCGGCGGTTCTCCTCTTTCACACCCATCCGATCGGAATTGTTGCTGTGATCGCCCTCGGGGCATTGACGTTGATCGATCCCCAATTTCAACCGCAGAGACGATGGTACTGGCTCACCCTGCCAGCGGTCATGGCGTTGACAGTTCCTTGGTTTGCTCTCGCTCGAACCGGTTACAGCGAAAACGCGGTGTTGGTGCCAACGATCCGTGATTTCTTTATTCGATTACTTCAGTACTTGATCGAGTGTGCATCGGTAACGCCGCTGATTGGGGTCGGGGTGCTTTCTCTCGTCGCATTGATCCGCGCTCGCAAGATGGACGAGGGCTCTCTGGGACCGACTGAGCGACAGTTGCTCGTCGCAATCGCAGCAGTGGTTGTTTCTTATGCTGTCGCAATGGCCGCAACTCAACGCACCGCCGCGCTATGGGTAACTGGCGTACGCTACACATCGGCAGTGATCCCACTACTGGCGATCGCGGCCGGCCTACTGATACTAAACGTTAGCCGCGGCAAAAATTCGATCCTGGTGCCGGTGCTCCTTGTCTTCGCGCTCACCAGATTTGCTCAGATCACGCCATGGATTTTTTGGGCTGATAAGAATCCGGATCCTGAAAACAAAATTGTCGCCCTACACGTTCCAACCCGCACGATTGATTCTTTCCTTCCCACGGAAGACTACCTGTTTGTTCGAGATTTTTGGCGATCAAACATTGGAACCTTAGGCGAATGCAGCGAATTCCTTCGTCAACATGCCAATCCGCGCGATTTAGTTATAACGAATTACGAATCCGAACCGCTCTATTTTCACACGAAATTGGCCCAGGGAATGAAAATCGTGAGGCAAGATCCAATCTACGACGCGGCGCGGCGTGATGGCTTGCCTGAATACATATTTGGCGTTGACCATGCTCGTTGGGTGGTATGGCGCTTCAACTGGGACGATTATCTGGGAATTCACTGGCCCGAAGCGGCTGACCACCTGTTGGCAAACGGTGGGCAAATCACCAGCGTGGCAGAGATAAAGGAAACCGGTTGGGAAAATAGGGAGAACATCCATTTCCACCGGTTTTCGGGCGACACCTACCTGTTCTCACAGAAAACGGACCTCGCGCCCGCACACATCTTTCGTGTGGATTGGCCGAATCAATGATGCTTCAGGGCGGAGTCGCTTAGCGTTCCGTGAACTTTCTCACGCTGGTCGGTAACGGCAGCCCACGCTGTCACTCCAAACAATAAGAGTAACGGGTAGCCTTGATGAAGGGCGGTCGGGCCTTGATTTCGAAACGCCAATACGTGCACAAGCATGTTGACTACAAGCACAGCCAGCGCTGAGCCAAGCGCCGCGGTCGAAACGAGGAACAAACAGCTGATTCGTTTGCGACGGATCACGCGGTAGAGCGCCCACATCCACGCCACGCCTCCACTTAGGATCGTGGCGACGCACAACCAGCGAAACCCCTGGCCGACGAATTCAAGCATCTGAAGTCGAAAGCGATCGCTTGGCGAGAGCGGCATATCAAAGTCGGGCGCTTCAGCTGATGGCGCCAGCCGCCAGCCGGTAAGATCTCGAAACAGTTCTAACAAATCGGCCGACCCCCAACTCTCTGCTGGATAAGCCGTGAAGCCGCGGAAGAGGAGAAAATCAGCGGCATACTCAGGAAGAATTCTTACCAGCCGCTCCATTTCGCCGGCCCTGGAGCGCGGCAGCATCGTATCGCGGTGGCGGCGGCACGGACCCGCGAGACCTTCGTCACAGGCACGATTAATTTCCTTTGCAATCGCACCGTAAAATTGCAGGGCTTCTCTCGCGCTCTCGCTGTGACCTGAAGCAATTACACAATCGCGGAGTGCCCACACGAAAGAGCCACCCCCGATTTGGAGTTCCTCGGCAGGACGCTGGGTAAGATAATCGGAATAATTGGCCCATTCCAAACCGACCGCACCTTCCAAACACGGTCGCAGTTCCCTAAAAGATGGGCTGACCTCGTAGAGTCTGGTGCGAATCTCTCGCGTCACTGGAACGTATGGTATCTCCTCCGAAGCGAGTGGTCGTTGCAGTGCGCCATAGGCCGACAAAAACTCACGGGCGCGAAGTTCCACCGTGCCAAACCAACCGTAATAGCGGAAGTTGAGCGCACATATAGTCGCCACAACCCCCGCGGCGCAGATAGTGGCCATGACCGCTTGGTTAAGAAGGCCGCGCCGCGCTCGCGGTTCGGACCAGGAATTCCAGATACTGGCACCGATCAAGAGCGCCGCGCCGGGCAGAATCCAGACACCTTCCTCTCGGGTGAGGTAAAAAGAGGCCGCGCTAAATCCCAGGAGCCCGCCCCAAAGCAACCGAGCGGTCAGCCCGGCGGTCCGCCGAGTCCCGAGGGCAAACAACCCGGCAAACACCAGAAGCGTCAGAGGTGTGTAAATGTTTTGACGTAGGACGTCGAGTTCCACGTAACTCATCGGTTGCCACCAAAGCAGCATGAACAGAATCGGTGTCTGCCAGCTCGCGCTGAAACAGCGACGCAACGCGACCACGAGAAGAGCGCAGCCGCACAAATACAACAAATGCTGCGCAACGGGCAATGGTATCCGAGCCAGGTAAGCGCCCGCAATAAACAAGGAGTACATCGGGCCTTTCATCAGGGTGAACTGGCTGTATGGCCCTAACCAGTGGCCTTTCAGGATTTGCTCGGCCAGCGCGAGAAAGAGACGATCGTCAAACGATGCATTGGCGTGCGCGACGACCGGTTGGGCCGCGACCAGCCAAAACTTCAGACCAACCGAAACCAGGCAGAGGATTAAGCCGGCGTGACGCAGCCGCGTAAACATCAGATTACCAGTATCAAGCCGTCAAATTCATGTCGAGGCAACCCCCGTTTCGGCGGCGACCTTTTCTTGACCAAGATTTCCGATTTCGCTACGAGTCAAAGGCTTCTCGTTTCAATGAGCCTCATCCAAAATTCGGTAAGCGTGTTGATTCCTGCCTGCGACGAAGAAGGGTCTTTGGCCAACACAGTCGCTGCGATTGAAAAACATCGTGGCCTGTTCACAGAAATGGAAATCATCGTCATCAACGACGGCTCACGTGATCGTACTGGCGAGATTGCCCGGACGCTCCCGGTCACATTGATCGAGCATGAAACTGCGCGCGGTTATGGGGCATCGCTTAAGGATGGCCTGAGGAGAGCAAGCGGTGAGCTGATCATGATTACGGATGCCGACGGGACCTATCCACTTGAGGACATTCCGCGATTGGCCGCTGATATGGCTGAGTGTGATATGGTAATTGCCGCGCGCACCGGCGACGTGGTCACGATTCCGATTTTTCGGCGGCTCGGAAAGTGGATCATCACCCTACTGGCGGAGTACTTGAGCGGACAAAGAATCCCAGACTTGAATTCAGGCTTTCGGCTTTTTCGGCGAGATATCGCGTTGCGCTTTCTTCCGATGTACCCGGACGGGTTTTCGTTCACTACCACCATCACCTTGGCGATGCTGACCAATCATTACCGCGTGAAGTTCGTACCGATCAATTACCACAAGCGGGTTGGAAAATCGTCGATCAATCCCATTCGTGATTTCATAAACTTCACTGTCCTTGTCATTCGGATCTGCGCGTGTTTCAAACCTCTTAACGTTTTTGTGCCGCCGGCGATAATTCTCATCGTCTTGGGTGTGCTTAAAGGTACGATCGACTACATTGGGCAACATCACCTTGGCGGCCTATCCATAACCATGACGCTGACGGGCATTCAGACACTATTCATCGGCCTCCTCGCGGATCTCATCGATCAGCGGATGAAACTTTAAACAAACGACTGATCGCGTAACTCGTAGATAACGAGGTTCCTAATGAAGCGCGCTCCTTTCCCGAAGGTATGAGCAAATTGCGCTTTCATTGGCCGATTTTAATCGCAGCCGTGGTTGGTGCTGCGTTTATTTTTACCAACCTCGGCTCCGATTATCTGTGGGAGGATGAAGGCGACACAGCCGCGCTGGCTGTAAACATTCTGAAGTTTGGCGTCCCGAAAGCGTGGGACGGGGCCGCATTTCTGGATTCCGACCACGGCGCGCGCCTGAATCGTGATCTGGTAATGGTAACCCACCCATGGGTCCAATATTACCTGGCCGCCGCTTCGTTTCTCGTGTTCGGCCAAAACACGTTTGCAGCGCGCCTTCCATTCGCACTAGCCGGCTGGATGTCGATCTTGCTCGCATATTTTTTTCTTTGGCGCCAACTCCGAAGTCGCCTGGTCGCATTCTCCGCCGCTGCGCTGCTGGTTTTTTCCGTTCAATTCCTGCTCTATGTCAGGCAATGCCGCTACTGCGCGCTAAACCTGCTGCTCGTTTGTTGGCTTTTTGTTGCCTTCTTCAAAATGAAATCCGCGCGGGTTTGCGCGATGTTCGTTCTCGCAGCCGTTCTTCTATTTCATACCCATCCCTACGGTCTTGCGCCAGTCGTCGCTCTAGGCAGTCTGACTCTTATCTACCGGCCTTTTACGGAACAACGGCGGTGGATTTGGTTTGCCGCGCCGGCGGTCGCACTTCTAACCTTGCCGTGGCTGGCGCTTTCGTCTCTGTCCTCCAGCGGGTCAGCTTTAAACATTACCGCCGCTCAATCGGTCGGAGAGTTTCTGGAACGGTGTAGCCAGGCGTTCATCGAATTCACCTCCGTAACACCGCTAATTGGAACTGGAATCCTGCTGGTGGCGGCATTCGCAATCCATTGGAAGACGAATCCTGGCCGGCAAGATGCCGGAACTGTTGAGGCAGCTTCGCGCGAGAATGCGCCTTCCTTCTGGGAAACGAACGAGTTGTCGATCCTCATCGCTGTTCTCGCCACCATAGTTGCCTATGCCTTGTACACAGCCATTACTCAATCGAGCGATAGCCTCTGGCTTGCCGGAATGCGTTACGCTTCTGGGGTCCTGCCGCTCGCAGCGATCTCTGCTGGAATAGCCATCGGCAAAATCAGCCGCCGAAAGCCAATCGTTGTTGTCTTGCTCCTGATGCTTTTTGCGTTTACGAAACTTGCCCAACTCACGCCGTGGGTGGCATGGAATCCGACCGGCTTCATTCGGGTTGGAAAATATTCGGTGGGGGCTCACGTGCCGGCCAGAGTTGTCGATCGTTTCCTCGGCTCTGGATTGTTGAAATACGTTTGCGATCTACCGCGCGAAAATCCCGGGACCGTTGCCGAGAGCTGCAAGTTTCTTCGCAAGAATGCAAAGCCCGACGATGTCCTAATCGTAAATTATGGAATGGAGCCGACGCATTTTTACACGCGCCTTCCCCAGGCGATGGGCATTCTTCGAACCTATCCAGTCTATGAACGAGCGCGTGAGCTCGGGCTTCCCGACTTCGTGTTCGGTGCCGATCATGCTCGCTGGATTGTCTGGCGTTCAGCATGGGAAACCGGCCCCGGTTACGCGATTGACGACGTGCTGAGGGAGCTAGTAGAGCACGGTGGGCGAATCACGACGGTGTTGGAGATGGAGGAAACGGTCTGGGAAAACCGAGAAGATATCCACTTTCACCGATTTTCGGACGGGACGTATCTTTTTCCTCGCACACAAACCTTTCCAAAATCGCGCGTCGCCAGGGTCGATTGGCCGTAACGTCGACTACCGGGCTCTACTGAAAACTGGGCGGATTAGCGGGATCCGCCGGCACAGGTCCTTCCAGGTCGCTCACAACCAATGTTCCCTGGGCCTGGTCGCGACCAATGGCCGGTGAAAGGCGGGCCAGCCAATTTTTTGAACCTCCTCGAAACATTCCCAGCATCGCCCAGCTATAAACGATTAAATTGAACGCGACCGACATCCAAATAGCTACCAATTCTCCGACGAAGTAAGGGCGATCCAAGTAGGGCGGATGCAGAATGCTCGTTGCGCCGCCGATGGTGTATGGCCAACCCGGGTGATCCATCGGAATATCATGCAGCCAACAGTTCACGAACACACCGAGGCTGACGCAAACAAATACGTTTCGCCAAACCCGATCCCGAAAGGCAAAGGACGCCAGCAAGGGAACCGTCGCAAATAAGTGGTGTTCGTGCAGATGAGTAGAGAAAATGAAAAACGAAAAGCTTACCATCGCCGCGACTGCCAATATCTGCGCCGCCGAAAGTGTACGGCTCTGGAACTTGTATTGGCGATAAGCTTTCCAGCACAGCGCCGCATACGAGAACACAAATAAAATCAAACCCAGATGGGTGGGCGTTAACGGACCGATCCACGGTGCCTCCGAATAATACCAGGCACCGATCAACCACCAAAAGTTGTGCGCGTTCGAGGATGTAAACGGCATCGCCCCTATGTCCGAAAGGACGCGGTTGAAAACTTCAACAGCTTCACCGCGCGCCAGAAACGGTGAGAAGACGAGCAAGCCGACGACTACCGCCGCCACCATCCCCACAGCAGTTCCGCGGACTCCGCAAAACATCAAACTAAAGACAAAAAGAAGCGGAAAGTAAGGCAAACCGAGAGGCTTCATCACCGCGGCCAGGACCAAGAGACTCCACGCGGTCGCGATCTCCACTGTGCTCCGACCAATGTTGTCCACTTGGGGGCGAAACAAGAACCTCGCCCCGTAGGCTATTGTTACAAAGCTGGCCAGAATAAAGAAACTGTGGATGGAATCCGGACCGCCCCAATACGCGGTCAGAAACAGAACCGCGGGATTGAACAGATAGGCAACGGCCGCGACTGCTCGGGCGGTGATTGGCTTGCCTTCCAGAGACGCACAGCGCCACAGCAGCCATCCGATCCCGAGGTCGAACAACAACGGCGGAAGTTTCACCATCGCTGTAAAGGTGACCGATCCACCCATGCCGCATTTTTCCAGGCCGGCATACAACCAGCCGAACGGCAGTAAGATGTAAGCGTAAAGGGGCGGGTAATCCATGTGCGACGTGCGGTAGATTCGCGGAATCCCGAACTGCGTCACTTTGGACAGCCACTCTTTGTACATATCCAGATCGAACGTATGTCCTGGATTCACCAGCAGCAGCCAGCGCAGAAGAAGATAAGCGGCCGCCGCAAGCAAAAGAATCAATGCGTTCTGTTTCTGCTTCACGAGCCTGGACTATGGTGCGCTCACATTGTGTCGCCTTCGAGCGACCGCAAGTAATGCGACTCCAAACGGGAGAGAAATGCGCCTCAGCACCTGGAGTTCAAGCTTCATAATTTGACCGAACGCGCGCTGAATGAGCGAGTCGCCCTTCGTCTCAAAGTCCCGCCCCATTTTGGATGCGCCGAGTGTTCGTGCAGCGACAGCAAGAGGAAAAAGAAATGTCGTCCAATAGGTCAGGCGACGAATCTCAAAATTCTGTTTCCCAAGCAGACCTCGGAGATCTTTCTTTCGAAAACGGCGCGCAGTCATCACGGCTTCATCATGCCGGCTGCGCAGGAACGGAAAGGCGGGCACGTTAATCAGGACCACGCCGCCAGGGCGAAGCACTCGGTGCATCTCGCGAACCGCACTTTCAACATCATCCACCCACTGATGATAAAGAACGCTGGAGCAAATTACTGCGTCGAACGAAGCATCCGAAAATGACAGAGCGCAAATATCTCCCTGGCGAACATTATTGAGACCACGCTGTTTGCTAAGTGAAACGGCTTCCGGGGCAAGATCGATTCCGACGTTCCTTTCCGGACTTCCCAGCCGCTCAAGAATCGCCCCCGTACCACAACCCACATCCAGAATTCTCTTGTCACGCCAGTCAGGCAACTCCAATTCCAGACTTTGAAAAATCAGACGACGTAGCGCGGTGTACCACCAATGCGTCTCCTCGACTCGAAACATTGTTGCGTATTCGGCTGTTTCCATGACAACACGCGATTACTCTTCGACGCGGGCCAATTTCAGACGGAACTCCCTCGCCAGAGAAATGGCCAGCCAAACGGTAAACGCCACGAACAATCCCGTCTGAGCAGCCGAGTTTATCCACCGGGGAAACGCTAATGCCGGGCCGCCGTAAATTTCATCATTTGGATAACCCAACCAAGCGAACAATTGTGGATCGTGTAACGTCATGTTCGCCACTGACGTAAACACAAACCCGCCGTAGTACCACCAAAATCGCCGATCAGTCGTCACGGCGGCGATCAGGAGCGGCGCAAATATCGGCAGTAAATGGTTTTCGTGAATCTGGGTATTAAGCGTGAAGAACGCGAGCGATTGATAGGCCGCGGCAACAAAAAGAAGTCTGCGATCCCGCCAGACAAGCAGACCAGAGAGCAGCGTCGCCACTGCGAAAAGTAAGAGCCCCGCGGTCCGAAAACTCACCGGCCCCACTTGAACCATATCCGCCCCCCAACCCCGGCCGCCGCTAATGAACCACCAGAAATTATGTGCATTCGGAGCCAGAAACGGGTGATAACGCGTCGTTTGCGCGTACTGCTCAACAATGCTCGCGCCGTTTCCAGCCAGGATAAATGGCGCGACGACCAGCAACGTCGCCATACCACCGCCCGCGAGTAAGCGAAGTAGGCCGCGCTCCCTCACTGCTAAAATTAAGATGAGCGGCGCGATGGCGATTGCTTGCGGTTTGGTCAATACCGCCACGGCCAAAGCTACTCCAGCCCAGTGGTAACGACGCCGGTCGACTGCAATGATCGACAGCAGCATAAACAATGAATGGACTGCGGCAGTCTGCCCCCAATAGGCGGAATCAAAAATCAACGCTGGATTTAGCAGGTACATGCTTGTGGCAAAAAGATTTGCGTTAAACGGAGCCGATCGCCGCTTTTCTAAGACCCGAAAAATCAGCGCACCGGCCAGAAGATCTGCGATCAAGCACGGCAATCGAAGCATGAAACGCAACATTACCGGATCGCCTAATTGGGCGTGACCGAACAACGGCGAGATCAATCGTTCGTAGAGCCAGCCGAGGACCCAGAATGAATAAAGTAAACCTGGTGGATTATCGGACGGTGGCGAACCATCAAGGTCCAGGTAGGCAGAATGAATTCCGTAACCGACCATTTTCCAAGATAGTGCGATGTAAGTAGCGATATCACCTTGGCCTCCATAACTGGCAATATCGCCTTCGTAGCCGCGTCCAAAATCCAGGGCGATTCGAACAAGCGCTGCCAGGGCAAACACAATCAGTAGACGCAGACTTTCATTTTGGGTCTGCGACCCGGGGAGGATTCGGCGGATCAGCCAGATCAATCCCGTAATCAGCACCAAGCTGACCGTGATAATTTGAAGCCACCAGGCCGCCTGGGGGAGATCCAAAGCAAGATAAATGGCGGCCGCAATCCACACCGCAACGAGTAGCCAGCCAGCTTTGTTTTCAAAAGGATCGACGAATGGTGACATTCTCATTTCAGAAGCAGCTGCTCGCGCCATTCGCAGAAGAACTCCGCAGCAACCCACCAGCGCCAGCATTAAGAGAAATCCTCGCAGCGATGGAAAAGCGATACCATTACCGCGAACAAGCCATACTCGTGTAACTCTGACACCAAGCTGGTGGTCGTCCGACGAAGCCGTGACCAGGCTGCAATCAATCTCCAAACGCAGATCGCCGTTGAGACCCAGCTGCCACCGGCCAATTTCGCCTTCATAATCCTGTTCTTGATTGCGCGCATCGAACTCGGCCACAGTCGCGCTATTCACTCGCAGGATCACATGCGCCGGCGTGTCGAATCTTCCGCGCGGCGGGCCACTCAGCCTCAAGCCGACACGCCAAGGGAGATTGCCTCCTCCCAGGCCAGGCAACCACATTCCCGAGCGCGACTCTGTCCACCGGCCAGTGTCTTTAGCGGCATAGAAGTGATCCAGGAATTTTTCGTTACCGGCAGCAGTCAGACCGAGCGAGATCTGCTTCTGTGGCTGATAGGCGCAGAAGAAAATCGCCAGTAAGACGACTAGCAGCGACCACTGCCGAAGGTTTGATTTCAAAATCGACATCATCCGCCGGTCGCGGGAGGAGTCAGACAATAGGCGCGAATATCACCATCTACTCAGCCCGGGTTGGACGGCTCGGCTTTCGTACCATCTCGAATTGCGTAACGGACGACGTATTGCGGCGTGCCGGTCTGATCTAGGTAAAGCCGGCCAAGGTATTCACCGACGAGTCCCAGAATCATCAGTTGAATGCCGGCAAGCAGCACAATGGTTCCCAGAACCGTGGGAATTCCAAGTGTCACATTTGGTGTGATCCAAAGCCGGTCGATCACAATGGCAATCAGCGCCACCAAGCTCAAACAGGATGTGAGCAGTCCGACGTAAATGGAAAGCCGCAGCGGCTTGATTGAGAAATTTAGGAACATGTTCAGCCACAATCTCACCAGTCTGCGAAACGTGTAGCGGGATTGTCCGCCGGGGCTTGGCCGATGCTCGACCGGAATTTGCCCGATATTGCGAGTGACGCGGTAGATCAAACCGTCGGCATACGGGTATGGACCGCGATATTTCGTAATCTCGTTTGCCACGAATCGATTCATCACTTTGAAGCTCGAAAGATAAAGATCTTTCGGCTTGTGCAGCATGATTGTCGCGATCCGGTCGTTAAACCAGCTGCCGAGGTTCCTAAATCGCGAATGCCTCTTCTCGATATAATGGCCGTAAACCACGTCGTATTTTTTGCGCTTCAGTTCGTCCAACATTCGAACGACCTCTTCAGGCGGATTTTGGCCGTCGTCATCCAGCACCGCAACGTAGAGCCCGCGGGACTGCTTGAATCCGGCGAGGACGGCACTGTGCTCGCCAAAATTGCGGCTCAAATGCACAAAGGTCACCTGCTGCGGAAACTTGGCGGCCAGCCCGGCGCAAACTTGTTCGCTATCGTCTTCCGAACCGTCGTTAACCAGAACGATCTCGAACGATGTCGATCCAAAGATTTTTGTGATGTGCTCCACCAGCGGGCCAATGGTGCGACTGCCGTTGTAAACGGGAATCACCAGCGATAATTCGGGATTTGTCGGCATTGCCAGTCGATGGGTTTATTGAGGATGCCTGATTCTGCCAAAAAAAACGCGAAAAGTTATAGAAAATCTTTTTGGTAGCGACCTAGAATCCCATCGTGCCGCCGGATCCCACTATTTTTGCTGGTTCCGACATCCTTGTAACGGGAGGGCTCGGGTTTATTGGCTCGGCCCTGGCGCGGCGCTTGGTCGGCCTCGGGGCCAAAGTCACTCTGGTCGACAGCCTGATCCCCGAATATGGCGGCAACCGTTTTAACGTTCAGGACATTCAGGATCGTGTAATTGTCGATCCTACCGATGTTCGCGATGCAACGGCCATGGCCCGGCTGATCAAAAAGCGGCAATTTCTCTTCAATCTCGCCGGCCAGACCAGTCATCTCGATTCAATGACCGATCCAATAACTGACTTGAACATCAACGCCGCGGCGCAGCTCCAGATTTTGGAAGCCTGCCGTCTGCACAATCGCGACCTTAAAATTGTCTTCGCCAGCACGCGGCAGCTCTACGGGCGTCCGCAATATCTGCCGGTTGACGAAAAGCACCCAATCAACCCGGTGGATGTCAACGGCATCAACAAGCTTGCGGGGGAGTGGTACCACCTGCTCTACAACGATGTCTACGGCATCCGCGCATGCGCGCTACGGCTAACCAATACCTACGGCCCCGGCATGCGGGTGAAAGATGCACGCCAGACTTTTCTTGGCATTTGGATCCGTCAACTGATTGAGGAAAACCCGATTCAGATTTTCGGTACCGGGGAGCAGCGACGCGATTTTAATTTCGTTTCGGACGTGGTGGACGCGCTCCTCCTCGCTGCCGCCAGCAGCGCTTCCGACGGTCAAGTGTTCAATCTCGGTCACCGCGAGCAAGTCAGCTTGAAGGAATTAGCGGAGTTGCTCGTCCACATCAACGGCGGCGGTCGCTACCAGCTGGTCCCTTTTCCGGAGGATCGAAAAACCATCGACATCGGCGATTATTATTCCGACTTCGGGAAGATCGAGAATGCGCTGGGTTGGTCACCTCAAACAACTTTAGAAGACGGCTTGAAGACGACGCTGGAATATTACCGGCACAATCAAACCCAGTATTGGGACTGATTGCTTTTTCGGCTGGTCATGGCCTCCGGTTGGGCTCGAGCTGGCTCGCTCTTTCAAATTCACGAGCAGCCGGCTCAAGTTCACCCTTCTCCTGCAAGGCAACGCCCAGGTTATAATGAGCATTGGGATCATCTGGCCGAATCGCCAACGCCTGGTGATAATGCTGGATCGCCTGATCGACGTCTTGCTTCGCCACAAAAGCGTTGCCGAGAACAACGTGAGCGTCAGGGTCATTTGGCTGTAGTCGTAGCGCTTGCTCACATTGTTGTATCGCTTGGTCGGGGTCACCTTTCAGCAGTAACGCGCTGCCGAGGTTGTAGCGGGCCTCCGGATAATTTTCATGGAACCGAAGCGCTC
>CAZFZG010000006.1:0-2772 GCA_964523205.1 uncultured Chthoniobacteraceae bacterium | reverse complement strand
GCGCTGCCGAGGTTGTAGCGGGCCTCCGGATAATTTTCATGGAACCGAAGCGCTCGCTCATACTTATCAATTGCGTCATCGACGTTACCTTTTTCCTGCTCAACAACTCCGAGATTGTTGTAGGCCATCCACGATTGCGGATCTTTGGCTATGGTTGTTCGCCAAAGAGTTTCAAGGTCGCGATACATCGCGCTTTGTCGCCAGGTCAAAATGCCAAGGCACACCGCGATGGCGAGCCCGCCGCTCCGCGCAATCCACTGCCCGTTTCTGATCTTTTCGGTCAATGTCGTGAAACCGGCGGCCACGACGGTGATCGGGCCGACACAAGCCAGATATTGGTAATGGTCCGCGACAAAGGTGTAGCGAAACGTGTAGAGCATGATGAATCCGAGCAAGGGGCCCAACGTCGCGACGAAAAAGAGCGCGGCGACTTCAATACCTCGCCCGAAAAACCGTCTCGTGAAACAAATAGCAATGCCTGCCACGCCGGTCGCAATCAGCCAGAAATAAGCGGCCGGGTCCGACACCTGAATGTTCCATTGCGGGTAAATGAAGGTCAGATTCGATGGCCAAAAGATCTTACTGAGATAAAACCAGGTGGCCCGGCTCGCGATTAGCACTCGCTCCATCGGCGCGAGCGAAACCAAGACTCGCGTGCCCTGATGATATTTCTCCCACCAAACGGCGATAAGACCAACTCCAACCGCCAGGAAAACGAATGGAACGATTCCTAAAATCGTCTTGCGCGTGATTGGTTGTTTTTTCCACCACAGAATCAACAACAACGCGGCCGGTAACGTGCAGGCGGTCGACTTGGCCGCGAGCGCCAACAGGTAAAACATAAGAGCGGCAAGGTAAAAGATCGACCGCCGTTTCTGCCCGGAATCGAGATACTCGATCCAAGCCAGCACCGTAAGCAGGAAAAAGAATCCCATCAGCACATTTTTGAGCTCCGAGATCCAGGCGACCGATTCAACCTGCACCGGATGGAGTGCGAAGATGGCCGCGGCCAGCCACGAGCCGCGCACTCCCAGCCGGGCGAGGATGCTCCAGACCAGCAGAGCGTTTGCGATGTGAAACAGGAGATTGACCCAGTGGTAACCCGCCGGGTTCAAACCCCAGAGCGAGCGTTCTATCCGCAAGAGGGTGTAGGTTAGCGGAAAGTATTGTGACGGCGCTTCGAGTGAGAACCAGATCCGGCGCAAGCCATCGGACGCCGTTAACAGCCAGTTATGGGTAACGTAACGATCGTCGTCCCAGATAAATCCAGCGTCCCAGGCTGGGCGGTAGACGAGGAGAGTGATACAGGCCAGCCCGAGCGCGAGGAAACAAACCTTGAGCCGCGAAGAGCGGTGATGCATGCCATCTGCTCGCTGGCTATGGACTCCCGCGAGTGCTCGCCTGCTCTCGAATCGTTTTCGTCATGGTCAACACGTCGGTAGCCGACGTTTCATTTCTGGTAAATCGATCAAGGTCACGACCTGCCTGTTTCGAGCGTGAATCCCGAAGAGCGATGTAACAATCCTTTCGCAGCTGCAGAAAATCCTTTCGCCAGAGAACGTGAGGTTCAAAGGCCTCGATGGCCGCGCGTAATCTTTGACCGGGAAAGTCGCGCTCCAGATGGACTGCTATGGCTAATTGGGTTCCAAGCCGTTCGGTTTCATTATTGAAGACGCAAAACGGCTTTCGGACTGCATCAAAAAGAAAGTCTGCCGCTATTTTCGACCGATCCGAATTAGCAACTGCCTCCACGCGGGTGAGCGTGCGTTTGATCAGCTCGCGGTTGAACCAGGGCAATTCGCGCAGATTGCGTATGCATTTGTCGAAAAGATCGGCGGCTTCGCGAGGCTGACCTTGCCGCCACAAGAGCTCAGCCTGAATCGCGGCAGCCTCCCATGGCAAAACGCCCGCCAGCTTCTCAATGTAAGGGCCCGAACTCGCATCACCCACGCTCGCGAGACACTCGGCTACCATTGCCAATTGGGGCAAGGTAGATGGTGGCTCGATTTGGGCCTGCCACTCACGCAACGCGGTCAGCAAATCGCCTGTCATATAAGCGGCAAATGCCGCGGCGCGGCGGCGTTGGCCTGTAGTGAAGTTTTCGTCGTTTTCCACAGCTCGACTAAGTGATTCGAACATCGAAATGCGGGCTTCATCTACCCGCGACCAATCCACATCGCCCTCGATCTGCTGGGGTCGGTCTGTCCGCGCAGCATGTGAACTGGTTCGGAGGTCCACCAGCTGGAATCCATTAGTGACGTGGACAGTCCGAGCAAATGCAAATTCAATGACCGTTCGATCATCAGTATTCAATGGAACGGGGCTGAAATGCTCAAGCGTATCAGCGACCGTTTCATTGCCAATGTAATGACCTAGAAAGTCCTCCAAGCCAGCGCCTCGCCACGCGGCAGACAAAGCGCCCTTTAGCGGTTCTTCAGCCAGCCGCGCCCGCAGCACGGCCGCGTCGTATCGCACCGGCGAATGCGACGCCATCAGGAGAATGTCGCCGCCAGCCGTTTGCCATGATTCTATGTTCGAAAAAACCGACGCGAGCGTAGCATAGAAGATCTGCATCGTACGCTGGTCGATTTCATAGGCCTGGACCCACTGGAAAAACATTCCCCCAGGTCGCAAACACCGGTCGACGGACTGGTAGTATTCACGAGTAAAAAGCCCAGCGACTCCGGCACGGTACGGATTCGAAGGTTCCGAGACAACGATGTCATATTTTTCCCGCGAAGTGAGCAGAACTTCGCGTGCGTCTCCGATCAT
>CAZFZG010000005.1:29627-35293 GCA_964523205.1 uncultured Chthoniobacteraceae bacterium | reverse complement strand
GCGCGGGTGATGCAGGCACTCTTTTTGCCGGTGGTCGCGCTGAGCTTTGCGGTGTCACCAGTCATCGGCCAGAACTTCGGCGGCCGGAAAGCGGATCGAGTTCGCAACGCGGTGAAATCTGGCATTGGCCTGGCCGCTTTCGTGATGATTATGCTCGCGATGGTGACCTGGCTGATTCCGGGAACGTTGATCCGTTTTTTCTCCGAAGATCCCGCCGTCATTCAATTCGGCAGCGATTATCTGCGGATCGTCGCGTTCAATTTCGTCGCCGCAGGAATCGTATTTACCAGCTCGAGCATGTTTCAAGGACTCGGCAACACGATGCCGCCGCTCGCGAGTTCGTTCTCGCGTTTGTTTCTTTTCGCGCTGCCGGCTTGGTGGTTGTCCCAGCGAGCTGATTTCGACATCAAAATGGTTTGGTATCTCTCGGTAGGATCGCAGTTTCTTCAAGCCTGCGGCAATCTTCTGTTGCTCCAGCGCGAGCTACACAAAAAGTTGCGCTTCGAAGAAGGCCCGGACTTCGTCCCGGCCAGCGCGACTGCTTCCTAAACGAATCATGCCATCGCCGCGCGCGCTCATTCGATGCGCGTTCTGCCTCGGCGCGGTTGGAATGTATTTGCTTGTCCCAAGCGAAGCCGCTTCGCTGGCCGGCCATCAGATTCCGCCAGGCGGAACGCTCGATTTTCAATTTCCGCTCACCAATTATTTCCAGGAATACGCGGCCCAAGGGGGGAACCCCCGACCAACTACAGGTCACGCGTTGCTGTTTTTCCCAAAAAATTTCGATCCCGCGCGGCCGTGGCCAATTCTCATTGTAACTTCCACAACCGACCTTGATCGAACCAGTCCGATGGACGCGCCGTTCTATCGCGATGCCGCCATGGCCGAGGGCTGGATCGTTCTGGCTACCGACGCAACGATTCGGCCGCTCGCCGACTCGCTGCAATGGCGATTGTCAATCTTGACCGCCGCACTTCAAATGATTCGCAACAATTGGCCGCAATCGGCGCAATGGCCGGCAGCATTCGCGGGATTTTCTGGCGGCGCAAAACGGAGCGGGATCCTGGCCGCGATGCTGGTGAGCAACCGTGACTTTAAAATCTGCGGCTTGTTTCTGGCGGGAATGAACTCCGATCGATTAGGCGCTGCCTACAAGGACTATCATCCACCATCAGATTTCCTCCGCATCCCTGTTTGGCTAAGTAGCGGCACAGCGGATCAAATCGCCCGCCCGGGCGCCCAAGAAGGCGTCTATTATTCGATAAAGCGCACCGGTTTTCAGCAAGTGCGTCTGGAAAAATTTTCCGGCGGCCACGAAGTCAACAAATCGGAGGTCCAGCGCGCCCTTCACTGGTTCCGCGAGCTTGGGAAATTCTAAATTAACCGCCAACGAATTCGATCTTGCTTTTAGCGAGACCCCTACCAGCTTTCTGGTCTCATTTTCACTACTATGCGCTCTCGAATCGTTGTTGTGGTCTTCGCCTTTTCGTCGATGTCGATCTTTACTGCCTTTGCTCAAAGCGCACAGAACACCACGCGCCTGCTCCGATTTCCCACCACCAACGACCGCGACATTGTCTTTTGCTACGCGGGTGAACTTTACACGGTCAGCAAAGACGGCGGCGTCGCGCGGCGTCTGACCAGCGGGCCAGGTTACACTTCGTTCCCGCGATTTTCGCCCGACGCCAAACAGATCGCCTACACTTCGGAATACGATGGCAATCGCGAAGTTTACGTGATGCCGGCGGACGGCGGGACGCCGAAACGCCTGACGATCTCCGCCACGCTCGGTCGCGACGACATCTCGGATCGAATGGGACCGAACAATATCGTGATGGCGTGGGAAAATACGAAACCGCTGATCGTTTTTCGTTCGCGCATGAAATCGTTCAATGACTTCATCGGCTCGCTTTTCGCAGTGGGCCTGGACGCGGAATTGCCCCAACAACTGCCGGTTCCGCGCGGCGGGTTCACTGCTTTCTCGCCGGACGATTCGAAGATGGCGTTCAACCGTGTGTTTCGCGAGTTCCGGACTTGGAAACACTATCGCGGCGGCATGGCCGATGACATTTGGATTTACGATTTCAAGACCGGCACGAGCGAGAACCTGACCAACAATCCGGCGCAGGACATCTGCCCGATGTGGGGACCGGACAACAAAATTTATTTTCTGTCCGACCGCGATGGCCGGATGAATCTTTATTCGACTGACCTCGGCACGAAGGAAACGCGGCAGCTCACCAGCTTTAAGGATTTCGATATCAAGTTTCCGTCGATCGCCAAGCAATCGATCGTTTTTGAGCAGGCCGGTTACATTTGGCGGTACGACTTAAAGACCGGCGAGACGCGGACGGTACCAATCGAGATCAAGGAAGATTTCGCGATTGGACGAAACGCGCTGGTTGATGCGGCCAAGCATCTTGAAACCGTGAACCTGGCGCCGGACGGCGAGCGCACCATCGTGGTCGCGCGCGGCGATTTGTTCTCGGTTCCGGCCAAGAACGGGACACCGCGCAATCTAAGCAAAACTTCAAACGCGCACGAACGCGACGGGATTTGGTCGCCCGACGGAAAATGGATCGCATATAATTCGGACGCGACCGGTGAGAACGAACTTTATCTCCGTGCCCAGGACGGCAAGGGCGAACCAGTCCAGCTGACCACCGCTGCGGATACTTATTATTACGCGCCAAAATGGTCGCCGGACAGCAAGAAGCTGGCATGGGCCGACCGCTTGCAACGGTTGCGGTATGTCGATGTTACCAGCAAAACCGTAATTCAGGTCGATCAGGACAAAAACGGGGAGATCGAGGTTTTTAATTGGTCACCTGACAGCCAATGGATCGCGTGGGGCCGGCCAGAGGACAACGGCATGTCCCGGGTCTTCCTTTATTCCCTAGCCAACAAACAGCAGACCGCTGTCACCGATAGTTGGTACAACTCCGGCGAACCGACCTTCAGCGATGATGGCAAATATTTGCTCATGACTTCGGCCCGCGATTTCAAGCCAACCTTCGGGGACGAGGAATTTTCAAATGTGTATCGTGACATGGAGCGCGTCTATTTGGTCACGTTGGCCAAGGAAACCGAGAACCCGCTTGGGCCAAGAAGCGATGAGGTTGGGAAGGCTGAAAAGAAACGGGAGAAGGAAAAGGAAAAGGAGGCTGCAGAGAAGAAACCGGAAGCCAGTCCGTCTGAAAAAAAGCCGGGTGAAAAGAAAGCGGAGCCCACGCCGACACCGACTCCGAAAAAACCGATCGTGGTCAAGATCGATACCGACGGAATTCAGAATCGGATCGTAGGTTTGGAAATCACGCCCGGAAATTATCGGAGTCTTCGCATGCTCGAAGACCGCGTCTTTTATTTGCGACGCACGGCGGCCGACGATGTCGGCGACGACGAAGATGACGATGGCGGCGGACGCGATCGCAAATCGCATCTTTGTTCCTATAGCATCGAAGATCGCAAGGAGACCGTGCTCGGTGACGTGAACGCCTACCAAGTCTCGTTCGACGGCAAAAAGATGCTGGTGAAGGTAAAAAAAGACTACGCGATCATCGACATCCCCAAGGACAAGATCGAAACCAAAGACCACGAGCATAAAATCGAGGGGCTGGACATGCAGCTCGATCGCCAGGCCGAGTGGAAGCAAATCTATTACGAGTGCTGGCGGCAGGAGCGCGATTTCTTCTATACGCCCAACATGAACGGCGTCGATTGGAAAGCGATGCGCGATAAATACGCCGCGCTTTTGCCGTTCGCGAATCATCGCAACGATCTCACTTACCTGATCAGTGAGCTTATTTCCGAATTGAACAACGGCCACGCTTATGTAGCCGGCGGCGAGCGCCCGGACACGCCGCGGATCAAGCTCGGTTTGCTCGGCGCGGAGCTGTCGCGCGATCCAGTGAGCAAGGCCTACAAAATCGACAAGATTTTGCCGGGCGAAAATTGGGACAAACACACCCGGTCGCCGCTCACTGCGGTTGGTGTCGATGTTAAGCAGGGCGACTACATCGTCGCGGTCAATGGCACACCGGTGTCAACACTTCCGAATATTTATCAGGCGCTCATCGGCACGGCGGACAAGCAGGTCATTCTTCGAGTGAATTCCAAGCCGAGCGACGCCGGGGCGCGGGACGTCACCGTTGTCCCCAGCACCAACGAGGCGCCACTCTATTATATAGATTGGGTGCAAAAGAACATTGATTACGTGGCCAAGAAAACCAATGGCGACATCGGTTATCTCCACATCCCGGACATGGGCCGGCCTGGTTTGAACGAGTTCACCAAGCTTTACTTCCCGCAAATCCGCAAGCACGCGCTGATTGTCGATGTCCGCGGCAACGGCGGCGGCTTCGTTTCGCCGCTGGTGGCCGAACGTTTGCGCCGCGCATTCTTGATGATCGGGATCGCCCGCAACGGAATGCCGCAGACGGATCCGCCTCAAAGTTTCACCGGGCCAATGGTCACACTCTGTAACGAGTTTTCAGCGTCCGACGGCGATATCTTCCCATATCGGTTTAAATCGCTCGGTCTCGGCAAGCTGATCGGAAAACGGACCTGGGGCGGCGTGGTTGGGATTCGCGAATCCCTTCCGCTGGTTGATGGGGGCCAGTTTTTCAAACCGGAGTTCGCGCTCTATTCCAAGGACGGCAAGGAATGGATCATCGAAGGGCACGGGGTCGATCCCGACATCGTGGTGGACAACGATCCGGGCAAGGAATTCAAGGGCGAAGACCAACAGCTAGACCGCGCGATTCAGGAGCTTCAGGAAGAACTCAAGACCAAGCGTTACGAGTTGCCATTGCCGCCGCCGTGGCCAAACCGCGCCTTCCAAAGCGGCGGGTAATGCAGTCACGCTACTAACTGCCGAATAACGATTAACCGATGACGGAGAACGCGCAGCGCGCCGCGTCATGTTCATTTGAACTTGCATCGGGTCGGCGATGCGCCGATGCTGAGTTCATGCTGACCCGCCTTCGCCAAAATGCCAGTCCGGTCCGCCAGTCGGACGGACTCGTCCCGTGGCGAGCGCGGACCTACGGCGCGGCAAGCCGGCCATAAAAATGCTTACGGATCGCCAAAGAAAGGTTCTCGATTTCATTCAGCGCGAGCAACGCGAAAAAGGCGTCACCCCGAGCACGCGCGAGATCCAGAGCCATTTTCGGTTCGCCAGTCAAACGTCGGTGATGCAATACATCGCCGCGCTCGAGAAGAAAGGATTTCTTCAGCGTCACGCTGGCAAAGCGCGCTCTCTGATCACGCCGATCCAGAAAGTCCGGATCCACGACGTCCCGATTTACGGACAAATTCCGGCCGGCATGGCGACGTTGACTGAGCAGGATGTCGAAGGCCACGTCTCGCTCGACGCCAGGTCAGCCAATGTTACAAGAAATCAGGGCACGTTGGCTCTTCGCGTCCGCGGCGATTCAATGATCGATGCGCACATTTTGGATGGTGACATCGTGATTCTTGAACAAAGCAAAGAGGTTCATAACGGCGACATCGTCGCGGCGCTGATCGATGGCGAGACAACATTGAAACGTTATGTTGTCGATCATGGGCGGCCTTATCTAAAGGCCGAGAATCCGCGCTATCCAAATCTGATCCCGGCCCGCGAACTAAAAATCCAAGGCGTCATGGTCTCGCTCGTCCGCAAACAC
>CAZFZG010000005.1:10669-29527 GCA_964523205.1 uncultured Chthoniobacteraceae bacterium | reverse complement strand
CCCGGCCCGCGAACTAAAAATCCAAGGCGTCATGGTCTCGCTCGTCCGCAAACACGAGCGCCGGAAAAGACAGTAGGAAAACTCTTCCTCTTCCTCTTAGTCTTGGTCTTCAATCTGGAGAACAAATTAAGATTCAGTGAAAGAGGAAGCTTGGTAAATGTTCACTTGAACATATATACTGACCATGCCATGGTTCGCCATGGGGACGTCGGCGACCATTATCGATCTGCGGAAAGCGTTGGCTGAACGTTTTCCGCAGCGATTGCAGCCGGCGACGACTACTTTAGTCACTGGTCTCCAATTTCTCGATCGAATTACCGGCGGCGGTTTCCCCAAAAGCGCTATCACTGAATTAATTTCCCCGCGCCCGAGCGCGGGGAGCGCTTCGCTTATTCACGCGCTCCTGCGATCAGCCCAACGCGATCAGCATTTCGTCGCATTAATCGACGGGTCGGATTCATTCGATCCCGGTTCCTCCGACAATTCCGCCCTGCAGCATTTGCTCTGGATCCGCTGCCGAAAAGCATTCGATGCGGTCAGAGCCGCCGATCTTCTTTTGCGGGACGGAAATTTTCCGCTGGTAATTGTCGATTTTGCTCTGAACCCGCCAAAAGAGCTTCAAAAAATTCCGCAGACCAGCTGGTATCGTTTGCAACGTTTGGTCGAAGCGGTGCCGAGTGCGTGTCTGATCATCAACCGTCAAAGCTTGGTTAGCAGCGCTCAGCTGAAAATCGTTCTTGAAAATTCGTGGACGCTTCCAGGCCTCAAAAAGCAAAACGCACTTTTGCCCTTACGATTTCGTGTGCAGCGATCGCAGGTGAAATCGCTGGTCACTGGTCGCTTGTCACTGGTCACTTGAGAATGTTCGCGACGATTTATCTTCCAAACTTTTATTTGCAGGCGGCGATGCGGCATCATCCGAAGCTGCGCGCCCAACCGGTCGGATTGATCGACCCCAGCCACAAAAAAGTCGCCATCTTCGAGCTCAATGACGCCGCCAAACAAGCCGGAGTGACAAAAGGTATGACACCAAGCCAGGCTTTGGGGCGCTGTTTGCAGGTCGTCATTCGCACTCGCGAACGCGGGCAGGAAAAGTTAATCGACGAAATTTTACTGCAGCACGCGTTTATGCTTTCACCGTTTGTCGAAGCGACCGCGCCCGGTATTTGCACGGTCCAGTTTACCGACAATCGACAATTGATGGTAAAAGTATCGCGCGTTCTGGCAAAACTCGAAAAATGCGAAATCCGCACCCACATTGGCATTGCCTCGTTGCCCGACACCAGTTTACTGGCAGCGCATCTGGCCCGCCCAATCTTACAAATCGACGAGCCGAGAGAATTTCTCGCCCCGCTGCCAATTGAAACTCTCGCGATCGCGTAAAATTGCCCTCTTCTGCGGCGGCAGCCGTCTCGGCTGCCCAGTTGCAGGCGAGGACGCCTGCCACCACAAATCCAGCTATCGAAGTGTTGCTACCCTAGCCGCCGGCGTCCTTCGGATATCTTTCGCGCAATTGCTTGACGACCTTGTCAGCTTCGGCGGTCTTGCCGGCGCGTTGATACGACGTCGCCGCTTTCTTTAACGCTCGCGGTGTGATTGCCGGGTCGTCATAAAGCAGCGCCACGCCCATGAACGCCTTGCTCGCTTCATCAAAATTGCCGCGCTCAAATTGAACGTCGCCGGCTAGCAAACGCGCCTCAGCGTTTGTCCTCCCTTCCGGCTGAAGCACCATGATCTGCTCCGCGATTTTTTGGGCTTCGTCCGGTTTATGACCGGCGATCTTCACATCGCCGAGTTTCAACAGCACTTTCGCCTTACCGGCCGGATCGGTCGCGACCTGCAGGTATTTTCCGAACGCATTTTCCGCTTCGTCGAACTTTTGCTGTCGGGCGGCGGCGTCTCCGAGATAAAACCAGAAATCCGGTTTCACCGGCGCATTGTCGATCTTGCCGAGCACGCCGAGATATTTCTCGGCGGCTGCGTAGTTCTTCTGGTTGTAATACTCGGTCCCGAGCCATTCCAGGATCTCCGCCGGGATCCGCGCACTCGGGTTCTCCGCCAGCAATGCGTCTGCCTCCTTCGTGATCGCATTACGATCGTGCGATCCGAAGAAGTGGCAGGAAATAATCAGGATCGTAGCCTGCGGGTAGTAACGATTTTTGTCTAACTGACGAGCAGCATTCAATTCGCTCACCGCGACCTTGTAATCTTTCAATTCAAATGCGGCCTTGCCGATGTAGAAGTGAGCCATCGGCGCCGCCTCGCTTTTCGGAAATTCTTTCAAGAGCTGACGGAACGCGTCGGCCATACCTTTGGAATTTTGCTGCTGACCGAGAATCAGCGCTTTGCGCTGCAACGCTTCCTCGCGCTCATGTGCTCCAGGGTACTTGCCTAAGATCGCGTTCCAATCGCCCAACGCCGCGTCGTAATTCTTGTCGCTCTCGTAAGTCTCGGCCCGAACAGCCAGGGCTGCGGAAGCACGCGGATTGTCCGGAAAGGCCTGAACAAAGTAACCGAAAGCCTCAACGATGCCGGCCACATCGTTCATCTGCAAGTAACAGGAGCCCAGTTGGTACGCTGCTTCCGCGCGTAGTTTGGGCGAGAGCTGGGACGCTCGGAGCTCGGCGAAGATAGGGGCAGCGCGCGGAAAATTCTGTTGTTTGTAGAGCGCTTCAGCCTTGAACAATTTCGCCTGATCGGCGCGCTCCGCTGGCGGATTCGAGGCGAGATACTCGTCCACTTCCGGCGGCAACGTCGAAGGATCCGAATTGTAGATATTGAGTAAGCGATCGAACGCAGCGTCCTGGGCTTCTTCTCGATCCGCGAATTTCTCCATGATCTCGCGGTAGAGCGCTTCAGCTTCTTTGGCGTGACCGAGTTGCCGCTGGCTGTTTGCGGCCAGCAACATCGCTTCCGCGCGACTGTCCACCGGCAACTGCGGTTCGAGCTTCTTGTAATCGTTCAACAACTGCGGGTATTGGCCGGTTTGATATTCGACTTTCAAAACACCGATCTGGGCGAGCCCGCGCCACTTTCCGGCTTCGGGCAGCCCGCGTCCTTTTTGCAACAGGGCCATCGCCTTATCCGCCATTGGTTTGTCCATCTTCGACTGAATCAGCTCGAGAGCGATCAATCCGGCGCGCACCGTCGCTTCGGCTTTCAACTGGGGTCTTTGGGTTTCGCTGGACAGCGCTTCGTATTGCTTCAATGCGTCTGTTTTCCGGCCCCGGGCGTTAGCAATCCTCGCGGCCGTTTCCCGCGCGTCCTCGCGGTACGGATTTGTACCTTTTACGTCCGCGACTTGTTGATAGATGTCGCAGGCTTCGTCTTTGTGATCCAGCGCTTCGAGGCAGCGGGCTTCAAAATAATGAGCCGAGAGCGCGACGGCGGGCTCCTTTGATTTGGTCGCCGACCGATGAAAAAGCGGCAGCGCGGTCCCATAATCCTTTTGAGTGAACGCCATTTCCGCTAACGCGTAGGCCGCAGGGCCCGCAAAGTCGCTTTCCCCGTAATCGTTCAACACTCGTTGGAAATTGGCTCGCGCTGTCGCCATCTTATTGAGATTTCGGTAGCACTCGCCCAACGAGAAGTAAGCGTTCGCGCGACCGGAAGCACCTGGATAGTCGTCCAAATACTTTTGATATTCAGGGATCGCGAGGTCGTAAAGTTTTCGGGTGAACAGTGCGTTGGCATAATCGAGCTGCCGACGCTCCGGTTGCTCGGTCTGGGTTGCCGGCGGGGGCGGCGGAGGCTGCGGCTCCTCCACCGGAACCGCGCGCTGCACCGGTGGAGGGGGAAAAGGAGGCGGCGGTCCAGGCAAGCGCTGCTGAGCGACGAGCCGATCATCGAAACAAAACAACATCGCCAGTCCGACAAGACCGGCCGCGCCGCGCGCAGATTTCATTTTGCGGTCGCGAAGGCGACGTTCGTAATTCCGGCCTCGGTGCAAATGTTGAGCACGCCGATGATGTTTTTGTAAGCGCCGGCTTCGTCGCCGCGGATAATCACCGCTTGCTCCGAATTCAGTTGGACCAGGCTTTTAAGCAAATCGGTCAACTCGGCCGCGGTCAGTGTTCGCCGATTGACGACCACGTTACCGTCAGCTTTTACATTTACGACCACGTCGCCAATGGGCGCGGTTTTTTCCTTCGCCGCAGACGCCTTCGGCACTTTGACATCGAGCTCGTTCTCATTTCGGGCTGCGTTCCAAGTCAGCAAAAAGAAAATCAACAACAACAACAGGACATCGACCAACGGTGCGAGCTGAATCCCGGGATGATGGAACTGGGCGTGACTACGCAGATTCATTGGATGTCGATCCTGCGATGAAAACCGAAATTAAAGTTCGTCCTCAATCAGCACGGGTGTACGCGGTTCTGCCCGCTTGTCGTACTGCAGCGAAAGCAGAGCGAGCACATGAGTCGTGGCAGCTTCGAGCTCGGAAATGAGCTTCTGAGCTTTGCCTCGAAAGTAAGCATAAAATATCATTGCCGGAATGCCGATGGCCAAACCGGCGCAGGTATTGACCAGCGCTTCGCTGATCCCTTTCGACAACAAAACATAACGCGCCGTGCCAAGGTCCGCGCTAAGCGCGCCGAACGAGCGAATAATTCCAAGAACGGTCCCGAGCAATCCGAGCAGTGGCGCGATCATTCCGATGTCGGCCAAATAGGTCACCCGATTGTTCAGGCTGGAGGCAACCCGCGTCCCTTCCGTCTCCGCGATCTCGCGCACCTGGGCAAGATCGGCATTCGGATTCTTGGTTGTGAAATCCAGCATTCTTTGCACAACGCGAGCAATTGCTTCGCCGTGACGGTTCGAAACGGCCAGCAAACCGAGATAATCGCGTTTTCGCAGCAGCGCATCGGCCGTTGCCATGTAGCCGCTCGAAACCACCGTGCCGCGCCGAATGGTCAACAAATAAACAACCACAAGCATCACGAAGAAAACCGAGAGCGCGAAAAGCACGATCATCACCGGCCCGCCCGCGATCAAGGTATCCAAGATCGTTCTGGAATGCGGCATATCCGGAACTAATGCCGGCGTCGCGTTAACTGCAGCAGCCGGCGGCGCGGCTAACGGGGCCGTCGCGGTGTTCGTGACAGTTTGTGCAAACAATGGAGTGCCAACCGCGCAGGCGATCAGCGTGAGCAGAATCTTCATGCCAAAAGTGTTCTAATGATAAACGCCGCCGGACGGGATGCAAATTGCAGCCATGGCGCTTATCCGCCGTTTCACATGCGCCCACGGCCAGGCTACACTTGCTTAGGCAAATCGATCGCCCTGAATCCAGCGCCGTACTCGAAAAACGTGCGCGGGCTGAATCTCCGGATCCAGCTCAACGTAATTGCGCCGGCCGCGCCAGAGGTAGCGCGCGTTGGTCAACAGGTCGTGCACTTGATAAACGTCGCCATCCATTGAGCCAAACTGATCGATCGGAACATCGACAAATGAATGTTGTCTGCTGTGCGGGTCGAGATTCACCACCACCAAAATAATGTTGTCCCGCGCGGCGGTCATTTTTCCATAAAAGATGATGGCGTCGTTATCAGCGTGATAGAAGTGCAGATTATCTTTCAGCTGGAGCGCGCGATTCGCTTGTCGAATGCGGTTTAAGCGCGCAATCCAATCCTTGATGTTGCCCGGCCCGGCCCAATCACGCGCTTTGAATTGATATTTCTCGGAATCGACATACTCCTCGCGGCCCGGCAGGGCTTCGTTCTCGCAAAGTTCGTATCCGCTGTAGATCCCGTAGAGCGGTGAGAGCGTGGCGGCCAACACGACGCGAATCATGAACGCCGGGCGACCGCCATCCTGAAGATAAGGCGACAAGATATCCGGCGTGTTCGGCCACAAATTGCCGCGAAAATATTCGCGCATTTCGGTTTGAGTCAGTTCGGTCAGATATTCGGTCAGCTCCTGCTTCGAATTTCGCCAGGTAAAATAAGTGTAACTTTGACTGAACCCGGCCTTCGCCAGCTCTTTCATCATCTTTGGCCGGGTGAAGGCTTCGGACAGAAAAATCGTGTCCGGATATTTTTCACGGACCCGTCCGATCAAATATTCCCAAAAAGCGACCGGTTTGGTGTGGGGATTGTCGACCCGAAAGGTGCGCACTCCGCGTGTCGCCCAGAACAGAACGATGCTCACCATCTCCGACCAAAGTTCAGGCCAGTTTTCAGAGCGGAAATTGAGCGGAAAAATGTCCTCGTATTTTTTGGGAGGATTTTCTGCGAATTTAATCGAGCCGTCGGGACGCTGATAAAACCATTCCGGATGTTGCCGAACGTACGGATGATCCGGCGAACAATTGATCGCAAAATCGAGGGCGATCTCCATGCCGCGTTTGCGAACTTCGTCGTTGAGCCAGTCGAAATCTTCGAGCCTACCAAGTGACGGCTCGACGGCCTTATGTCCGCCAGCTTCGCTTCCAATCGCCCAAGGCACGCCAGGATCGCCCGGCTTGGAAGTCACCGAATTATTCCGCCCTTTGCGGTTGGTGTGTCCGATCGGATGAATTGGCGGAAAATAAATCGTATTGAAACCCATCGCCCGCGCGTCGTCGATCCGCGGCAGACAATCGCGAAGTGTCGATCCTCGATCGCCGTGGCCCTCGGCTGAGCGCGGAAAAAATTCATACCAAGCCGCGACTCGCGCTTCGCGTCTCTCCACAATCACTCGCGGCGGCGGCGAGTATTGTGTCGCCCACGAACGATCCGGATAAGTCGCCATCAAAACTTCAAGCTCGCCCGAACGCACGATGTAATTGATCTGCGCGCTGTCCGCGGTGCGAATGCATTCAGACAATTCCTGCAGACGCGCCGAATCTTCAGCCACACGGGCGCGTTTCGACGCCGATTCGATCAGGTCCGCGCCTTCCAGAGCTTCTGCGGTAAGATCCGATATTCCGGCTTCAAATTTCTTCGTCCATTCATCGCACCAGCTTCGAAATTTGTCTGTCCACGCTTCGACGGTGTATTCGTAAACGCCGATGTCATAGAACGAACAAACGCCGCGCCAGCGATCGTTGTCGACAAAAGCCATCGCCGTTTCGTACCAGTGCGGTTCGCCGACCCGGCGCCACTTCAAAAGCGCGGCCACCAGATCGTGACCGTCCTTAAACACATCGGCTTCGACTGCGAGGTCGTCCCCAACGATCCGTTTTACCGGATAACGACCGCCATCTATCAGCGGCCGCAGATTTTCGATAACTGCGCTGGGAAAGGCCCGCCCCATGGGCTTACACTAATATCTCTTAGAGATTAGTGGAAGGGGCACGGGCCGAAGGCGCGGGTGTCTTGGGCGCAGCGCAAAGTTGGCGCGGTTTGTGCGCGACCGCCCATCATTCAATCTGCACCGCCGTTGTGCGCGAGGCTTCAGATTTAGACACACTTGCGGAGAAATCCGTGCCAATCGCCGGAATCAACGTGAAATTAATCAGGTGCGAAAGGAGAAATCTTGCAGCGCAAGATCGATCCGCCACCGGACGGATTCGCCGTGGCTAACAACTTCGATCACGCGGCGAAATAAAATGTGCACTCGTAGAGGCCGCTAGTGTGGGTCTCTTCTCGGCGCACCTTAGTACCGAGCGCAGCTTCAAACATTTCCTGCTCGAGCCGGCCGATAATCGGATATTTCTCGAGCAGATTCAGAATCGGCGAATGGAATTCCAGAATCAGGGGGCCGTCTTTTTCCGAAGAGAGATATTGCGCCATGTAACCTTCGTTATCACGGACTTTGGCCAGCCATTTCGCGCGCTCGACCACGTTGTCGCCTTTCACTTTTATCACCAACGCTGCGGTCCGTTTTTCAAACACGTTGTAAAGGAGCTTTTCCGCAGCGTTCGCTCCGTAAATTTCATTGGCCGAGTTCAATAGCTCCAGCGTGAACAGGTTGCTGTCGACCGGGAAGAGATCGTGGCTGCGGCGGGTGAGACGGTAAACCATCTCCGGGCGTCCCATTTTTTGAGGACGCCGCCAGGTATCAAGATAACCGTCACGCTGCAGGGTCAGGCAATGTTGTTTGATCCCCATGTAGCTCATGCCCATCTTGTCGACCAATTCGTTGACCGACATTCCTTTGGTGCGTTTGAGTGAATTGATAATTTCCAGCCGCTGAGTGCGGCCGATCTCGGCGAGCAAACGTTGATTCATGGGCGACAGCACGGTGATTGGTTGTGACTTTACACGCCTCAATCTTCAAAAGGCAAACCTTAAAATCAACGCAAATTACGGGGCCAAAAGGGATTACGCCGGTGCGGTTGGCGAAAGGATCGATCACCGTCCAAATGGAAGATCGACAACTTGCGTGGAAATGTGTCCGCCTTGGCCCGACGCGGCGTCCAGTTTCGTTCCAACTGAATTGAAGCCCCGCTTGATGAAAGCGAGCGCGATCTCGCGGTCGCCGCTGCGGGTGGCACTGGTTACCCACCCGACATCCTTTCGTTCAGCTCCAGCGATCAAGCGCATTCCCGCCGCGAGCGCAGGGCCGGTCAACGAGACGAGTCCGCAGAGTTGCTTGTTTCGTTGCCCAGACATTTTCATTCGCGAGATCGTTTCCTGTCCGATGTAACAACCTTTCTCGTAATCGATGCAGCGCTGCTCGAGGTTGGCTTCGACCGGAATAATTTCGCCGGTCAATTCGCAGCCCCAGCGGGGGATGCCCTGTTCGATTCGCAAGAGCTCCGCGCAATTTCCGTCGCAATATCGAAAATTCTTCGTCAGTTCGGCCGCGACGTCCTCCCGCCGGCTCGCTTCGCACCAGATGTCTTGTCCCAAAGTTCCGAAACGATTCGCCGAGATGACTCTCACGGGAATCGAAATGTGGGGTGAGCCCGCGCCCATCATGTGGAAAATCGACATCCGAGCGGTCAGGTCTTCGATCTCGACATCGTCGGCGATGATGAAGCGCTGGAGCCGGGGCTGGAGAGTTAGTCGAAGAGCCGGATCGGCGTCGATCAGAAACGAATCGCCCAACGCGTGGACAAACAAATGCGCGTCCATTTTGCCTTTCGCGTTCAACACACACGCTTCGACCGCGTTCGTCTCCGTCGCCTTACGAATGTCGTTCGTGATCTGGCCGTTGAGAAACCGGACACGATCCGCTCCGGTCACCCGCAGTCTTACTCGTGCGGAAAGATCAAAAAATGCGCAATTTGGAACTTGCGCCGTCATTCGCTAGCGCTCGCCGTCCTAGGATCCGTCTGGCTTCGCGCTTTCGCCACGGAGTAGCTTGGCCAAAAGGTCTATCGGCGAATGGCCGGCCGCGGATTGCTCGGGCTGCGGTTCCGCAGCGGGTTCAGAAGACCCGGCTTCCGGCGCTGGCGTTTGAGGCTGGCTCGGCTCAGTGGCCGGCGGCGTGGCCGACTCAGCAGTTGATTGAGCCGGTAGGACATGCTCGGTGGCCGGTTCGGTAGGTGGCTGCGGTGCAGGTTCCAATGGTAGCGACTCGAGATTAACATCTTGTTGCACTGAAGCGGCCACTTCGCCCATGCTTGAGATTGTCACTGCCGGCTCGACGGGCGGCGGCTTCTCAAACAGTTCCAGGTCCTGCTCGATTGTTGGAAACGCGACTTCCGGAAAATACTTGCGCACGATGACAGAGAAATCCTCTTCGGTATAACCGCGCTGTTCCTGCTCCAGGAGACGATCGCGCGCCGCGGTTGTGACGGCCAGTTCCAGATGATGCGATAAGCCAAGCTGGCTCGCGATCTTCATGTCCTTTAGCATGTGCTTGAGCGCGAAGTGCGGCTCGAAATCATTTTTGATCATCTTCGGCAACTTCATCGCCAGCGTTTTCGAATAACTGGCGTTGTTTTGCAGCGCGGCCACAAATTTTTCCGCAGGAATGCCCACGTGATTGATGAGCGCCAGTCCTTCAGCTAACGCCTGCACGCTTGCGCCGGTCACGATGTTGGTGGCCAGCTTCACCACCGTCGCCTGCCCAATTTCTCCGATCTCGATGACCTCCTTGGCGCTTGCCTCCAGAATCGGGCGCGCTTCCCGCAATGCGACTTCGTCACCGGCGACATAAAAGACCAGCTCGCCTTTTTCCGCGCCCATTTTGCTGCCGGTAAACGGGGCTTCCACAAATCGTGCCCCTCGCCGCTCTACCAAATCCGCAGCAGTGCGCATCGAATGTGGCGCGACTGTAGGATGGGCAATAACAATGTGACGCGAGCCGAGGGCCGGCGCCATTTGCCGGATCACATCCAAAAGGGCGTCGTCGTCCGAGACAAAAATTTGGATGTAATCGCACATCTCAGCGAGCTCGGCTGGCGCCCCGACAAAATTCGGCACCGGACGGGGATTGCGATTCCAGACAAACACATGAAATCCGCGACCACGCAGATTCTCCGCGACCCGGCTGCCAATGATGCCCAGTCCGAGCACTCCAACGTTTCGTTTGGTTCGACGTGCCATGTGAGGTCTTGACCGTTTCGGCAGCTATCGCCGCCCATTCAGCCTGCGGCGAAAAGCCACCTCGCGCAATCCAAAATCCGAGATCCGTTTCATTTGAAGGCAAAGTTTGAGAGATAGTAGACCGCCACCGACCCGACGATCTGTAGACTTTGCGCACTGAGTTTGTCCATCGTGTCTTCGGCCGTGTGCCACGGCGGATAATGAAAATCGATCACGTCGACGACCGGAATGCCGACGGCGTTCAACGGAGTATGATCGTCAGTGATATCCTGGTCGAAATAAGTGAAATAATTTCGGAGTTGCAGCGCGTCGGCTGAAGCCAGTATGTCCGCAGTAATCTTTGCCGGAGAATTTGGCGGCAGCGTGATGTCCAGTGAACGGTCACCAACCATGTCGAATAGAATGCCGCCGCGAAACGACGTTGCCGAACCGGTCTGCGATAACTCCTGCGCGAAATGACGGCTTCCGTAGATCCCATCGGTCTCGCTGAAACTCTCGACAGCTTCCTCGCCATCGAAAAAAACAAGTTCGATTTTTCCGGCCAGCTTCGGTTCGAGCGCCAATACTCGCGCCATTTCCAGAAGCAACCCGGTGCTCGAGCCGCCATCGTTCGCGCCAACAAAGAGAAACGTGTCGAAGATTTTTGTATCGTAATGCGAGCAGAGCAGAAAGGATGGTTTCGTCGCGTTGCCGAACCGGGCGATTAGATTCACAAACTTTCCTGCACCGCGAGGAGTCTGGTCAGCAAAAGCCTGTTCCGAAACCGTCCACCCGTACGACTCCAGTTGCTCTTCAATGTAGGCACGCGCTCGGACGATCGCATCCGAGCCCGGCGGCCGCGGTCCGATGTCTATCAAGGCCTGGACGTGGGTCAGAGCTTTCTCGCCGGAAAACTCGATCCAGATCTTTCTCGCGGGAGCTTTGGCGCAGGAATTGACGAGCAGAAGACAAATCAAAGCCGAACTCGCTCGCCGCAACGGAAACGACATTGGTAATTCGATCAGCGCTCGCTGGAATTCAAGCCAACAATATTCAAAATGCGCTGAAGATCGTCGTCGCCGTAATATTCGATTTCGATCCGGCCACGTTTTGGAGTGTGATGGATGGTGACGTTTGTGCCGAAATGCCCACGCAGCTGATCCTGTAAATCGCCGATTGCCGCCGAGCTCACGACGACTTGTGTCCGGCGGCGCCTTTTCCAGCCTCCAAGGAATCGGGCGACCAGACGCTCGGTCTGGCGCACGCTAGCCTTGCGACGTACAATCGTTTCAGTCAGCCGCAGCTGTTCCTCGAGGGCTTTGACTCCCAGCAACACTTTCGCGTGCCCAACCGAGACCACATCCTGCGCAACCCAGGTTTGAATCTGCGGGTGCAAATCAAGCAAGCGAAGCGCGTTTGCAATCGCGGCGCGGCTCCGGCCAACTTTCAGCGCGATTTCCTCTTGCTTCATTCCAAATTCATCCCGCAAGCGAGCGTAGCCTTGCGCCTCCTCAATCGGATTCAGATCGGTCCGCTGAAGGTTCTCGATGAGCGAGAGCTCGAGCACCTCCGAATCGCTGGCGGTCCGAATTATCACTGGAACTTCAGCAAGTCCGACTTCCTGCGCCGCGCGCCAGCGCCGTTCTCCCGCGATCAATTCGTGCGTACCGCCGTTCAACCGTCGCACGATGAGCGGCTGAATGATTCCATGTTGCCGAATCGAATCGATTAATTCCTGCAACGCTTCCGGTGAAAAATTCTTTCGCGGTTGCAACGGACTGGGAACGACGCTAGTCAGCCGGACTCTGTGGACCTTCTCCCCAACATCGACATCTTCCCGGTCCGGCGCCGGCCGCGATCCAATAAGGGCGCCCAGTCCTTTGCCAAGTCCCGACTTCGCCATGGGTTTGAGGCTATCGGAAGCTCATTGCCAACGCAAATAGCAATGAGAGTTGGAGGATCTTGCGCCAATCATCTCGGCGGCTAGCGTGCGGCAATGTGGCGGGCGCCTGAAATCTTCACCCTCGGACATTCTCCCGATCCGGACGACGCGTTCATGTTTTATGCGATTGCGAAGAACAAGATCGATCTACGCGGATACCGCTTTGAGCATCGATTGGAAGATATTCAGACTCTGAACGAACGCGCCACCCGCGGCGAACTGCACATTTCTGCCATTTCGATTCACGCTTACGCTTACGTCGCCGACAAATACGCGCTGCTTCCGTGCGGCGCGAGCATGGGCGACGGCTACGGGCCGATTGTTATCAGCAAAATCCGAAATCCGACCCCGCCCAGGCGGGGCGAAATCCGAACTTGGATGCGTGATCGGACCATTGCCGTGCCGGGAAAGATGACGAGCGCGTTTTTGGCGCTGCAGCTTTATCTCGGGGATTTTAAATTCGCCGTCGTTCCATTCGACCAGATCTTCGAAGCCATGAATCGCGGGGACATCGGCGCCGGCCTGATCATCCACGAGGGCCAGCTCACCTACAAAAAAGCGGGCTTCGAGAAGATTGTCGATCTTGGCCAATGGTGGAAGCGGGAAACGAATCTGCCGTTGCCGCTCGGCGGGAACGTGATTCGGAAAGACATTCCGGCGGATGTCCGGCACGATCTTCTCGAAATCATGCGTGAGAGCATCGATTTCGGGCTCGAGCATCGCAAGGAAGCTGTCGAACACTCGATGGCTTATGCCCGCGATATGGGCCAGCGACTCGCCGACAAATTTATCGGCATGTATGTGAATGATTTTACCCGCAATTACGGCGAGAAAGGCCGGTCGGCGATCCGCAAATTTCTAGGCGACGCTGAGCGCGCCGGTTACATCGGGAGGACGGCACAAATCGAGTTCGTCGAATAAGCCGGCTATTTCTTCGGCTTCTCTTCCTTCGGCCCTTTGCCGACCTGCTTCATCACGAATGTCTTCACCCGATTGAATTCCGTCTGAAACCCGGTGGTAAAGTCTTTGGTGCCGTATTCGAAAAGGACGACAAAGCAAAACGTGAAAAAGACGAAGAGAATGACCCAAAAAAGTCCGCGCAAGAGAGACATGCCGGCAAGCCTAACTGAGCCGCAGTTGTCGGTCAATCAGCCTGGATGACCAGCAAAGTTCGGATTGATCGGCCCGGCGGACCTGACAAGGTAATCGGCAATGCGCGTTCCGCTGTTGGACTTGAGCGAACAGTATCGCAAGCTTTCGGGCGAAATCCGGGCGGCGACTGACGAAGTACTGGCCAGTCAGCGATTTATTCTTGGACCAAAGCTTGCCGAGTTCGAGAAAGCCGCCGCGGAATACTGCGGCTCGCCACACGCTATTGGCGTTTCGTCCGGGACCGATGCGCTCCTGGCAGTATTTATGGCTCTCGAGATCGGACTCGGGGACGCCGTTATTACCAGCGCTTATTCATTTTTTGCGACTGGAGGCTGCATCGCGCGCGTCGGGGCCACGCCCGTCTTCATCGACATCGATCCGGAGACTTACAACATTTCCGCCCCAGCCTTGCGGCGTTACATCGAAAAGCATTGCCGCCAGATCGAAGGAAAATTGGTTAACGAGAACCGGCAAACCGTCGTCGCCCTCGTGCCCGTTCATCTTTTTGGACTGTGCTGCGACATGAACGAAATGCTCGCCGTCGCTCGGGAGCACAATTTGACTTTAGTCGAAGATGCGGCCCAGGCGATCGGCGCTGAATTTCTGCTGCAGAACGGACCCGCCAAAGCCGGAACCATGGGTGACGTTGGTTGTTTCAGTTTTTATCCGTCGAAAAACCTCGGCGCCGCCGGTGATGCCGGCCTGGTGATTTGCCGGAACGAACAATTTGCCGAACGGATGCAGGTTTGCCGGCAGCACGGAATGGAAGCGCGCTATCAGCATCAATTCATTGGCGGAAATTTTCGCCTCGATGAGCTGCAAGCCGCGATCCTGAAGGTCAAATTGCCGCATCTTGACGGTTGGTCGGCTGCCCGTCGGGAAGCGGCAAAGTTCTACACAACCGAATTCCAAGCCGCTGGGTTGCAGCAGAAAATCAGGTTGCCGGTCGAACCATATGCCGCTAGCAGCCTCACCAACCGTCACATTTACCACCAGTATGTCACCCGCTTGGCCCCGCGCGATGAACTGCGACAACACCTCGCTGACCGCGAAATTGAAACGGCGATTTACTACCCGCTCGCCCTGCACGAGCAGCCGTGCTTTGAATATCTTGGGTACAAAAAGGGCGACTTTCCAGAGGCCGAGCGGGCCGCGCGTGAAAATCTGGCGTTGCCGATCTATCCTGAGATCTCACGCGAAGCCCAAGGTTACGTTGTAAATTGCATCGCGGACTTTTTCGGTTAGAAATCAAGACTCCGCGACCGTCGAGGGTAGGTACCGAAGTGGCCAAACGGGGCAGACTGTAAATCTGCTGGCTTTACGCCTTCGCTGGTTCGAATCCAGCCCTGCCCACTTTCCCGCGTAATAGGCTTCCGCCCTGACGCGGCTCAGCGGCGGCTCCTGCGCGACTCAAGTAGCGTTATTGTTCCGGAGTACTTCGCTGGTGGAAGTCGACTCAGCCGTAAAAGAAAAAGAAAAGCGGCCAGGTACTGACCGCTTTTCCCAAAATTGGGTTGTGAAGCTGTTTAGCGTCCCCGACGCTGTCCACCGCCCTCGCGGCGTCGATCCCCGCCGTAGCCGCCGCCACCCGGTGGACGCGGTTCGCGCGGGCGCGCCTCATTAACAGTGAGAGCCCGTCCTTCGAGGGTCTTACCGTTAATTTCCGCGATTGCCTTTTGCGCGTCTGCGTCGGAGCCCATCGTGACAAAGGCGAAGCCGCGCGATTTGCCGGTAAATTTGTCCTGCATCAGCATGACTTCCTGGACCGCGCCAGCTTGCGAAAAAAGCTCCTGCAGCTCGTTTTCGGTGGTATTAAATGGGAGATTTCCCACGTATAATTTGGTTGCCATTGAATCTAATCTGGAAAACGCCGCCAGGACATCTTTCCCGCTTTTGAATATCAAATCGCCGCTGAATGAGTTTCAACTGACAATCGGCGGACTTCCGAGCTGCTGTTTTCTCCTTTCGGGGTCATTGTGTAGAATGCTTCGGTTTGGAAAGCAACCAAAATCGCGGGGGATTGGCGGTTGAAGTGTCTAGATTTAACGTTTTGAACGGAACAAGTGCTCCCCCGAGGGTTGCAATTGTCGCGGCCGGGGTGGTCAGCCCCCTCGGGTTCGGCTTGAAAGACACCCTAGGCTCCCTGCGTAATGCCACCGATTGCGTCACCCCGGTCACTCGCTTCGACGTTGCCAATTGTCGTTGTAAGACCGCCGCCCAGATCCCCGACCAACCCCTCCTGAAGCAACGTCGGAATGGCCGGAAAAACGCTCGTCTCCACCGCGCTTCCCACATGATGATCACAGCTCTCGAGGAAATGGTCGGCCTGGACTCCGCATTCAGACCCGAGCTGACCGTGATCGGCACGACCAGCGGCGGGATGTCGTTTGGCGAAGATTATTACCGTGCTCTACATCGACGTCGAGACCTGCGTCGAGCGCCGGAGTGGGTCTCCAATTATCCGCCGCAAAAACCAGTGCTTGATGGGCTGGACGCGTTCGGGATTTCCACGCCCTGTCGCGTCATCGCCAACGCCTGCGCATCGGGAACGAATGCAATCGGCCACGCCTTTGAATGCATCCGATCACGGAAGTACCGGCGCGTGTTGACCGGCGGGTACGATGCGCTCTCCGAGCTCGTATTCGTCGGGTTCGATTCGCTGCAAGCGGCAACGCCGGAGAAATGCCGGCCGTTCGATCGCGACCGTTCGGGAATGGTGCTAGGCGAAGGCGCCGCGGTTCTGGCTTTGGAAAATCTAGAAGCAGCGCGCACCCGCGGGGCAAAGATTCTAGGCGAGATCATCGGGTATGGAATCTCAACCGATAATCATCATCTCACTCAGCCCGATCCATCCGGAAGCGGACCTCGACGAGCAATGGAACAAGCTTTGCAAAGCGCGGACTGCTCACCACAAGACGTGAATTACATCAATGCTCACGGCACCGCGACTCCATTCAATGACGCGGCCGAAGGCAAGGCGATCGCAGAGTTGTTCAAACGCGTTCCGGTCAGTTCGACCAAAGGCATGATCGGGCACTCGTTAGGTGCGGCGGGCGCAATCGAAGCTCTAGTCTGTCTGTTGGCGTTGCAAGGGCAGTTTCTGCCGCCCAACATTAATTTTCGCAATCCCGATCCGAATCTCGATCTCGACATTGTTGCGAACCAATCTCTCGAAGCAAAGATCGACATCGCTCTTTCAAACTCGTTTGGGTTCGGCGGCACAAATGCATCGATCTTGATTCGGAGAGCTCCGGCATGAGCTTGCACATCGCGGGCGCGAGCTGCATCACGCCGCTGGGGCGCGGCGTCGACGAAGTTTGGAACCGATTGGTGCGCGGCGACGACGCACTCACTCAACCAATCTCAGGCGAAGGCAACAAAGGTTACTCGGGCTTTCTCGTTCCGACCGAAACCCTCAACGACTTGCCGCCGCATCCGCGGCTGCGCCGAGTCAGCGCCATTTCGCGCTTTGCCGTCGCCGCCGGCCTGGATGCAATCGCGCAAGCCAAATCGAGCACGTCGAAGATCGACCTGGGACGAATTGCCTTGGTTTTTGCTGCTTCCAATGGCGGCGTCATTTACACAAAGCGCTTTTATCACGGTATTGTGGCGTCGGGCACGCAATCGGCCAGTCCGCTGCTTTTTCCGGAAACAGTTTTCAACGCGCCGGCTAGTCATCTCGCTGCGATACTTGGGATTGATGGCGCGAGCTACACCGTGGTCGGAGATGGCGCGGTCGGCATTCTGGCAATCAAAATGGCGAGCGATCTTTTGGAGAACAGCTCGATCGACTTTTGCCTGGTGGTCGGGGCTGAAGAAGCCGATTGGATTCTTTGCGATGCTTATCAAAGATGGCGATTGATCAAACCGCGGCCGCCAATTGAAACGTTCTGCGATCCGCCACGCGGCACCATTCTGAGTGAAGGCGCCGGCGCGCTGCTCCTCGCGCGCGAAGGCAAAGTGAAAGTGGATTTGATCGACGCTGGCGGAAATTTTTCCCACCAGCGAAACGCAGCCGAGATCGTCAATCGCATCCTCCACCACCTTCGTGACGAGAACGCTTCCATTATTGCAAGCGCCAACGGCACATTTGTCGATCTTGCCGAACGCGCCGCTATCAAGAAAGAGATGCCGAAGGCGGTCGTTTACAGCCCAAAGCCTGCGTTAGGCGAAAGTGTCGGCGCAAGCGCCATCTGGCAGGTCGTGGTGGGGGCAAAGGCGCTGGAAGAAAGGCGACTCCCGCCGATGTTGCATGCCGGAGCGGAAGCCCGGCTTCGCTTCGGAACGGACGAGATCGGGCCGACCGCGATCGTTCTAAGCTGTGGCCTAAACCAACAGGCCGCTGGATTGCGGTTGTCGATCTAATCAGCAGGCCGCGTCCGACCTGCTTTTGCCTTTGCAACCAGGGTTAGGTGCAGTACCTTCGGCGTCCGCCATGCGAACGCTGGTCTGGGGGGGTCTTTTCATATTTTTGGCGGCCGGCTCGGCGCTCGCGGCGCGCGCCACATCAGATCACGAACCGGTCGAGATTACTTCCAGCGGGGAAACGACTTACCAGAACGGAATTGCCACCGCCCGCGACAACGTGGCCATTCATATTGGGGACACCGATATTTATGGAGACTTTGCTCAATACAATTCGCAAACCCACGAAGTCCTGGTCAGGGGCAGCGTCCGAATCTATCGCGATACGAGCCTCTACATCGCCGACGAAGGCGTCTACAACATCGACACGAAGCAGATCCGCACTAACCAAATGCGGACGGAATATCATCCCTACTTTTTGGGCGGACAAAAGGTGAACGAACGCTCCGCCAACGTTTATCATGTAGAGGACGCAACTTTCACGACAGCCGATTCAGCACGCCCCGATTTCCATCTCCACGCCCGAACGGTCCGGGTTTACGAGAACGACCACATCGTATTTCAAAACGTGACGTTTTATATCGGCAGGGTGCCGGTGTTCTGGTGGCCCTACATGTATCAGTCTCTGAATGACGCATTCAGTTTTTCAATTGCGCCGGCGGACCTGAGTTCCTGGGGACCTTCTCTTTTGACCCAAGTTACCTTTCCGATTACTGACGATATCAAAGGAAGGCTTCGGCTGGATTATCGCGGGCGCCGCGGGCTCGCGGTGGGCTTTGATTCCGACATCGATTATGGAAAAGACAAATCGAGCAACCTGAAACTGAAGACGTATTACGCCGACGACCAAAATCCAGAAATCAACCCGACCGCGGTGAAGCGCGGGGACGTACCGACCGATCGCTATCGCCTGAGCTTGCAGGACACGACCAATTTTACCAAAAACATCTACGGAATCGCGAACGTTACGAAGTTGAGTGACCCCTTCGTGATGCAAGA
>CAZFZG010000005.1:0-10569 GCA_964523205.1 uncultured Chthoniobacteraceae bacterium | reverse complement strand
ACATCTACGGAATCGCGAACGTTACGAAGTTGAGTGACCCCTTCGTGATGCAAGACTTCTATCAAAGTGAATTTCGTATCGACCCGGTCCCCGACAACGTCATCGCTCTCGCCAAGACCGACCCATTTTACACTCTGACGGCGATCACTCGTTTTCAGGCAAACGATTTTTTCGAACAAACCGAGCGCCTGCCCGAGGTGGTGCTCGACATCAAACGCCACGCGTTATTTGGCAGCCCAATTTTTTACGAGGGTGAGAGTGGTTTCGCCAACCTTCACCGAAATTTCGCGGAGGGCTCAGGTTTCGAAGATTACGGGGCGAATCGAGTCGACACCTTTCACCAGGTGCTTTACCCGAACACTTATTTCGGCTGGCTTTCGATTGTTCCTCGAGCCGGTTTTCGAGCGACTTACTACGATAAAACTCGCGACCTTGGACAAACCGCGTTCGATACCAGCGACGATCCGTTAGTGCCCGATTTTATTCTGCCGGATCCCACGCCGACAAATCCTATCGTGGATGGTGGCAGCGGCGTTCGAACCGTTTTCAACACAGGTGTGGAGGCTTCCTTTAAGCTGTCCCGGACCTGGGATGACGTGGCGGACCGGACGATTGGATTGGATGGATTACTTCACGTCATCCAACCCTACACAAACTTCTCCTACGTCCATGAGAACGGGATCAATCCCGCTGCAGTCTTGCAATTTGATCGATTTGAACCATCGACCCAGTTACGCCCGCTCGATTTTCCACAGTTTACCACCATCGATTCGATCGCTAGCTGGACGGTCTGGCGCAATGGAGTTCGGAATCGTTTGGAAACTCGACGCGACGATCTGACTGTGACCTGGCTTGAGCTAGATACATTTTTCGACGTAAACTTCGACAATCCGTATAACCGCCGGACTTACTCAAACTTCTTCAACAGACTGCGCTTTACTCCCCTGCCGTGGGCGTCACTGTCAATTGATTCGCAGATTCCCGCATTCAGTTCAGGGTTTACTGAAGTCAACACCACGATCGCCGTACAACCCATCGCGAACCTGCAAATCAGTGCCAGCCATCGCTACTTGAACGATAATCCGTTCTTCGAGCACAGCAGCCTCTTTGTGGTCGGCGGTTACTATCGCATGAACGACAACTGGGGCTTCGGGTTTCAAGAGCAATACGAAGGCACAGTTGGGATTTTCCAGGAACAGCGCTACGCCATCTACCGCGATTTGACCAACTGGGTAGCGTCATTCGGCGCCGTTGTTCGGGACAACACAGGTAGCAAAAAGGAATATGGAGTGCTGCTAACGTTTAGCCTTAAGGCGTTCCCCAAATTTGGTTTTGATTTGAATTTTGATCCCGGGAGTCAGGGGCAATGAATTCACCAACGAAATTGCCAGGCTCAGTCGCTTTTGTGCTAGGTTGAGCCGGGCCAGCAATCAATCATTCATGGACATTTCAATCATCGGGTCTGGATACGTCGGTCTTGTCACCGGCGCGTGTTTTGCGGACGTCGGCCACAACGTCGTTTGCGTTGACAACGATGAACAAAAGGTCAAGACCCTTGAGGCTGGCCGCGTCCCGATTTATGAGCCGGGCCTCGAAGAAATTATCCACCGCAACGTCTCCGCTCATCGGTTGCGATTCAGCAGCAGCACGCACGAAGGTGTAGAAAATTCCCAAATCGTTTTCATCGCTGTCCCGACACCGCCGCAACCCAACGGAGAAGTCGATCTTAGTTTTATTGAAAAAGTTTCCCGCGAGATCGCCGACGTTCTGAAGGATTATCGCGTCATTGTCGACAAGAGCACCGTGCCGGTTAAGACCGGGGAGCGCGTCGCCGAAACCATCAAGCGGTACAATCGTCGCGGCGCGAAATTTGATGTGGTCAGCAACCCCGAATTTTTGCGCGAAGGCTGCGCGATTGACGATTTGATGCATCCGGATCGCATCGTCATTGGCGCGCAAAGCCAGCACGCCGTCGATCTCATGAAGAAGGTCTACGAGCCCTTCATGGCGCCTATTCTTGTCACCGACATTAACAGCGCAGAACTGATCAAGCATGCAGCCAATTCCTTTCTGGCGCTCAAAATCTCTTACATCAACGCCATCTCCGCCATCTGCCAGGTCAGCGGCGCGGACGTCGAAAAAGTTGCCGATGGCATCGGAATGGATCAGCGGATCGGGCGCCAATTCCTTAACGCCGGAGTTGGTTACGGCGGTTCCTGTTTTCCGAAAGACGTGGCGGCGTTCATCCATATCAGCGACCGGCTCGGCGTCCCGTTCGGGCTCTTGAAGGAAGTGCAGCGGATCAATCAAGCGCAGAAAGAGCGCTTTCTTAAACTGATCCGCGACACGCTTTGGGTGTTGCGAGAAAAGAAGATTGCGGTTTGGGGACTCACCTTTAAGCCGGACACCGACGACGTGCGCTCATCCATTGCCATCGAGTTAGTCGACGCGATGTTGCGCGATGGCGCGCATGTCAGCGTTTACGACCCGAAGGGAATGGAAAAGGCGCGCGAGTTGAAAGCAGTTGCTGACGCCGGGTTCGCGCCTTCAGCGCTGGAAGCCGTTGATGGCGCCGAAGCGCTGGTAATCGCCACCGAATGGCCGGAGTTCGCCAATGCTGATTTCGCCGCGGTCAAGAAACGGATGACCACGCCGATCGTTTTCGACGGACGGAATCTGCTGAATCCGGAGACAATGGGCGAGCTTGGGTTTCACTATCATTCGATCGGCCGCGCCAGCGTCATCCCGCGCTAACCTTGGTGACGCAAACTTCAGCTCGCCGAGTTGCCCTCGCCGCGCTGAAGACATGGCGGAAGAAAACGGAATTCGCCGATACCATCATTTCCCGCTTGTTGTCGAGCGCTGCCCTTCAATCGGCCGATCGCGCCTTCGCCGTCGAGCTTTTCTATGGCGTTCTCCGAAATCTTACTTTGCTCGACTTTTGGATCGGCCGCCTTCGATCGACCCGGGTGGATGTCGATCTTCGTGATCTATTGCGTCTCGGTCTTTATCAACTTTTGCTCGCCCAGACGCCCGAACATGCCGCCGTTTACGAAACAGTCGAGATCGCTTCCAAAAGGAAGCGCCCAATCGTAAACGCGATCCTGCGGGGTGGCGTGCGCAAACGTAGAGAACTTCATGAGCGAGCGAGTCTGCAGCCATTACACATTCAATGGTCTCATCCCGAATTCTTAACTGAACGGTGGAAAAAAGATTTCGGCACGGAAAGTACAGTTGAGCTGTGCTGTTGGAACAACCGACCGCCGCCGCTTTATGCCCGAGTAAATCTCCTTAAGAGTCCAGTCACGAACTTCTTTTCGAATTATCCCCGTGGCAGCTTCCTTCTGCCGAATCGAGAGAATTTCGTTTATGCGCCAACCTTTCCTTCTGAGGCAATCGATGCGGGCCTTTGCTACGTCCAAGATCCCAGTACGGCGATTGCCTGTGTGTTGTTAGACCCAAAACCCGGCGAGAAAATTCTGGACGCGTGCGCGGCGCCCGGCGGGAAAACCGGCTACCTAGCCGAATTGATGGAGAACAACGGCTTGATTGTGGCCTGCGACCGCGACCCGGACCGATTGCGCGTTCTCGAAGAGAATCTCAAGCGCCTGGGCATCGCAATTGGAAAAGTCGTTCGTCATGATTGGGCAAACGAACAAATCCCGAAAGCCATTCGCGCCGAAGCACCGTTTGATCGAATCTTGGTCGACGCACCTTGCACCAACACCGGTGTAATGCGACGCCGTGTCGATGTTCGATGGCGTTTGAAGCCGGGAGAGTTCGAGCGAATGCGGGCGCGTCAAATTGAAATTGTTCACACCGTCCTGCCGTTGCTAAAGCCAAATGGAATTCTCGTTTACAGTACCTGCAGTCTCGAGCGCGAAGAAAACGAGGATGTCGTCCGATATTTGCTCGAAAGAACATCGATCTTGCAGTTGGAAGAAGAACGCCGTTCCCTTCCATTCCGCGAAAATTTTGATGGCGCATTTGCGGCGAGATTCCGCCGCACCGCCTGATTGCATTCCTGGGACAGGTTGCGTCCCGCAGACTCAATGGAATTGTAGCGTCCTATGCACGACCCGCGCTTCGATAAGTTGGCCGAGCTCCTCGTCGAGTATTCGACCAGACTCAAACGGAACGAGAACCTGTTGATTGAGGCGTTCGACGTTCCGGACGAAATGGTCGTGGCGCTGATCCGGGCTGCCCGCAAGGCTGGCGCTACCCCATTCGTTCAAGTGCAGCGCAATCGCATCAGTCGCGAGCTGGCAATGGAAGCATCAGATCGACAATTGACCTTTGCCGCGGCGCATGAACTGGCCCGCATGAAAAAAATGCACGCCTATATCGCCCTGCGCGGAAGCAATAACATCACCGAACTTGCTGACGTGCCCGTCTCGAAGATGCAGCTCGTCGCCAAGAAAATGAAGCCGGTCCAGGACCAGAGGGTCAAAAAAACGAAATGGTGCGTGCTGCGTTGGCCGACACCCTCGATGGCGCAACAAGCGGGAATGAGCACAGAAGCATTTGAGGATTTCTACTTCGAGGTCTGCACGCTCGATTACGAGAAACTCCAGCCGGGAATGAAAGCCTTGAAACAACTCATGGAGTCGACCGATCGCGTTCAGATCAAGGGGCCTGGAACTAGTCTGCGATTCAGCATCAAAGGAATTCCGGCAATCATCTGTGGCGGCGACCGGAACATTCCGGATGGAGAGGTCTTCACCGCGCCGGTTAAAAATTCCGTGGAAGGACACGTCACTTTCAATGCGCCGACCATCTACCAGAGCATCGCCTTCGACGGGATCCGTCTCGATTTTCGAAAGGGCAAAATCGTCAAGGCGACGAGTAACCAGACCGACAAACTGAACAAGATCCTCAATTCCGATGCCGGAGCTCGTTATGTTGGTGAGTTCTCACTTGGTTTTAATCCGCATGTTCTTGAACCGATGCGTGACATCCTGTTCGACGAAAAAATCGCCGGCTCGTTCCATTTCACCCCGGGCCAGGCTTATGAGGAAGCCGACAACGGCAACCGCAGTCAGGTGCATTGGGACATGGTCAACATCCAGCGCAAGAATTATGGTGGCGGCGAAATCTATTTCGACGGAAAATTGGTCCGCCGGGACGGCGAGTTCTTGCCCAAAGAGCTGCGATCGCTAAATCGGAGCGCTTTCGCCAAAGGAAAGTAGTCGGCTGTACACAAACAGAGCGACTCTCGCGAGTCGCTCTGTCGAAAATGTCAATCTTGTGACGGATCAGGCCGCGCGCTTCGGACCGTGGCCGAGCAGATTCAGCTGCATCATCCCGATCTCGCCGCTGCCGGTCAGCTGCAAATTCGAAATCTCGAACACCGGAGCGCCTTCAACCGCCGCTCCCCCGGCGCTCGGCAGTTGCACCGACACCTGCTTCGAATTCGAATTGAGCACGATCGAGGATATTTCGAATGACGGTGAAAATTCGACCGTTGCGATTTGGAACGGAGCAACGACGTGAACGGCGGCCTGGCCCTGTTGGGACGGCGTTAGCTGCAATGGCGCCGCTGCAAAATCCGAAACCAAATGCAAGCCTCCGACGGTGAACGACGGCGAGCCGACAACCGACGGACGTTGCTGTTGCGACGGCATCAGGCGAACGCTGCCAAGTGTGCCGCCGGCCGGCTGGATTCTCGACATCTCGAACGTGACCTGCAGGTTCATCGCCGGCTGCGGTGACGAGCCGGCCAAGCGCATGGTCACGATCTTGGAGGCGGGTCGCAATTGGAGCGCGCCCATCTTGAAGGTGGGCGTCAACTGCATCGATGCAATTTCGAAAGCGAAGGTGAGTTGCACGGCGGTTTGCATGGCGCCGGCGGGCGCAGGTGCGCCACCTCGTGCTGGAGCGGTTGGTATTTGGATCGGTTCAGGCATGATTACTGGTGTTGTTGGTTCGTAAACTGGTGATTCTATGACCGGCGAAATCAGCGGTTCGCTAGGTTGACGAAGCGCTTCAACTATGGCCGGTTCCGGTTCAGTGACCTCAATGATCGACGGTTCATCGACAGGCGTCAACTGAGGAATCGGTTGACCCTGGCCGACAGGTTCCATCTCCGATTCGGCTACGCTTGCCATCTCACTGAAGACTGGTTCGGGCTCAGGCGCGGCAACCGGTTCAGGTTCGACCACCGCTTCGGGCTGAAGCATCTCGGCAAAAATTGGTTCTGGCGGCGTGATTGGCTCAGGCTCCTCGACTACCAGTTCCGGCTCCATGAAAATTGGTTCCGGTTCGGCAACCATTGGTTCCGGTTCTCTTACTACTGGACGCGGCTCTTCGAAAGGCGGAATTTCCACTGGCTGCGAGACCCACTCAGGTTCTGTCACTTTTGCAGCAGGGATCGCGCCTTGCTCGACCACTTGTCCAACGCCCTCTTCCATGACCGGCCCAACAGACTCGAATGTTTCTGCTTCCTCCGCAGGTTCAGGCGTGGCGTAACTTTCACCGTTACCATGAACAGGCTCCGCCACGGCGCCTCCGTTACCAAAAATGCGACCGGGTTTGCTCAACGGCACGACTGCGCGGCGCAAGGACGGCTCCGACGCCCTTAGTTTCAACGAGATTTGTCGCGGGCCACCAGTAAGACGCGGCATCACCTTCAACTCTTTGGTTGCCGGAGCTGCTGCAAATCCGATGCCTGCGACTTGCGGACCGGTCGCGGGCGCGGCTCGGCGGAAACTCGGCAAATGAATCCCCCGCCGGCGAACCTCAGGCACGATCACCCAGGCCAGCAAACCAAGCCCCGCCAAAACCAACACGCCGACTAACAAACTCTGCACGTCGAATCTTTTGCCCGACGCTTCCCCAACCCGCGCAGGCGCGAGAACTGTGGCAGGCGCAGATGCTTCTGGCGCCGCCACCGGAGGTTTGGCTGCGGCAACCGGTGCCGTTTCCTTGCCTAGTGCTTTCTCCTGAGTCTTGGCCTGTTGCCCAACCGCGGGTTGTTCCTTCGCAAGTGCAGCTGAAGCCGGCGCGCTTGCGCTGGCAACCGGTGTCTCTACCACGGGTGAAAACGTTGGGAGCGCGGCGGTGGGTATTTCTTCAGGCTTGGCCGGGCTTCCAGCGGCAAATGTTTGCGGCACCCGCGACGCCGACTCCTTCACCGCAGCGCTGGCGGCTGCCTCTTCCGGTTTCGGCGCTGTCGCTTCCATTCCAGCAATCGCTGGAGCCGGTGCCTTGTTCTTGGCAAGGGCAGCACCCGGTATCGGACTCGGTTCTATGGCCGGGCTTGCTTCGCTCTGGGCTTCAGCCAATGCGGTCGCGGCTTCGGCCGCCGGCGCCGGGGACATCGCCACCGCTGGACTTTGCAGCCAGCCGAGATCGTAAAATGAATCGGCGAAAACAAGATTAAGCGCCGGCGAATAAATTTTCTTGGCCGACGTGATCCAGTCGGTCGCCTTGTTTGGATTGTTGTGCTTAAACTCCCAGGCCGCTTGCGCGTAATAAAGAGCAGGCGTGTCGCCGGTGAACTGGAATTGCTCCATCATCTTCTGGGCGCGGCTTTCTTTGCCTTCCATCAAGAACGTCATAAAGATGTTGAACTTGATGATCTGCGCGGCTTCGCTCTTGTCTCCGCCGGGCGTCTTGCCCAAAAGAGTTTCGAACCGGTCGCGGGCGGCCGTGTAGTCCTTCTTCTTCAACGGCACGAGTGCCAGATTGAATTGCGCCTGCCGGAATTTCGGATCGACCTTCAACGCTTTTTTGAACTCGGCCTCGGCCTGGTCGAATTGCTTTTGCTCCAACAAAATTTCACCGCGTAAAGTCAGCGTCGCCGGCTGGTTCGGCTCGGCCGCGTCGGCATCGTTCACAAATTTAAGAGCCGAAACGAAATCGCGTTGCTGATAGGCCTGTCGGGATTGTTCGAAACGCGAACGCGCAAAGGCTTTCGTTTTGGCGGTGCGGTCGGCCGCGCTGGTCAGCTCCAAAGCGGCACGCTGCTGCCCGGCCGTCTTTTGCAACCAGCCGACTTCGTAAAGCGACTCGGCGAAGAGTTTGTTGAGAGCTGGTGAGAAATTCTTTTCCGCCTGCGACATCCAATCCCGCGCTTCCTTTGTATTCTTCTGCTGAAGCGCAATCGCGGCATTGGCGTAATGGACTGCGGGCGTGTCTGGCGAAAGCTCGAACTTGGCCAGAATCGAATCGACCATGTTCTCTTTACCCTCCAGCAAATAGGTCAGGAGGATTTTGTATTGAATGAGCTGAGTGGCTTCTCCCTGCAGCTCGGACGCATTGCTGGAAAGCAGTCCCTGAAAGCGCTCCCGCGCCTGCGCCCAATCTTTTCTCAAAAAGGGAATCTCGGCCAGATTGAAACGCGCGTTCCAAAATTTCGGATCGATCCGCAACGCTTCGTTCAAGGCAGCTTCGGCTTTGTCGTAAATCCCCTGCCGCATCATGATCACGCCGCGCAAATTCTGCGACTCGGCCAGGTCCGGTTGACGCGCGTCGATCGCGTCGAGCTGCTTCAGCGCCTCCGAGAAATTGTTTGAATCGAAAGCGCGAAACGCTTTGTCATACATTGCTTCCAGTTCCGCCTTCGACGGTGCGACGTTGTCCGCCGCCAAAGACCCGAGTACGAGCACGGCGACTGCCGCGATTTTCCGGAATTTCATGGCCTCCCTGGATTAAAACCCTTTAACGATGATCATGACAAGCCTAAATTTTAGACCCCCTCGAGGAATTCTTGCAGGTCAACTCTGCCAGCAGCATCCTCGGCTCCACAGGCTAAATCAGCAACAAGCACGCCGATCTACGGGTTCAAATTGGCCACGATCCGCAGCCCTTCCAGAGTCAGGTTGGGGTGAACGCCGTCGATCTCCTTCAACCGCCGCGCGATCAGTCCTGCGTAACCCCCCGTCGCTACCACATACACCTTCTTCCCTGCGAAGCGTTCCGCCTCGATCTTCGAGATGATCTCTCGCACCAACCCGCGATAGCCGATGACCGCGCCGGAGCGCATCGCTTCCATTGTCGATCTTCCAACGGCCGAGCGCGGCTCTTTTAGCGACAATTTTGGCAACAGCGCGGTGCGTTGATACAAAAAATTCGTCATCGCTTCCAAACCCGGCGCAATCACGCCGCCAATGTATTTTCGTTGCGCCGAAACGATGTCGAACGTCACTGCTGTCCCAAAATCAACCACGATCGCCGGACAGCCGTAAAGCTCAGCCACTGCCGCCGCGTTCGCCAATCGGTCGGCGCCAATTGTTTTCGGACTTGGATAATCGATCCCGACTCCGAGCTTAATCTGCGGCGTCACCCACAAAATTTCTTTTGCCACCGCGCGGACCGCATGGTTTTTCTTCGGAACGACCGAGCTCACCACCACGAGATCGACCTTTCGACCTCGCAACGATTGTCGAAGCAATGAGACGCCGAATTTTTCCGTCGGAATCCGGCTCGGCTTCGAAATCCGCCGCCGGCTCGCGAAGGCCAGTTTTGTAAACGAGTTGCTGATGTCGATCAGGAGATAATCAGCCATTCCGAACACTGTAGCGGCCGTGTGCGAGCGCCGGAAGTCTGCTCTTTGCTCCATGCTCCTTGCTGCGTACTCTTTTGCTCGTGCGAAAATTAGTCCATCGCCCACGCCGGTTGCGCCGCTCCCCTGCGTTGCGAAATCTCGTTCGCGAAACCAATCTCACAGCCCACGATTTCATTCTCCCGCTTTTCATCAGCGAAAAGATCGACAAGCGGCGGCCGATCGCGAGCATGCCCGGCGTTTCGCAATTGCCCGTCAATGAAGTTGTCGATGAAGCACGCAAAGCGCAGGACGCCGGACTTCAGGCAGTTCTACTTTTCGGCATCCCTGATAAAAAAGATGAAAAGGCCAGCGGCGCTTATGCCGAGAACGGCGTCATTCAAAAAGCGCTGCGCGCCACTAAAGAGAAATGTCCGGACATTGTCGCAATCACCGACGTTTGTCTTTGCGAATATATGAGCCACGGCCATTGCGGCGTAACCCGGATCGACGGCGATCATTTCCATGTGCTTAACGACGAATCGGTCGAGCTCTTGGTGAAGACCGCGCTCTCCCACGCTCAAGCCGGTGCAGACATGGTCGCACCAAGCGATATGATGGACGGCCGCATCGGCGCGATCCGGGAAGCGCTCGACGTCAGTGGTTTGACCGACACCGGGATCATGAGTTACGCCGCCAAGTTCGCGTCGGTTTTTTACGGACCGTTTCGCGACGCCGCCGAAAGTCCGCCCCAATTTGGCGATCGCCGTTCCTATCAAATGGACACCGCCAATGCCGACGAAGCGTTGCGGGAGATCGCGCTAGATATCGAAGAAGGCGCCGACATCATCATGGTGAAACCAGCGTTGCCCTACCTCGACATCCTCTGGCGCGCGCGGGAACGCTTTCGCAAGCCGATGGCGGTTTATCATGTCAGCGGCGAGTTCGCGACGATCAAGGCCGCTGCCGAAAAGGGAATCGTCGACGAGCGAGCCGCCGTGATGGAGATCATGACCTCGCTCAAACGCGCCGGCGCCGACATCATCGTCACCTACTGGGCGCGCGAGCTCGCGCAATGGGTGCGC
>CAZFZG010000004.1:25294-36107 GCA_964523205.1 uncultured Chthoniobacteraceae bacterium | reverse complement strand
GTTTCGGATTTTGCGGCACTATGCTGCCGACACTGGCGGCGCGCTGGCCGGTTTGCGCAGAGACGCCATGACGTCAGGACGCATTCGCTGACGGTCTTCGTCACTCGTTGGCGTGAATTTGGATTCGCCTTTCGGATAGGCGATGCGGGTGTGGAGCATGGTCATGAGTGTAAACCGGAACCGCTCGGCGATGACGCGCATTTCTCCCAGAGTGAGATCGCATTCGTCGAGCTGGCCGTCGGCGATTCGTTCCTCGATCAATTCGTTGACCAGTTGTTCGATTTTTTGCGGCGTGGGTTTTTCCAAACTCCGCGACGCGCTTTCCACGATGTCGGCCAGGCTGACGATCGCGCTCTCCTTGGTCTGCGGTTTCGGCCCGCGATAACGGAAACTTTCTTCCTGCACCTCGGGAATGTCTTCCTCGCGAATGTTCATGATTTTCCCGCCGGCCCGGGCGTCTTGCTGCTGCTGGAGCGCGCGCTGGTAAAAATAATAGACGAGGGAGGTGCCGTGATGCTCCTGGATGACGTCGATGATTTGCTTGTTGAGGCCGTGTTTGAGCGCGAGGTCGACGCCTTCTTTCACGTGCGCGATGATGATAAGCGCGCTCATGCTCGGGGCAAGATCGTCGTGCGGATTACGCTCAAAACTCATGTTCTCGGTGAAATATTCGGGCTTCACCAATTTGCCGACGTCGTGGAAATACGAACAGACGCGGCAGAGCGTGTGGTTGGCGCCAATTTTCTCGGCCGCCGCTTCGGCCAAATTCGCCACTACCAAGCTGTGGTGATAAGTCCCCGGCGCTTCGATCGTCATCCGACGCAAGACCGGGTGATTCAAATCTGAAAGCTCCAGCCAGGAAATGTCAGTCGTGATATGGAACAAATGTTCGAGAAGAGGCAATGCGCCTCCGACCAACATTGCAGTGACGATGCCGTTGCCGAGCGCGAGGGCGCTCTGCAGGCCGATCATTCCCCAATTGTTGTCCATCACGGGGAAGAAAGTGATCGTGATCAATCCGAAGCTGAGGGAAGAGAGCCAGATCGCCACGCCGACGCCGAGCCCGGCACGAATCAATCGACTGCGGCGGCGGACTTGAAGGGTGAGATAAACTGCAGTGAATCCGCTGATCAAACTGATGACCAGAAGCGGCGCGTCGACCTTGGCGAAAAGGACGCTGCTCCAGAAGCTGACAAAGGATGCGGCGTAAAGGCCATGATTGCGGCCAAGCAAAACACTGAGCACCAGGGGCGCGAACGCGTAGGGGGCGATCAACCAGCCCATTTCCGGGGTGAGAAACTTGAACGTTCCGTGACTGCAAACCATCAGCACCGCTTTGATGGCCACCAGCTGGATAAAAATCGTTCCGAAAATGAGGAAGACGCGCGAGTTTTGGGCAAACGTTTTGGGATCGTTGATCCACAGCGCAGCGATCGCGGCGGCGAAGAACAAGAGCGCGATCACGAAGCTCTTGGTCGGCTCTGATTGTTCGCCGCTGAAAATCAGGAAGGCGAGTCCGCCGATGAAAGCCGCGAGGATAACGACTCTAACGAGGTGCGCGTGCTCGAGGCTGTGGAGGAGCTCGTTGCGAGTCCGCCGGCGTCGCTGTTTTTTGGAAGCCAGACCGCGGCGAAGTAGGCGGCGGCGTCTTAAGAAATCGAACATAACTTATTTGCGCGATGATGGCGCGGGCGAACGGTGCTGTTGGTAAGCAGTGATGATAGAACGAACAAGCTCGTGCCGTACCACGTCCCGCTCGTTAAGATAAACGATCGAGATCCCGGGAATGGTTTTCAAGGCCTGTAACGCTTCGACCACTCCGGAGCGCTTGTTCGCGGGCAAATCGATCTGGGTCACGTCACCCGTGATGACGCACTTGGAATGCGGTCCGATGCGGGTGAGCAGCATGAACATTTGCTCGGTGGTGGTGTTTTGCGCTTCGTCCAAAATCACAAACGCGTTGTTCAACGTCCGGCCACGCATGTAAGCCAGGGGCGCGACCTCGATCGTCTGCCGCGAGATCGAGCGCTCGATCTCTTCCGGCTCGAGCATGTCGCGAAGGGCGTCATAGAGCGGCCGCAGATAAGGCGCGATCTTTTGTTCAAGCTCGCCCGGCAAAAACCCGAGTGCTTCGCCGGCTTCGACCGCCGGCCGGGTTAAAATAATTCGACTGACCTGATCTTTCTTAAGCGCGGCCACGGCCATCGCGACGGCCAAATAGGTTTTGCCGGTGCCGGCGGGTCCAATTCCAAAAACAATGTCGTGTTTGTCGATGGCTTCGACATAATTGCGTTGCCCAATCGAGCGCGCGACGATCGGCGGTTTGCGCGGCGACGTCGTGATTTTCATCGACACGGCATCGGTCAAATTGTCGTCGCGCGATTCGGCGACGGAGTTGAGTGCATATTGGAATTCGTGCTTTTGAATTGGTACACCCTTTTTCTGCGCCGCCTCGAGCTGATTAAACACGCGCTGCGCTTTGTCGATCTTTTCCGGTTCGCCTTCGAGTTTCACCCAGCCTTCGCGAGTGGTTACCTTTACGCCGAGCGAATCTTCCATGCGCTTCAAGAGCTGAAGATCGTTCGCGTAAAGCGATTGCAGCTGGCGCGCGTTATCGAAATGCAGAGTGCGAGTTTCGGTCATCAAAGATCGACAACTCCTAACATCGACATCAGAAATTAACGGAACCCGTAGACCAGCGCCCAATGCGTGCGTTCCTCGGGTGATTCTTCAACCGCCACGATGATGAAATAGCTGCTGGTGGCCTTCGGGATCACGTGCGCGGCCGCGAAATGGCCTTTCTCCCAACTGTCGGGCTGCTCCGCAAGTTTTCCTTCCGAGTCGTAAATGTGCACAGAAACCTTCGCGCGTTCCACTTCGGTTCCTAACCAAAACCAATATTCGTTGCCTTTGAACAATTGCTGCCGGACCGCTTTTTTCTCGCCGGAACCGAGATCGCCGCCCCAGTAATCCTCGCGCACTTGAAACCCTTCCTTCACATACGGCTCAGCGGCCTGGAGAGCGAACGATTGTGCGTCATCAACCGAGCCGGCTACGCCACTCGGTAGCACAAAAGAGACAATGATCAGCAGACTCACTCGCAAACTGAGTTTTGTAATGCCGTTCATCGCAGGGCCCTCATTCTCTTGTCACGATCCCATTATCCAGTCGTGTCGTGATCTCGTTGATCTTGCGCACCGATTCGGCCGAGATGCGCGTGGCACCGACATCGACCAGCGGTTTGACCTGCCCCAGCCCGCTCTGAATATCGCGAATGATCGGCAAATTAAATTCCGGCATGCCTTGAAGCTGAGTTTGAAAATGAACGAGCAAATCCGGCTGATGAAGGAGCTCTGCGCCATCGTTCGAAAAATGCTTCGTGACCACGGACGTCAAGACTTGGGTGCCGCGCAACCAGCCGCCAAGGCTCACCAGCTGAGATAATTTTTCATCGTGAACTTCGTTCATCGCCGCCTGCACGCTGCTTTGGGTTCGATCGAGCTCCTGGCGAACTTCCTCCCACTTACGTTTGTCGGCTGCTTCCGTGATCGCCTTCGCGTGGGGCGTGATTGAGTTGCCGACGCCGATGCCTTTTGACAAGTTCAAAACGCGCTGGCCGATCTCTTTCACTGCCGGCGCGTCTTCTGCCTGAACAGCAATAAAGCCGTCAGCGATGACGGTGCCCAGGAGCAGCGCAATCCGCGGCCGTTCAGTGAAGTTGCTGCTCTTTTCGGTGCGAACGTATTCGCGCCAATTGACCGAGCCGAGTTTGTTGAGCGCGCCGAAGATTTCGTTCGGCAATGGTACCACCACGTTCTCGACCTTTTTTGACATCTGTTTGACGTCGATTCGTTGCGGGGCCTGCGCGGCATGAGCGCAAAGCGTGGCCCCGAGCAATACGCTTGCGCTGACTTTCAGGGTTCTAGAAAAGGCTATCATCGGCAGCTTCGACTGTTGATTTCGGCTTCGTATTCAGGATTAATGAAGCCATTGTAAGCAGAACCTCGCTCCCACACAAATCTCCGCGCCTAACAATTTTGAATCACCCAATCCCAAACGTATCCCCGCGAAATCGCCCCTTCTCGGTCCTATGGACTTAAAAAGGCTTCGGCAAATCATCGACCGTGCCGGGTCCAAGCGTATCCTGGTCATCGGCGATCTGATGCTTGATGAGTTCGTCTGGGGCAAAGTGGGCCGAATCTCGCCGGAAGCGCCGGTCCCGGTAGTCGAAGTCACGGGAGAAAGCTTTTTCCCAGGTGGCGCTGCTAACGTCGCACGCAATCTTCGCGAATTCGTCGACAAGGTTGCAGTCATCGGTTTGGTCGGAAAGGACCGCAGCGGCCAACAGCTCCGCGACCTCTTGGCACAGCGCAAGATCGACATCTCGGACACGGTCGAAGACGAAGACTTTCGGACCATCGTCAAGACTCGGATCATCGCCCGGCATCAACAGGTGGTTCGGGTTGATCGCGAAAAAGTCACTGCGCCTTCAGCGAAACAGATTGCCGCCGTTGTAGCTGCGGTCCGGAAACGGCTGGCCAATCTCGACGCGATCATCTTCGAAGATTACGGCAAGGGCTTTCTGGCGCGCGACCTGATCGGACCGATTGCGCGAGAAGCTCGCGCGGTGAAGAAGGTCGTTACCGCCGATCCAAATCCACACAATTTGATCGACTGGAGTGGAATGACGGCGGTGAAACCGAACCGCGCCGAAGCGTTCCTCGCGGCCGGCATTCCGAATCGTGACGCCGGCCTGCCGCCAAAGAAGGACGTCGATCTTGTCCGAGCCGGAAAAGAGCTCCTGCAAAAATGGGGCACGCAATATCTTCTGGTCACGTTGGGGGAGCACGGCGTTATGTTTTTCGAAAAGGGGAAACATCCCCATCACATTCCAACCAGGGCCCGCGACGTTTTCGATGTCTCAGGCGCGGGCGACACTGCAATCGCGATGTTCACGCTCGCGTTAGTGTGCAACGCCACCCCGTTGGAAGCTGCGCAGATTGCCAACCAAGCCAGCGCGGTGGTCGTCGGTAAGCTCGGCACTGCCACCGTCACACGCGATGAATTGATTTCTAGTTTTGAACATGACTTCGATTAGAACGAAGTCGCCCGCGGTCTTTGTCGATCGCGACGGAACCATCATGCACGATGCCGATTATTGCTCTCGCCCCGACCAGGTTCGCGTATTCGATGGCGCCGCGGCCGCGCTGCGCCGGCTCCACAACGCCGGCTTCAAAATTATTGTCATTACCAACCAAAGCGGCATCGGTCGGGGATTCTTCACTGAACAAGATTATCGCACGGTGGAAGCAGAGCTTCTGAAGCAGCTCGGGAACGGCTTGATCGATGCAACCTATTTTTGTCCGGATGTGCCTGGTCAACGTTCAGAATGCCGAAAACCCGCGCCGGGAATGGTCCTTCAGGCAGCGCGCGAGCTTGATCTCGACCTTTCCCGTTCGTTTTTGATCGGGGACAAGGAGATCGACGCCCAATGCGCCCACAACGCGGGCATTCGCGCGATTCGAGTCCGGACCGGGTTCGACAAAGCCACCGATGGCAGTCGCGCGGATTGGGTGGCAGAGGACCTGCCGGCGGCGGCGGAAATCATCCTTGAAGCTAGAAATGAGTAGGGCGGTTGGAATTATTCCCGCGCGTTGGAGTTCAACGCGTTTTCCGGGAAAACCGCTGCATCTCATTGCAAACAAACCGCTTCTTCGGCGGGTTTGGGAACGGTGCGTTCGCGCCAGGAAGCTGGATACCGTAATCATCGCTACCGACGACATGCGCATCGCCAAGGCTGCTTTCGATTGGGGCGCCGAGGTCGCCATGACCTCGAAGAGCCATCAAAGTGGCACTGACCGGATCGCTGAAGTCGTGCGCAAAGCCCGTCAGTTTGAATTCATCCTTAATATTCAGGGGGATGAACCTCTAACCGAGCCAGCGCTACTGAATCGTTTTGTGGAAACGCTGCGGTCGGAACCAAAGATCGACATCGTCACCGCAGCGCATCCCTTCGCTAATGCAGCCGAAGCGTCCTCACCGCATCAGGTCAAGGTGATCATCGATCTCCACGGCAACGCGCTTTACTTTTCGCGATACGCGATCCCCTTCCCCCGTAATCGCTCGGCTCCCATCAGATATTTGCGGCATCAGGGGATCTACGGCTTTCGGCGAAAAGCGTTGCTCGATTTTGTGCGATGGAAACCGACACCGTTGGAGCGGGCAGAGTCGCTCGAGCAATTGCGTGCGCTTGAAAATGGTGTAAAGGTTCATGTGCTTCTCACAAAACATGGATCGCCTGGCGTAGACACGCTGGCAGACGCAAGAGCGCTCGAGCGAATGCTGGCTCGCGCCAAACGGAGATAGTCTCGATGAAATATATCTTTGTCACGGGCGGAGTGGTCAGTTCGTTAGGCAAAGGCCTCGCTGCAGCGTCGCTCGGCACACTTCTCGAAGCCCGCGGTCTGCGCGTTGTTCTCCAAAAATTCGACCCCTATCTCAATGTAGATCCGGGAACCATGAATCCGTTTCAGCATGGCGAGGTATACGTGCTCAACGACGGTGCCGAGACTGATCTCGATCTCGGACATTATGAGCGCTTCACCAATTGCGTTCTCTCGCGTAACAATAATCTGACCAGCGGCCAAGTTTACGAGTCGGTCATCTTGAAAGAGCGGCGCGGCGATTATCTCGGCAAGACTGTCCAGGTGATTCCGCACGTTACCGATGTAATCAAAGACCGAATCCGTGAAGTTTCCGACGAATCAAAATACGACGTGGTCATCACGGAGATCGGCGGGACGACTGGCGACATCGAAGGTCTGCCATTCTTGGAAGCTATCCGGCAATTCATTCTGGAAGTCGGTCCCGAAAATGTCGTGAACATGCATGTCACGCTTGTCCCCTACATTAAAGCGGCGGCTGAGCTGAAGACGAAGCCGACCCAACAGAGCGTCGCGAAACTGCGCGAGATTGGTTTGCAACCGCAGGTGTTAATCTGCCGCACCGAAAAGGCGCTCGATCGCGAACTACGCCAGAAGCTGTCGATGTTCTGCAGCGTCTCTGAAAAAGCGGTGATCGAAGCGCGCGACGTTGCCCACACGATTTACGAAGTGCCGCTGATGTTGCATAGCGAAGGCCTTGATCAACTTGTTTGCAATTTTCTGCACCTGAAGACTCCGGAGCCGAACCTGACCAGCTGGCGCAAATTTGTCGATTGCCTAACGAATCCGCGAAAGCGGGTGAAGATCGCCGTCGTCGGCAAATACATTCATCTTCAGGACGCGTATAAGAGCATTTACGAATCGCTTACCCATGCGGCGGCGAGTCAGGATTGCGGAATCGATTTGAAACTGGTTGACGCCGAATCGTTGCAAGATCGGGTCGGCACACAGCTCCAGGATGTTAGCGGCGTTCTAATTCCGGGTGGATTCGGTGACCGCGGAGTAGAAGGAAAGATTCAAGCCGCTCGTTACGCGCGCGAGAACGGGATTCCGTATCTCGGCCTTTGTTTGGGAATGCAGGTCGCAACCATCGAATTCGCCCGCGACGTTTGCGGGATCGAAAGGGCCAACAGCACCGAGTTCGATCCAGAGACTCCGGATCCGGTGATTTCACTACTTGAAGAACAGCGCGAAAAAATCCACAGCAAAGGCGCAAGCATGCGGTTGGGGACGTGGCCGACGAAGATCGTGCAAGGAACGTTGGCTGAAAAGATTTACGGCGCGACGGATGTGATGGAGCGCCACCGCCATCGCTACGAGTTCAACATGAAATATCGCGAGCGAATGAACCAGAAGGGGTTCGTGATTTCCGGGACCTCGCCCGATGGCACCCTGGCTGAGTTGATCGAGCTCCGCGATCATCCGTACTTCATCGGCTGCCAATATCACCCGGAATTTCAGAGCAAGCCGAACAAGCCCCATCCCCTTTTCAAAGGATTCATCCAGGCTTGCCTGGCGTTCGATCCAAAGAGCGCGAAGCGCCTTAAAGGGGATTCAAAGTCGCAGCCACGAGTTCCTGATAAGGAGCTGGTCTTGCACCGGTAACGGCACCGGCCTGCAGCTGGCGCTAGGGTCACCCAAGGGTCTTATAATTTCCATAATTTTTGTTGACCGCCAAAACCGAATGTAAGACCATCGGGTCGGGTTCGAAAAGCGGGAAAAATTATGAGAAAGCTATCTGAATTGTTGTTTCAAAAGAGACCAGCGCAGCAAGCGTTAACTGGCCAGGCGCTCGAGGATTATCAAGCTCATGGCTACCTCGGTAATATGTATCTTTCGCTGGGCGATCTGGCCCAGGCCGAGTTGGAGTTTTCGCGGGCCTACACTCTGTTTCCATCAGAAGAGGTCAAGAACCAGCTCGCCCTGGTTCGTCGCCGTCGCGGGAAGCAATGCAGCTCAGTTGAGCGGCGGGCTTCCGCCGCTAGCGCGGCTTAATCTGTCCAAAATCGCAGCGCCGAGACCTCCACAGGGAACTCGTTCTGCAACGATAAGATCGACGTCGAGCTGGTCGAGCTCGCGCAGATAGCGAAACAAATTCGCAGCCGCTTCGCGAAGATCCTTTCGCTCACTCAAATTCCGAATCGCGACGAAGCGTTCGTCTTTTTTGGTCGGATTCCAGGCGAGTAATGCACAACGCTGATCCGACTCGAACGATTTTAGATCATTGACAATCTGGAGCGGTGTTCTTGGGGCGTAGTGTGACAGTAACTGCCCCGGCGCGGAAATTTTCGAGACCGAACCAGTGACCGCTACTTTTCCAAACGGCGCCAATTCCTCGGAAGTGATCGGACCACGCCGCAGGATGTCGACATTGCCCTCATGAACGGCAACGATGGTCGATTCAATTCCATGGGTAGCCGGTCCGGCGTCGATGATTAGGGAAATATGACCGCCGAGTTCGTCCAGAACGTGTCGGGCCGTTGTTGGACTGATTCGACCGAAACGATTGGCGCTTGGCGCCGCGAGCGGTCTTCCAAGCGCCTGCACGATTTGACCAAACATTGGATGCGCGCTGATTCGAATCGCGACCGTTTCCAAACCCGCGGTGACAATTGCCGGAACGACGTCGCGCTTGGGCAAAACCATTGTGAGTGGGCCCGGCCAAAACTTTTCGGCTAGGTTCAAAACCAGTTGTCGATCACGCGTCGGGAGGTCACCGATTCTTTCCAGCCAATCGCGATCTGGCAGATGAACAATCAATGGATCGAAGCGGGGACGACCCTTGGCTTCAAAAATTCTTGCGACCGCGATCGGATTCAACGCATCCGCGGCGAGGCCGTAGACAGTTTCGGTCGGCAGCGCGACGACTTCGCCTTGCCGGAGCAATTCAACCGCCGCGCCGCGGTCGGTCGAAATTTCCGTTTTCACTTCGGCAGTTTTGTGGAGAGAACGCTCTCGGACTGCTTCTTGCGAAATGCTTCCAGCCTCTGTCGAAGTTTCTTGTCGCTAGTGGCAAGAATCGCCACCGCCAGAAGAGCTGCGTTCTTGGCGCCGGCATCGCCGATCGCCAGAGTTCCGACGGGAATTCCGCCCGGCATCTGGGCAGTGGATAAAAGCGAATCGAGACCCTGTAGCTTTGATTGAATGGGAACGCCAAGCACTGGCAACACCGTGTGCGCGGCAATCACACCTGCCAAGTGCGCAGCACCGCCGGCGCCGGCGATAATTACGCGCAGTCCACGGTCGGAGGCGTTACGCGCGAATTCGGTAGTTGCCTCCGGAGTGCGGTGGGCGGAGAGCACGCGAGCTTCGTTAGGCACGCCCAGCTCGTCGAGCGTTTCAGCGGCATGCCGCATCGTGTCCCAATCCGATTTGCTGCCCATCACAATTGCGACCAGTGGATTTGGCATACCGGAGTTTGGTCGGAGGCTGCATGATCGCAACCTCTTTCCGTTCCTGACCTTTCATTGACACCGCGCTTCAGCACTGTGGCAGCGGTGAGCTAAGGCCGTAGCAAACCACCTGGCTCAAGCCAGGTGTTAATGAGATATTACGCTGTGACTTCAGCCAAATCGATCGTCCTAATCGGCATGATGGGCGCCGGGAAATCGTCGGTCGGTCGTTGCCTGCAACGGCGTACCGGACTGGCCCGATTGGATACGGACGAAATGGTTGCAAAGCAATTCGGTGTTTCGATCACCGAGATTTTCCAAACGTACGGCGAAGAGAAATTTCGCGACGCGGAAACGGAAGCGCTTAACAAACTGGTTCCTGATCGGCCGACGATCATTGTCACCGGCGGCGGGATCGTGCTTCGAACGGCGAACGTCGATCTTTTGAAGCAGCTCGGCACGATTGTTTGGTTGAATGCCGATGAAACGACGTTGTTTGAACGCGCTTCGCGGCGAAACGGCCGTCCCCTGCTCCACAATCAAGATCCACGGACAGCGTTTTCAGAATTGCTGCGCAAACGCCTGCCGCTTTACCGGGAAGCAGCGGACTTTGAAGTCGATACGTCGTGCATGAATCACGATGAAGTGGCTGAGACAATTTTGAGCAAGTTGGAAGAATTGAGTGCGGCACGGCAGTGATTGCGACCGTCAATATCGACAACGAAGAGTCGAAGGCACCGCCCAACAATCTGAAAACGCGGCTGGTCGATTTTGCGCGTGAGATTGGATTCGAGGCTTGCCGTGTGGCTGGGTGCGCTGCCCCTGCCCACGCCCGTGAATTCAAAGATTGGCTGAATGAGGGCGCCCATGGCCAGATGAATTACATGACGCGCGGCGAAGAGAAGCGTCTCGACCCGCAGGTAATTCTGCCGGGCGCGAAATCGATTATTGTTTTGGCTCTAAATTATTTTCAAGGAG
>CAZFZG010000004.1:18978-25194 GCA_964523205.1 uncultured Chthoniobacteraceae bacterium | reverse complement strand
ATTCTGCCGGGCGCGAAATCGATTATTGTTTTGGCTCTAAATTATTTTCAAGGAGAGGCGCCGCACAGCTGCGCGCCTACAACGGGAAGAATCGCCCGCTACGCGTGGGGCGATGATTACCATGACGTGATCGGAGAAAAACTGAACAAGATCGACAACTTCCTTCGCGGATTTGGCGGAATACAAAAATGTTACGTCGACACTGGGCCCATCCTGGAACGCGATTATGCCGCGGAAGCAGGAATCGGCTGGCACGGCAAGAGTACGATGTTGATCGACGAAAAACTTGGGACCTGGTTTTTTCTGGCCGAAATTTTGACTACGCTCGAATTGCCGCACGACGTTCCAGCCAGGGATCGTTGTGGAACGTGCGACCGTTGCATAAAGGCTTGTCCGACTGGCGCGATCACTGCGCCGCACAAATTGGATGCGCGGCGTTGCATTTCGTATCTCACGATCGAGCTCAAAGGCGCGATTCCGCTCGAGCTTCGGCCATTGATTGGCAATCGTATTTTCGGCTGCGACGACTGCCTGGACGCGTGTCCCTGGAATCGTTTCGCCAAAACTTCGCGCGAAACTGCTTTTGCCGCACGAAGGCCGAGCCGGACTGGCAGTTCGACAATCGGTTTTGCGCTACGCGATTATTTGCGGTTAAACGATGCCGAGTTTTGCAATCTTTTTCGGGACTCTCCGATCAGGCGGATCAAGAGACGCGGGTTCTTGCGGAATGTCTGCGTCGCACTCGGGAACGTCGGAACAGGCGAGGATCTGCCAGCACTGGAGCGCGCCGCCAACGATCCTGAGCCGCTGATCGTGGAACACGCTCGTTGGGCAATCGAGCGCATCCGCGAAAGATTGAACGCCTAGACGCGAGTCGTTGAATCCAACCGGCACGCTTACTGCATCCCATTGTCGCACCTGTGAACGCGTTTCCTTTGAAAAGGTCTAAAGTGAGGTAATTTCTGACGCTCCCGCTCCCTGAGTCGCTATGCATCAAACCTTAACCACCCCAGAGGCTTCGCCCCAGGCCGCGCGCAAGCAACGCGCACGACGGCGGCGCCAAATCATCTGGGGCCTGGTCGGACTTTTCGTACTGTGGCTCATTGTTTCGATTGCGCTGTCGAAACGCGAGAAGCCGATCCCGGTTACGACCGAAAAGGCCGTGCGGAAAACGATCCTCCAAATCGTTTCGGCAACGGGCAAAGTTCAACCGGAAACAGAAGTGAAAATTTCGCCCGAAGTAGCGGGTGAGATTATCGAGCTGCCCGTGGAAGACGGAATGAAGGTCAAGAAAGGCGACCTGCTGGTAAAGATCAAACCGGACTCGTACAAAGCTTTGCTTGAACAACAGGAAGCGGCGATCAGTGCCGCGAAAGCCACGAACCTGCAACAGAGGGCGACCATGTTGAAGACGCAGCAGGATTTGAAACGGGCCGATGACATGTTCGCCAAGAAGACAATCTCGATTCAGGAATACAATGCCGCGCAGGCTGCGGCCGATGTGGCTAAGAACACCTTCGAAAGCTCCCTGCACGAAATCGAGCGAGCCGAGGCGGGCTCGAGCCAGGCGCGAGATCAACTTTCAAAAACTACGGTTTACTCGCCCATCGACGGAACCGTCACAATTCTGAGCAGCAAACTTGGCGAACGGATTGTCGCGACCGGACAGTTCGCCGGAACGGAAGTGATGCGGGTGGCCGATCTCAATCACATGGAAGCGCGGGTGGACGCCAACGAGAACGATGTGGTGAACGTAAAAGTTGGCGATACGGCCGATATCAAGATTGACGCTTACGGCGACCGCAAATTTCACGGCACTGTTTATCAGATTGCCAATACCGGAAAGACAACGGGTTCCGGGACCCAGGAGGAGGTTACCAACTTTGAGGTAAAGATCCGGATCGAGGACCACGATGTGCCGTTGAAGCCGGGATTGAGCTGCACCGCAGACATCGAGACCAACATGGTGAAGGATGCGGTGGCAGTGCCGATGCAGGCGGTCACGATTCGCACCGGCGACAGCAATTTAAGTCCGGAAGAAATCGAAAAGAAAAAACTAAAGGCGAACGCGGGCGATAAGGGCGACAACAACGCCGATTACGTCAACGAGCGTCAGGAGAAGGCAGCCCAAAGGGAAGAACGCGAAAAGCTGGCCAAGGTTGTGTTTCTGAAAAAGGGCGGCAAAGCGCAGTCGGTTAAAGTGACCACGGGAATTTCGGATGACACCTATATGGAAATCAAGAGCGGGATTCAACCGGGCGACGAAGTGATTTCCGGCAGCTACGGCGCGATCAGCCGCAAGCTGAAGAACGGCGCGAAAGTAACTTACGACAAGGAAGCATCGAAGTGATGGGTGAACTCGCCAAATTCGTTTACCGGAAAGTATTCCCGCGCAAGCTTTCAAGACGCAGCTAATTCGTCACTCGTCGCATGTCACTCATCACTCGACCGCCAGGAGCGGTCGTCATCGACATCGAAAACATCACCAAGGATTACGTGATGGGAGAAGAGATCGTACACGCGTTACGTGGCGTGACGCTGCAGATCCGACGCAATGAGTATCTCGCGGTGATGGGACCGAGCGGCAGCGGCAAATCGACACTGATGAACATGTTGGGCTGCCTCGATACGCCAACGTCCGGCCGCTACCAGTTCAACGGACGCAACGTGAAGGACATGGACGACGACGAATTGGCCGCGATTCGCAACCGCGAGATCGGTTTTGTCTTTCAAACCTTCAACCTGCTCCCGCGTGCAGATGCGCTGCGCAATGTCGAGCTGCCGTTGATTTACGCCGGCATGGATCCCGAGAGTCGAAAAGAACGTGCCGCCCAGACGTTGACCGACGTCGGCCTAGCCGATCGCATTCATCACAAGCCTAACGAACTGTCCGGCGGTCAGCGTCAACGTGTCGCGATCGCCCGCGCGCTGGTGAACAATCCGTCGATTATTCTGGCGGACGAGCCGACCGGCAACCTCGATTCAAAAACGGGCGAAGAAATCATGGCGTTGCTAGAAGACCTTTATCAACGCGGCAACACCATCATTCTGGTTACACACGAGCGCGACATCGCCGCGCACGCCAGGCGCACGATTCATCTCCGCGACGGGGTGATCGAGATGGATCATGCCGGATTCATCCCCGAGCTTGACGCCGTTATCGCCAGCTGAGATCGGCATGAAGCGCTTTTTCTACGAACTCGAAGAAAGCTGGAAGATCGCCGCAGCGCAGATGCGCTCGAACATGACACGCTCAACCCTCACTGCACTCGGGGTAATCATTGGAATCATTGCCGTCACGTTAATGGGTACCGCCGTAGCAGGCATTTCGATCGGCTTCGACAAGAGCATGTCGGTGCTTGGTGACGACGTGCTCTACGTCACCCAATGGCCGTGGAAGCCGGTCGATGATTGGTGGAATTATCGCGACCGGAAAAAAATTCAGACGGAATATGCCGAGAAGATCAATCGGATCATCGCTGCCACCCCGAATTCGAATCTGGTTGTCGCCGTGCCGACGTCGAGCCTGATGCGGTCAATCAAGTACGGCGGGAACTCAGTGGACAATGTCTTCACGCTCGGAACGACTTCGGATTTTACCGTCACATCGACGATCGACTGCAAAGAAGGGCGCTTTTTCAACGAGATCGAATCCCGAGAAGGTGCTCAGGTCGTCGTGATTGGCTACGATGTCGCGGATGCTCTGTTTCCGTCGGAGAGCCCGATCGGCAAATTCGTTTTGATCAACTCCCAACTCTTTAAGGTGATCGGCGTCAACACGCGACAAGGAACCTTTCTCGGATTGTTCAGCTGGGATTCGATGGTCGCAGTACCATTGGCGGCTTTTAACAAATACTTCAGCTCCAAGAGTGCAGCAGACGTGCGCCCGAACGGCGCCACCACCGAATCGGACGTAAGAGTAAAAGTCAAAGACAAGACCAAACTTGCCGAAGCGAAGGACGAATTGACCGGCATCATGCGGCGACTGCGTGGACTGTCACCGGAAAAGAAGGACGATTTTTCAATCAACGAGCAACAAGCATTCAAGAGCACGCTCGATCCCGTAAAGAACACGATTGCGGTCGCGGGTTTATTCATCACGGGGCTTTCCCTCTTCGTCGGGGCGATTGGAATCATGAACATCACGTTCGTAAGCGTGAAAGAGCGCACAAAGGAAATCGGAACGCGCAAAGCGCTCGGCGCCCGGCGGCGTACGATATTGTTGCAATTCCTGATCGAATCGACCGCTCTCTGTCTGCTCGGCGGATTTATCGGGCTAATCGTCGCCTATTTCATGTGCTTCGGAATTGGCAAAGCGTTTCCGTCGTTTCCGATTCAATTTTCCTTCGGCCTGGTCGTCGCTAGCATGATCGTCTCAGTGTTGACGGGTTTGATCTCAGGATTTGCGCCCGCCTGGACTGCGTCGCGCCTCGATCCGGTTACGGCGCTAAGATATGAGTAGAAATTCGAAATCCGAACGTCGAAACTCGAAATAAACTCGAATATCCAAATTCAAAAATCCCCCAGACGATGTGGACTAGACGTATTTGATGATGATCTCCGGATCGATCGTGGGCAAAGGTGAAAGATGAACTGGCATTTTAGATTTCGCATTTGTTTCGATTTTCGGATTTCGAAGTTCGGATTTGATTATGCAGTTTAGCGAGATCATCACGATGGCGTTGAGTTCGCTGGGCGTGAACAAACTGCGCTCCAGTCTGACTATGATCGGGATTACCATTGGAGTCTTCTCCGTCATCTCGGTCATGACCGCGCTCGGCGCGCTCCAATATTCGATCGAGAACGGAATCAGTTTTCTCGGCTCCAACATTTTTCAGTTCGCCAAATATCCGGCGAACATGGCGGCGGGCGGTGACGTAAAGAAAAAATACGTGAATCGCCGCAACATTACTTACCAGCAAGCGCTGCATTACCAGCGGCTGATGGAAGGAAACGCGCGCGAGATTTGCCTAAAATGCTTCGGCTACGAAGTGAAAGGCCAGGCGGTTTACAATGGAGTTAAAACGACCCCGAGCCTTCTGGTTGTTGGGACAAATCGCAGTTTTCTCACTGCCAACGCATTCACTCTCGGTTACGGACGAAACCTTAATGATGAAGATGTCGATCTTGCGCGCGACGTCATCGTAGTTGGTAAAATGATTGAGAACCGTCTATTCCCGCACGAATCGCCGATCGGTAAGACGGTTCGCGTCAGTGGACACACTTACACAATCATCGGGGTCTTGGCCGAAAAAGGCACTGCGTTTGGTCAGACTCAGGACAACATGTGCATGATGCCCATCACCCGCTTCTTCGAAGATTTCGGTTCGGCAAAACGCACGGTGAACATCGCGACCCAGGCTCCCTCGACCGAAACCTATAACAGCACGTTCGACAAGGCGGTCGGAGCGATGCGGATCGCGCGTGGACTAAAAGCGGATCAAGAAAATGATTTTGAGATTTATTCCAACGACTCGCTCAAGAGCGCATTCGTTTCAGTGGCGGGAATTGTGCGGGTCGGCGCATTCGTAATCAGTTTCATCGCGCTAGTCGCCGCCGGAATCGGCATCATGAACATCATGCTGGTGAGCGTGACCGAGCGAACCAAAGAAATCGGAGTCAGAAAGTCGATTGGCGCGCGAAGCAAAGACATTCTGCGGCAATTTTTGACCGAGGCCGTATTCATTTCTGAGGCTGGCGGCATTTTGGGAATTGTTCTCGGCATTATTGTCGGCGATCTCCTGGCGATGTGGCTGAAAGTAGATCTCATTTTTCCGTACGGTTGGGCGATTACCGGCCTAATTGTTTGTTCCATAATCGGGATCGGCTTTGGTCTGTACCCGGCTTATCGGGCGGCCAACCTCGATCCAATCGAAGCGCTGCGATACGAGTAGCAAGAGGCAAAGAGCCAAGCGGCAAGCGCGCTTGTTGCTTGTCTACAAAGCCGGCGAGAAATTCGTGATCTTCCGGCTCAATTCGTCGCAATCCCACAACAATCCGTCCACTTCCACGCTTTCGAGTAGCCCAAGACGCTCAAACACTGACGACATGGATGCATCTTTAAAGAGCGACCGCCGGGTAATGTTCAAAAACTGGATGAATTCCTGTAGCAGAAGTCGGTAAACGGCTGGACTGCGTTGTCCAGCTCCACACTTGGCGCGTCGCGCTTTGCGCCCAGGCACACAATCGGCCCCTGCTTCCCTTTGACCAGCGCTT
>CAZFZG010000004.1:11709-18878 GCA_964523205.1 uncultured Chthoniobacteraceae bacterium | reverse complement strand
TCGCGCTTTGCGCCCAGGCACACAATCGGCCCCTGCTTCCCTTTGACCAGCGCTTTAACTTTGTCGTACTCTAAACTCTCGAGGGCTTACCCAGGTGCCTGCTCGTTTTAAATCCAGCAATGCGGACTCGCGCGGTAGCATCGTTCTGCTCGAGGAGTACGATGCGCTCGCGTCCGCCATCAGTTCGGCTCTAAAGAAATTCGCTCCGCACCACGCCAGTGCCGTTGCCCGTTCTCTCAGCGAACTCCAACAGCTTGCCAGCGACCTCAATCCGGAGCTCTTCATCTTCGATGTTGATCCACCATGGGCGGGCCTAACGAATTTGCTCGAACAAATTCGCGACTCGCATCCGACGGCACGGACGCTTGTCATCGGCGGCCCGATTCCATCCGAGATTGCTGCTGAGCGAGGGTCTACCGGTGCGCTCCGATTTATCGAAAAGCCGTTCGACCTCGCAGCGTTCGGCGCGGCTGTGCAGGCACTGCTTGGACCACGGGCTGAATCACGTGGCACCTTCCGAGCGCTCGGCCCGATCGATGCCGTGCTCTTGCAGTGCGCGGCGAATGCCAGCGTGATCCTGGAAGTTCGGTCACGGTCCAGAACCGGTGAGATCGAGATCACAGGCGGCCAAGTTGCACACGCTGAAACCGGCAAGCTCACCGGTGAAGAGGCTCTCGGCGAGATCTTGAGCTGGCCGAACGCGCATCTTAGTGAAAGAAGACTTTCCGGATCGCAGCGGAGAACTATCACCGCCGACTGGCCGGCGATCGTCGTCGAGGCCTTACGCGAAGCACAACCCGAAATTGCCGAGACGCAGCTCGCGCAGCCGGAACCAATTCAACCGGGAAGCGGAAAAAAGGTCGTGGTCATCGACGACACCGAGATGCTCTTGATTTTCGTCGAAGATGTTCTGGCCACGTCCGAACCGGAGCTGCAAATCACGACCGCGCAAAGTGGAAATGAAGGATTGCGCGAAATCGAGCGAGTTATTCCCGATTTGGTGCTGCTCGACTACAGCCTGCCCGATCTTAGCGGCGACGAAGTTTGCCGGAGGCTGTTGGAAAACGAACGAACTAGCGACGTGCCAGTGCTGATGATGTCGGGCCACGTGGCGCAAATGAATTCGACGGCGGCGCGATTCCCCAACGTCGTGGCGACAATCGAAAAACCGTTTCTCTCCGATGCCCTTGTCGATCTTGTCCGGCGTACCCTGGAGCGAGGCAAAATGCACATCGAGAAAGTTGCGTCGAAACCAGCTCCCGTGCTGCCGGTCGTCGAACCCGCGCCACGACCGCCTTCTCCGCCGAGGCAGGAAATCAAACCAGAGTCCGCGGTTGAGATTGTTCGCGAACCTCCGCCAGCCCCGGCCGAGCCGTGGATTGAAGAGCACAAACCGTCGACCGTTCCCTCCCCAATTCGGATCGCTCCGACCGATGGGAGCAGGGCGGTGCTCGGCATTTTTCTGGAGGTTCTCTCGATGCAACTCACCTCACAGCTGCAAATGGGCGCGATCCGCGCCCGGCCGGCGTCCTTGACTGCATCGCTGCGATTGGAATCAGCGGCAGCGCGCAATGCGATTCCAGCCGAAATCGGATTTCAACTGGGGCTCGCGCAATTCAGCGAAGAAGGCCGCATCTCGGAGCTGCGTTTACTCCCGACTTCAAAGCCGTTGCAGCCGGCTCAGATGCGAAATGCGTTTGAGATCGGTGGTGTCGCCCTGATTCCAAATGAAACACGGGCACGTGTTCAACTGACTCCCGCCGGAACAACGCCGATGACTATGCAATTGTGTGCGCATCTCGAATTGAACGCGGTTGAACTAACCCCGAACTTTCAAGTCGCTCAGTTGATCTTGAACTGGCCGACCAACGCGGTCCGCGTCACCCTTAATCCGAAAGCGCCGGAGCAGACAGCAGCGAGGTTCGAAATGCGAGTCGAGAAGCTCGACAGCTCGGGACGCATCGCCCAACTGCTCTTGAGTCCGATCAGGTAATCGCGCGCTTGCTACTGTTGCGGACCTGGAGCTGCTGGCTCCGGTGCGATTAGATCCTCAGCAGCGACAATCTGCCACTGCCCGCTGCGTCGCAGCCAGGTGTCGGTCCAAACGAATCGACCACGCTCGCCATTCTTGCGTTCCCACGATTCGTTGCCCTGGGCAATCGCGGTATCGCCATAAAAGCGGATTTTGACACCGTTTAAATGATTTGAGACGAAGTATTTCGGTCCTTCAGCCGTTTCTGACATCATCTTCGCCTTATCGTAATGGCCGCCCTGTGGGTCGACGCCAACGAAATCATCAGCCAGAATTCTTTGAATCGCGGCACTGTCACCATTTGCCACCGATTCAGCCCACTGGCTTTCGCTTTCGCGAATGCAGCGCTTAGCTTTCTCTTGATCGTAGCCTTGCCTGCAGCTGCAAAGCGCGCAACAAACCACACCTGCAAATGTGACCATGTCGACCTTCACCATTGTCGATCTAGTCCAGGCCGAGCGCCTTGAAGGTTTCATCCACATGCTGGAAATGGATATCGAGCGAGCAAAGCCGATTGATCTCATCGGCGGAGAGCTTAGCCGCGATCGCGGGCTCGGCTTTCACGTTCTCGGTAAACGTCCCCTCACCTTTCCAAGTTTTCATCGATGCCCGCTGGACAGCTTCGTAGGCCGTTTTGCGTTCGGCGCCGGCGCGGGTGAGTGCGAGGAGAATCGCCTGGCTGTTATACAGCCCTTTGGTTAGGGCGAGATTTCGCTGCATTCGCTCGGGGTAAACCTGAAGCCGTTCGACCAAATTACGTAATTCGTGCAGCATGAAATCCATCAGAATGCATGAGTCCGGCAAAATGATCCGCTCCGCGCTGGAGTGACTGATGTCACGTTCGTGCCAGAGCGCGACGTTTTCCAACGCAACCATCGCGTTCCCCCGAATCACTCGAGCCAGACCGCTCAATCGCTCGCTGGTAATTGGATTGCGCTTATGCGGCATGGCCGAGCTGCCTTTCTGGCCTTCCCCAAAATACTCCTCGACTTCCAAAACTTCCGTCCGTTGAAGATGGCGAAATTCGGTGGCCCAGCGGTCGATACTTGAAGCAATCACCGCCAGCGTGGTCATGAACTCTGCGTGCCGATCGCGCTGCACAATCTGCGTCGACAATGTCGCTGGTTTGAGCCCAAGTTTCTCACAGACCGCGCGTTCCACTTTGGGATCGACATGGGCATGAGTGCCAACCGCGCCGCTGATCTTGCCAACGCGAATGCGTTCACGGGTTTGGGCGAGTCGCTCTTCGGCGCGGCCAAATTCGTCGTACATCAACGCCATTTTTAATCCGAAGGTGATCGGCTCGGCGTGAACGCCGTGGCTGCGGCCGATCATCGGCGTAACCTTGTGGCGACGGGCTTGCGAAGCAATCCCGTTTCGAACTTGATTCAAATCGTCGGCCAGAATTGCCGTCGATTCGGTCAGTTGGACCGAAAGCGTGGTATCGAGAATGTCTGACGACGTCAGCCCTTGATGGATCCAGCGCGCGGCCGGCCCCACGGAGGCCGCGACGTTTTCCAGAAACGCGATGACGTCGTGATTCGTGCGCTCCTCGATCTCTAGGATTTCCGGAATGGAAAAACGCGCGCGCTTTCGGATTTCAGCGGCGTCCTCTTTGGGAATCTGGCCAAGCTCAGCCATCGACTCGACGGCAAGCAGTTCGATCTCCAACCAGATTTGAAACTTACGTTCGTCCGACCAGATCTGGCGCATCTGTGGTCGGGAATAACGGTCGATCACGCCGCAAGATAGATTGGCGCGCCGAAGGCGAAAGTGTTTTGTAGTACAAAAAAATTCGCTCCGGCAGATAAACCACCGGAGCGATTTGAAATTTGTTTATGCCAGTCGGGCTCGGACTTAGCAAACCTTGGCACGGAGAAATTTGCCGTCGCTTTGGAGGCGCACCTTTCCGCTGCCGAGCAGATCAGCCACCGTCGCCACCGTCTCTTTCGTATTGGTGGTGCAGGAACTGACGGCGAGGATGAGATCGCCAAGTGAAAGTTTCGGACGGGGCTTTAGGATCAGGCTGTTTTTCTTCATTGCTGTATGTCCTTTTGACAGCAGCTTCAGTGCCTCTGTTCAATTAAAGTTCGCTGGCCGCGCGCCGCGTGGTACTGCATCATTTGAACGCTGGAAGCGTCAGCTAGCTCTTGTTTTGGAGAGACGAACTGAAATGACATAAAGTGCGGCAAAAACTAGAACAACCAGAAATAACCACTTCGATTGGCCGCGAATAAACTGAACCAGTGCTTCTGGATCTCTAAGTAAATCGGGCGCGACCCGCTGGGCACGAACCCCAAGATAAGCCAAAATCGAGCACGAAATCGCCGAGCCCAGGAGCGTCGTCACACTAAAAACCAGGAAGTTCATCCTGACAATTCCAGCTGGAATCGAAATGAGGTGCCGCACTCCTGGCAAAAGCCGAGAAAAGAATACCCCGCCTGCTTCGTAACGGGCCAACCAATGCTCGGCTTCCTCAAGTTTTTTGGGCGGAAATAGAATGAACCGGCCGAAGCGCACGACTAACGGACGACCTAACCATAATGAAAGCCAGTACATCACCGCAGCTCCGAGATAAGCGCCCAACGTGCTCGCCAAAATCACGCCGGCCAGACTCAACCGGCCCTGCGCCGCTAAGAACGCCGCTGGCGGGACCACCACCTCAGCCGGCAATGGAATCGGCGTGCTACCCAGCGCCATCAAAACGATGATACCGAGATAACCGCCCGTCAGGACCCACTCCGACCAGATTTGAATCAAATGATGCACGTGACGAATTTCGGATTTCGGATTTCGGATTTCGGATTTAGCCTGAGCGGCATTTCAGCCCGTGTAGTTCAATCTGAAATTTGAAATCTGCAATCTGAAATTCCGATGTCGATCTATCACCGCGTCATTCGTTACTACCGGCCGTTCCTTCCCCAGACGGTAGTTGGTTTGCTGCTGTCGATCTTGGGCATCGGGTTAAACCTTCTCAAACCTTGGCCCTTCAAGATCATCGTCGACGATTTTCTCCAGCCAAAGCAATCGCTTCATGTAGATCACTTCGTTTTGTTCTCCGGAAATTACCGGCTTGCGATTCCGGGAAGTCTTTCAGGCATCCTCCTTCTCTGCCTTGCCCTCATCGTCATCCAATTTCTGTGGGGCGTGTGCAACTGGGTGACCAATTACATTCTGGTCAAAGTCGGTCTCCAGGCGCTGCTGAAATTGCGCACTGATCTGTACGCGTACCTCCAATCGCTTTCGCTCAAATATCACGACGTGCGCCGTTCGAGCGATTCGAGCTTCCGCGTCGCCTATGATTCCCAATCGATCCAGACCATCTACAACAAGGGATTCACCGGAATTTTCGGATCGCTCATCACCCTGATTGGCACTTTTGTCATCATGGTCCGACTTGATTGGCAGCTCGCGTTGCTCTCACTCGCGGTTGTTCCCCTGCTCATTGCTGCGATTTATTTTTTCGCGCACCGCATCCGCCGCGAATCAACATTTATTCAAGAACAGGAAAGCGCTGTGCTCGCGCAGGCGCAGGAAGGCCTCAGCTCAATCCGCATGGTACACGCGTTCGGACGCGAGGATTTCGAAGTGCGCCAGTTTCAAATGCAGGCGCAGCAGAGTCTGCAGGCGAACCTGCGGCTGACCTTGACCAACGTTAACAGCGCGCTGGTCATCAGCACGCTCATGGTTGTTGGAACGGCTGCTATGTATTACGTCGGCACGATGCACGTGCTCGCCGGTACCCTGACGCTGGGATCGCTTCTCGTTTTCAGCGCGTATTTGCTCATGCTCTATCAACCGCTCGAATCGCTCACTTACACCGCCTGGGCTATGGAAGGGGCCACGGCCGGGGCGAAGCGTTGCTTCGAAGTACTGGATCGGCAGGATGACGTGGTTGATTCGCCGAACGCGATCGAAATCGAATCGGCCAAGGGCGCCATTGGATTCAATCGGGTCTCGTTCGCTTACACGCAGGATCGACCAGTGCTGTATGATGTCGATCTTGCCGTCGAACCGAATCAAATGATTGCCATTGTCGGCGGCACCGGCGCGGGCAAAAGCACACTCTTGAGTTTGGTCCCGCGGTTTTACGACCCAACTTCTGGTTTGGTCACAGTCGACGGCCGCGATGTCCGCGAAATCAAAAAGAAATCGTTGCGGGCACAGATCGGCATTGTTCTCCAAGACACGTTGCTGTTCTCAACAACGGTCCGCGAGAACATCGCCTACGGCCGCCCCGATGCGACCGAACAAGAAATCATCGACGCCGCCAAACGCGCGCAAGCTGACGAATTCATTCGGCAAATGCCGAACGGTTACGCCAGTACCGTGGGCGAACGCGGTCAGCAATTGAGCGTCGGCCAGCGTCAACGCATTGGCATCGCGCGCGCGTTCTTGAAAAACGCGCCGGTCCTGCTGCTGGACGAGCCGACCTCAGCGCTCGATCCCGCGACCGAGGCCGCGATCATGGAAACGATCAGGGAATTGATGCGCGGCAGGACAACGCTTATCGCCACGCATCGCCTCGCCACAATTCACGACGTTGATCGCATCCTCGTGATCGAGCGCGGCCGCATCGTCGAACAGGGGCGCGGCGCGGAATTGCTCGCGCGCGGCGGCGTTTACGCGAAACTTTTCGCGTCCGGAAAATTTCCAACGTGAGCAACGTCAAACAAGATCGACATGTAGAGGGCGACTGGTATCCGGAGCCGATCCCGCCCAACGTCGAGTTCGGCGAAGGCTTTTATTGCGAGAGCGCACAGGTTTTCAAGAAGATGCTCAGCAAAAAACCGCACGCCGTTATTTTCGGTGATCACGTTTCGGTTTACGCCGGCTGTTCGTTTGCCATCCACAAAGACGGTCGCTGCACGGTTGGCAATTTCACGCTTCTCAACGGCGCCATCGTTATGGCCGAAGAATTGGTCGCGATCGGTTCGCACTGTCTGATTTCATGGGGCGTTGGTATTGCCGACTCGGATTTTCATCCGCTCGAACCGGCACAACGTTTGATCGACTCCCAGGCCCTCGCGCCGTTTTTCAAAAATCGTCCGGCACGCCCGAAACTGAAAACCGCGCCGGTCAAAATTGGCGACAACGTTTGGATCGGCATGAACGCCGTCATTTTGAAAGGCGTAAC
>CAZFZG010000004.1:3852-11609 GCA_964523205.1 uncultured Chthoniobacteraceae bacterium | reverse complement strand
CGCAAACGCATCGTGGTGATGGGCTTCATGGGCGGAATGCCGATCGCCGGCGTGATCTGGCAACACGTTCACTACATCGTCGGCCTGCAACGGCTTGGACATGACGTTTATTACATCGAGGACTCTGCCCGGATTCCCTACAACCCGGAAACGTTCGAGGTGAACGTAGAATTCGATTATGCTGCGAAGGTCCTTCGCCGGCTCGCGAATGAGTTCGATTTCAAGAATCGCTGGAGCTATTGCGCGCGTTATCTGAAAGAAACTCCGACCGCTGGCCTTTCCTTGAAAAAAATCCGCCAGCTTTATCATGACGCCGACGCAATCCTGAACATTTGCGGCACTCAGGAATTCAACGAAGACCTCCTGAACTGCGATCGGATCATTTACGTCGAAAGCGATCCTGGGGTTGAGCAAATCAAGATCGACAACGGCGTAAGATCGACAATCGATTACCTCGGTCGCCATCATTCGCTCTTCACATTCGGCGAGAACGTGGGGACGAAAAGTTTTCCGGTTCCGCTGCACGGATTCAAGTGGCGGGCCACGCGACAACCAATCGTGACCGATCTTTGGAAAACGAGCCGTGCGCCGAGACGGACCGCCGTGTTCACTTCGATCGCGAACTGGTCGACCAGCGGTTTAAAAGACATCAAGTGGCGTAACCGGAAATATCTCTGGAGCAAGTCACGGGAGTTTTTACGGTTCGTGGCTGCGCCGAAGAAAGCGCGAGAAACGTTCGAGCTGGCTACGAATATTTCCGATCCGCGGACCCGAAAGAAATTCGAACGCAACGGTTGGCGATTGGTCTCACCGTTGCAAATGAGCGTGGATTACTGGCTCTACCGCGATTACATCCAGCGTTCCAAAGGCGAATTCACGGTGGCGAAGGACCAGTATGTCCGGCTCAACACCGGCTGGTTCAGCGATCGCAGCGCGTGTTATCTCGCCGCTGGCCGGCCCGTGATCACGCAGGAGACCGGCTTTACAAAAAATTACGGAGGCGATGCCGGTCTACTCGCGTTTCGATCGTTGAACGACATCGCCGAGGCTGCCGAAATGATCAACGCCGACTACAGAAAACACTCGGGCGCAGCCCGACGAATCGCCCACGAAGTTTTCGAAGCCGAAAAAGTTTTGAAATCACTACTTGATCGCGCCGGGATTTGAGCGGTTGCTTTTCGGTCACTTCGTTTCATCTTGCAGACTTTCCGGCATGAAGGGATTCCGCATTTTAATATTCACAATCGCGCTTGTTGGATCGATATCGTTCGGCCAGCAACCGGCTCAGCAGCAACCACCTCAACAACAGCAGCTGCCTAACGGACCCGCACAAGAACCCGGGCAACCGCGACCGCCGGGTCCAGCTTTGGGACCAAAACCGGCGACCTCGGCGCAAAATGTCGTTGCTGTGCCAGTACCGATCGCGCCGCCGCAGCCGAATGGTCCGGTCCAAAAGAGTTTGGTGCGTATCACTGCCACGGAAGTTGCGCCCGATTATCGCGCGCCCTGGAACGCGGGCATGCTTGGCCGCGGAATCGGCGCCGGGTTTGTGATAGAAGGCAATCGCATCATGACCAACGCGCACGTGGTCAGCAACAGCCGCTATCTCACGGTCGAGCGCGACGGCGATCCGAACAAGTATCCGGCCAAAGTCCTTTTCGTCGCGCACGATTGCGATCTCGCGCTCATCACTATCGATTCACCGAGCTTCTACAAGAACATGCTGCCGCTGAAGTTTGGCGGAATTCCCGAGCTGGAATCAACCGTCTCGGCTTACGGTTACCCGATTGGCGGGGAGCGCATGTCGGTCACCACCGGAATTGTTTCGCGAATCGATTTTCAACTTTATACGCATTCGTCCATCGATCAGCACCTGGCGATTCAGATCAGCGCCCAAATCAATCCGGGTAACAGCGGCGGACCGGTGATGCAAAACGCGAAAGTCGTCGGGGTTGCCTTTCAAGGTTACAGCGGCGACGTCGCCCAAGGCGTTGCCTACATGGTGCCTACGCCTGTCATGAACCGCTTCCTCAAGGACGTCAGTGACGGCCGTTACGATGGATACGTCGATCTTGGGCTTACCTTCGCCAAACTCCAGAATCCGGCGCAACGAAGATTTCTCGGACTGAAAGACGATGGTCGCGGCGTCTTGGTCGAGACCATCGTGGCGGCTGGTCCCTGCGCCAAGCTCCTTCGGCCTGGCGATGTTTTACTCTCGATCGACAATCGTCCGATTGCCAGCGACGGCAACGTCGAGTTGGAAGGCGAGCACGTGGAAATGCCTGAAGTGGTGGAACGAAAGTTCAAGGGCGACCAGGTGAAGTTCGATATTTGGCGCGACAAACAATCGATTAGCGGAAGCGTTCAGCTCGACACCGTGCCGCCATATTTGATGCAGAGCCACAAGTACGACGTGCGACCCCGTTATGTCGTCTACGGTGGCCTTCTGTTTCAACCGTTGTCCCTCGACTTGCTGGAGGCGTATCAGCCGGGCGATCTGCGGCTGCGTCACTTTTTTGATTTCTACGTGATCGACCAACTTTATCTCGAACATCCCGACGTGATCGTGCTCACCAACATTTTGCCGGACCCGATCAACACTTATCTCGCGCCATACCGCGGCCAGATTGTCGATGACATAAACGGCAAGAAGATTCGAACCCTCGATGAGTTGGCTGAGACGTTCGCGCAACCGGCCGACCGCTTCGTAATCAACATGATCGGTGACGGTCCCCCGCTGATACTCGACCCAAAGCAAGTCGAAGCCGCGCGGGAGCGAATTAAAACGCGTTACAACGTAGTCCGAGAAGAAAACCTCCAGGAGCAACCCAGCGCGAAAACGACGGCGATGCAGACAAAGCTTTAAGATGCAAAGATTGATCCTAAGCGTCGGGTTGGCTTCGATTCTTGCGACTCTCGCGGTCGCGAAAAAGGAACCTGCTTCGCCGGCGGCCAACAAAGACGTCAAACAAAAGCTGCTGTCGCTGGTCCGCGTAAATGTGACCGGCCAGCCCTACGATTATTTTCGGCCGTGGCAAAAGAAAGCGCCGGTGTCGAAGCGCGCGCTCGGCACTGTTCTCTCCAAAGGCCGCGTGCTGGTAACCGCGGACCTGGTTTCGAACCAAAATTATGTCGAGCTCGAGCGCGCGGAATCGGGCGAAAAGACAGCGGCCAACGTCGACGTGATCGATTACGAAGCGAATCTGGCGTTGCTCGAGCCAGCGGAGAAAAATTTCCTCGAAGGAATTTCACCGCTCGAGATCGCCGGTGACACCGCGGTGGGCGATCGAATTGCGGCGTGGCAATTGGAACCAACCGGCGCCCTGGTCGCGACTGAAGGTCTCGTCACAACGATTCAAATGACGAAATATCCGGCGGACGTCGGCCAGTTCCTCACCTATCGCATCAGCCTGCCGATGCAGTATCGCGAGAACAGCTACACGATTCCGCTGGTCAAAAACAACAAACTCGCCGGTTTACTTTTGCGTTACGACCCGCGGTCGCAGCTCATTGACGCAATCCCGGCACCGATCATCACCCATTTCCTCAAGGAAGCCGAGGGTCAACAATACCGCGGATTTCCAGCGGTCGGCTTTTCATTCTTTCCTACGCGCGACCCGCAGTTGCGAAAATTCGCGGCTCAGACAGGAAAACCCGGCGGAGTATACGTGACCAATGTCGAGCCAAACATGCCAGCGATGAAGGCCGGGATACAGACCGGCGACATTGTCACGGGGATCGGCAATCACGAGATCGACCAGAACGGCAACTATGTCGATCCGCTTTATGGCAAAATTGAATTCACGAATTTGATCAGCGCCCATTCCTACGCCGGCGACGTTTTGCCATTTCAAATTCAACGGCAAGGCAAGGCGATGGAGTTGAAGGTGACGCTCGAGCATCGAGACGCGAAAGATTACGTAAGCCCGCCCTATTCGCTTGATGAAGCGCCGAAGTATCTGGTGCTGGGCGGTCTCATTTTCCAGGAGCTCTCACGGCAGTATCTCAAAGAATGGGGCCCAAACTGGCAGCGCGAAGCTCCACCCCGATTCGTCTATTTCGACCGATTTCAATCCGAACTTTTTCCAGGTGAACATCGCCGGATCGTTATCTTGAGTCAGGTCCTTCCGGCCAACAACACCATCGGGTATGACGAATTTTCTTATCTGACCGTCACGAAAGTTAACGGCCAGGAAATTAAATCATTGAACGATCTCGCCGCCGCCATCAAACAACCGATCGAAGGCGGCTTCGTCAAGATCGAGACCGAAGAAGACCCGAAACAAATCGAGCTGGACACCAAAGATATTGCCGCCGAAGCGCCAGATCTCCAGCAAAATTACGGCATTCCATCACTTCAGCGGCTGGATTGACCACCGGTCTCCGAATAATTTTCGCTCGTTACTGCGGCTGAGCGTAGCTTACGTCTTGCACGACAAAAAACGTTCCGCGGGCCGGCAAAAAGGCGACTGCTTTATCATCGGAACGCTTCCAACGGCGATCCCCTTCTTTGCCTGGTTCTTCCTTCCACGTTGTGTTTGGGGCAGCGCTAATATCCAGGATCTGACGAATTTCGTCGTCCTTCAGGGCAGAGGTATCAGGTTTTGCGAATCCCTCGCGACGGCTGACTCCGTTCACAAAATCGACGACTACGGCGATAGCGCCCGCCGTGTAACCCACCTTCCGTACGCTGCCATTATCTTCTAGCATCTTGGCCGGTTTGCCGTACAGAGATTCGATTTGTTTCTCATCATCTCCGACCCGAGCGAATGCGGTCACAGATAGAACTGCTGCTGCGACTATTCCAAACGTTAGCCCCTTCATCTCTGCGAGTCCAAACTGCGCAATCCCTGCGATAGCGCAAGAACGACAACTGCGAAATGCTCCTACTCCACCGTAATGATAACTTTTCCGCGGGCGTGGCCTTCCTCGACGTAACGGACTGCATCCGGCACTTCGGCCAGTTTGTAAGTCCGGTCGATGACCGTCTTCAATTTTCCTGACTGCACCATTTCGGCCAGAAGTGTCAGGTCCTGTGTGCTCGGTTGCGCCATCATCATGCCCATTTTTTGGTTGACGAACTTCGAATAGATCAGCGCTTTGAGCGGAAGCCTCAGAGCGCCGAAAAATCCTTGCTCATTCGCGCTTCCGCCACCAATCAACACATATCGGCCATTCGGAGTCAGGATTTGCCGGTTTTCCGAGAGCGTGCGGTTGGCAACGTTGTCGAGGATCACATCGTAACGTTGATCAGTCTTGGTGAAATCCTCCTTGGTATAATCGATCACGTGATCGGCCCCGAGCGATTGCACAAGCTCGACATTTCGCGTGCTGCAAACGCCGGTGACCTCCGCGCCGTACGATTTTGCGATTTGCACCGCGAATGTTCCCACCCCTCCCGAAGCACCATTTATCAAAACTTTCTGGCCAGACTGGATTTTTCCTTTATCGCGAACAGCCTGGAGCGCGGTGATGCCCGCGATGTTGATCGCTGCCGCTTGCTCAAACGTGATCCCAGCCGGCTTCAATGCTACTGATCCGGTTGCGCGCCGACACAAATACTGCGCGAACGCACCGATGCTTCCGCCGAATACTTCATCACCGGGTTTGTACTCCGTAACATTCTTGCCGACTGTTTCGACGGTTCCGGCAAAATCAGTGCCGAGCCGTATGTCCTTTGGTTTGCGCAGCCCACCTATCATTCCTCGCATGAGGTAGGGCGTGCCTTCGATGAAATGCCAGTCGTAGGGATTGACTGAAGCTGCTTTAACTCGGACCAGGATTTGATCATCGGCCGGCGCGGGCTTTTCGATTTGCTCGAGCTTGAGATTGGCCACGCCGTAGTCGCAGTAGACGATGGCGCTCATCGGATTGGTCGGTGCAGCCGCATTCTTCTTGTCGCAGTCGTTTGTCGATCGCCAATACGCGACGAACACAAACAGAAATGCGAGCACCAACACGGCAAGGACGATGCGGAAAAGCCATTTCAGTAATCGTTTCATAAAAAACAGGAGGTTAAAGATTAGCTGCGAGTTTCGATCATGAATGAAAACGTTAGCCGATTCCAGCCTGCGTTTGATTCAGCGCGCCTGGCCTTAATCCTTTGAACAATAGCCAGAAGCTCACGATCAATTCGAACAAAGCCATCGGCGAATCGAAGATGTAATCGTTAACGATTTTGTTGAAGTCCGGGAAGATAAGATAAACAAAGGCACAGAGCACGCACCACGCGGATGCGATTGCACCAAAGATCGACAATCCCTTCGGAATGTAATTCGACTTCAGCCACAGCCAGGCGCAAACCGCGGCGGCCAATCCAAAGAACGGCAGGCCGACGTAGTAATCGTCGAAGCTAGCGGCGATTTGCACGCGGGCCAGCGCTTGCAGGCGCTCAGGTTCAAAAACCTGTAAGTAACTCGAATCGCTCAGGAGCCGGAGCGCACCGAGGGAGTTGAGTGGGGCAACTAGCCACAGCATCACGAAGACAAGGCGGAACAGAGCACCTGCCAGTGCTAGACCACGGCTGACCGGCGCAAAAATCACATAAAGCGCCGCGAGCAGAACGATGCCGCCGATGTCATACGTGATGAAACACGCGAGCGCGAACCGGAATTGTGTTTGGTGTGCCAGAATGTTGCGCGCGGTGTCGACGGCGTTACGCGGAACGACAAGCGGCTGGAGCAATACATAGTTACCGACGACGACCAGAGCGAAGGCAAGAAGACCGGCGATTCCTGCCACTTTTGCCGCTATGCGTTGTGATTTGTCGATTGTGTTCGTTGTCATTTGTTACTCCAAAGCGATTACAACTTTTCCGCGGGCGTGGCCTTCTTCCATGTAGCGGACGGCTGCTTGGGTGTCGCTGATCTTGTAGGCGCGATCGATGACCGGCGCGACTTTTCCGCTTTCCATGAGATCGCGCAGAACCTTGAGGTCGTCTTTAGTCAACTTCGCGATGTAAAAGACAAACTTCTGGCCGGTGAACTTGGACTGAAACGCAGTCTTGAAATTTCCCAGAATCCGTCCCCACGATTCGGGGTGAAATCCTGCGCCGCCGATTCCGGCGAGCACGCAAATTCCGTTCGGGGTCAGAATTCGCCGGCGCTCGGAAAATGAATGGTTGCCCACCAAATCGTAGATCACGTCGTAGCGCTGATCGGTCTTAGTGAAGTCTTCTTTGGTGTAATCGATCACGCGATCCGCGCCGATCGATTTCACCAGGTCGACGTTGCGCGTACTACAAACGCCGGTCACATCCGCGCCATAGGCTTTGGCTATTTGGACGGCGAACGTTCCCACACCTCCGGAGGCGCCGTTGATCAAGACTTTTTGCCTCGCTTGAATCTGTCCCTTGTCACGGAGGCCTTGTAATGCGGTGAGTGCCGCAACTGCAACGGAGCCGGCTTGTTCAAACGTCACGTTACCCGGTTTCAACACAACTGCCCGGTCCGCTTTGACGCAGATGTAATCGGCTACAGCTCCGTTCTTGGCGCCGAACACTTCGTCACCGGGTTTGAAACTGGTGACATCTTTCCCAACTGCTTCCACCACGCCCGAAAAATCAGTTCCAAATCGCGTGTCCTTGGGTCTGCGTAACCCGGTCGTCGGGCGCATCAGCCAGCTGCCTCGTATCAGATGTCCGTCGACCGGATTGATCGAAGCCGCGCGGACTCGCACCAGGATTTCATCGTTAGCTGGACTAGGCTTTTCCAATTCGCGAAGCTGAAGATTCTCGACACCGTATTCGCAAGAGAAAA
>CAZFZG010000004.1:0-3752 GCA_964523205.1 uncultured Chthoniobacteraceae bacterium | reverse complement strand
GAATTCGAACCAGGCGAAGAGAACGCCCACGATCGCGAGGAGACTCCATCTGAGCGCGCGTCTGATCTTCATGCCTAACGAATCAGGCAGCAGTTGCGGGGACGCGTTGCTCCTTCGCGCCCCAGATCAAAAGCCAGAGGATTATCGACAGTTCCGCGAACTCAAAAATCCCCGCGACCTGACCGACAGACTGCCGATAGGCCGGAAGGAGCACTGCTGTAAAGGAATCGGCCACGTAGCCGCACCCGGCAAGGAAGAGCAAATAGCCTATGAAACGAGGAATGAAACCGGATCGAATGACCAGAATTCCAAACGGAAACAACCAGAGCCCCCAAAAGATTTGAGCGACGAGAATTCCCTGGTTGCGCAAACGAAGAAATAAGTAGGCCAAGGCATCGAGCTGATGTTGATCGAATCCCGCTAGAACATTAGTGCCGTTGACCACAATCAGCGCACCAAGTTCATTGATTACGCTGAAAAACGAGATCGGCATGGATATTAGGAGCAATGTCGCCATCGCCATGGCGTGGCCCTCATTGACCGGTTTGAACAAGCGGTAGAGAGCCAGGACCACAAAAATAAAAATGATTGAGCCAATCAGGTCGCTTCCGATCCCGAGCCGGAGAAGCGTCTCAGAAGCGCGAATGTGATCCGCGGTCGCGGCTGCGTCTCCCAAGACAACTAGCTTGCCGGGCACGTAGATGAGCGCAAATGGAGCGAATATGCTTGCCGACAGATAAAGTAACCCCGCAATTCTTGCTTGCTTCTTGATTGCATTCATTTGTCCGTCTCCTTTCACTGCTTTTTGCGAACTAGATAGGTCCGCGATAACGGCGCAGCCGAACGGCCGCGGCCACAAATACCGCAGCGAAAATGAGCCCGATCCAAAGACCAGGAGTGGCCAGGAATTTTCCGGGCGTCAATTGGGACAGCGAATCGATCGAAATGCTGTGATGCATTTGCAAATCGAAAGCGGTATCGCCCGCGCCAAAGAGGCGATTCTTCAACATCGAAGCGAAATAAGTCGTATTGAATGTGATTTTCTCGAAGATGCTGATCGCGAATGGCGGCAAGACCGCCCAAAGAAACGTCGCACGCCGCGCAATTCCCGAGATCAACAGCGCCCATCCATAGACTGGCGCGTGCCAGAGCGCGATGACCATCAGGCTGTAGAGCATAATCGTGGATTGCTGAACCAGATTGAAATTTGCCCAGGTCGTTCCGGCCAGACCGCTCGGCAGCAAGACCGAGCTGCTGATCAGCAGCATGACGAATTGTGTGACGACGATGATCGCAAAGACGATTGGCGGCAAAACCAGGAGCGGGACGCTAACCTTTGATAGCACGGTGGTGAGGTCCGAAACCGGCAACGATTTCCAAAATAAAATGCTGCGATCGCGACGTTCGCCGTAAAGCGCGTCAAGACAGTAGAAGAAACCAACAATGAAAGCGGTGATGAGGAGCATTATGGCCACGATGTTGTATGGCAGCTCGATCGCCGCCCGCCGGTGTACTTCATCCAGCAACATCGCGTTGCGTCTGCGTTCGGGTAGGTGCCCCGAGCTAATTAGCGCTCCGAACAGAATAACCGCCGCGACGATCATCGGGGCAACGTAGATTGATTTGTTCTCCCACAACTCGCGTCTTACCGACCAAAAGAATGGTTTCGTTGCGGAGCTGGACGCGACCGGAGCCGAGGAGCTAGGAGATTCTGACACAGTATTCATGGGATCTTTTCTGTTTCCGCTTTCCGGTTTCCGCTTTCCGGTTTCTCATGGTTGCTCATCACGGCAACAAACAAATCCGCGATGCTCGGTGTACGCACTTCGCCCATCGCGCTGAGTTGATTGCGATCGGCGCCATCGAAAAGCATGAGGCTGCGACCGAACACCTGGCGCTCGTGCATCGGCTGGAGCGAGCGCGCACCATCGACATGATCAGGATGCAGCATGACTTCCACATAGCGCGATTCGAATTCTTCCATGCTGCACTCGAGCACGATGCGTCCGTGATTGATGAATAGGAGGTCGGTCAGAACATCCTGAACTTCCTCCACCTGATGTGTCGTCACCACGATGGTGCGTTTGCCGTCGAAGTAATCGTTCAGCAACGAATCGTAGAACTGTTTACGATAGAGGATGTCGAGACCAAGCGTCGGCTCGTCCAGCACCAGCAACTTCGCGTCGATCGCCATCACAATGGCGAGATGCAATTGCGCCACCATCCCCTTCGACAACTGCCGCACCTTGCTTGTGCGTTTGATGTCGGTCCTAGCTAGAAAAGTCTCCGCCCGCGCCCGATCGAATTTCGGATGGACGCCCGCGACGTAGTCCAGCAACTGCGTGACACGGACCCAACGCGGCAACACCGCCACGTCTGCGATGAATGAAACGTCGCGCATGAGCTGCTCGCGCGCGGCCCACGGGTCGCGCCCGAGCACTCTCAGCTCTCCTTGGTATGCGGTGAGTCCGAGGACTGCATTTAACAAAGTGGTTTTGCCAGCCCCATTTGGTCCGATGATTCCGAGAATTCGGCCTTCTTCGACCCGAAGATCGACCTTATCCAACGCGACGGTAGTGCCGAAAACTTTGCAGAGACCACGTGCCTCGATCGTTGCCATAACGGTCAGCGCTCCCTTCCCCTAGCTGATTTGCCCAGACTCCGCTTCGCCGCGGCTATTAGTTCTTTCCGCGTCAGACCAAGGCGCTGAATCTTCGCCGCGACTCGCGGCCATTCTTCGGTAAGGAATTTTTGCCGTTCGCCTTTGAGCAACAGCTCACGCGCTCCCGCTTTGACGAACATGCCGAGCCCGCGCTTCATCTCCACCAAATCCTCGTCGACCAATTGCTGATAAGCCTTCAGCACAGTGAGTGGATTGACTCGATATTCTGCCGCGACATTCCGCACCGACGGTAACGGATCGCCTTCCCTAAGCACGCCGTCGAGAATCATATGGACGCCCCGGTCCCGCAGCTGGCGATAAATCGGCTGATCATTGTGCCATTCACGGTTCATTCCAATGTTCTCGCCGTCCCTTCCGAGAGAAGATTTCCGTCCCGCCCAATCGATTGTCGTTCATGTGTTATAGTGAACTATAACACCATCTCACAACACGCAAGCTTTTTCTTCGGGATTTATTTTGTCTCTAAAAATCCGCTCCTACTCCCTCGTCTTTCCGCGTTTCTCGAAATAGCGGTACGCTTCCAGCGCCATCGCGCAGATGCGCGCGCTTGCAACATGGATGTTCCCCGCCTTCTCCGTCATCACGCTGATCACGAACGGCCGATTCTTTGCAAACACGATTCCGGAATCCGTGCGCACGCCTTTTAAGTTTCCAGGTTTATTGGCAACTTGAACTCCCTCCGGCAAATCGTGCGGAATTTCGCTCTCCTTCAGCGTTGATAACTGTTTGATGAACTCGGCGGTTAGCTCTTTGTTCAGCGCCTTGCCTTCGTAAATCAATTGCAACAAGCGCGCCATCTCGCGCGGTGTGGAGATGTTTTCATTGCCGCGCTTCGTCGCTTCGAAGTCCATCATGTGACGGCGCAACATCGTTTTCGTCAGCCCAAGCGAGCGCAATGTCGCGTTTACGTTTTCCATCCCGAGACGATCGATCAAAACATTCGCCGCGGTGTTGTCGCTGACCGCGATCATGAATTGCGCGATGTCGTGATTCGTGATTTTCGTCACGCCCGGCGTAAGTCCCTCCATGATCGAGCTGAAGTCGACCAACACTTTCGGATCGACATCGT
>CAZFZG010000003.1:10718-37482 GCA_964523205.1 uncultured Chthoniobacteraceae bacterium | reverse complement strand
GAACTTCACGAACCGTTTCCGGATCGAATAGAAAATGCGCGTCACCCAAGCTCGGCTCTTCCTTCCAAAACGCGCACTGGACCTCGGCAAAAATCCGTCGTTTCCGGATCTCTGCCGCGTGCGCCAGAGTCGGCACGCTCGAATCCGGGTTCACGGTCGAACCGTGACCGACGATCAACAAACCCGCGTCGGATTTGGCTTCCACGATCCCTAATTAACCACGAAGAGTAGGAAGGGCACGCAGGCTTTTGCTCGAACATCCTTCGTGATCTTCGCGTCCTTCGTGTTAAAATTCTGGAATGCGTTTTCGCACTTACAAGAACACCGACCTGACGGTTAGTGAAGTCGGCTTCGGACTCTGGACCGTTTCGACCGGTTGGTGGGGGAATTTTACCGAGAGCGAAGCGAGCGCGCTCATGCATAGGGCGTTCGACCTTGGGGTCACCCTTTTCGATGCCGCCGATACCTACGGCAACGGCCTAAGCGAGGAGCTGATCGCCAAAGCTTTCCCGAAACAGCGCGACGAAATCGTGATCGCGACTAAGGTCGGCTACGATTTCGTACATCACGGTGAAGCGCGCGGTCGCGGTCAGCGAGAGATTCCGCAAGATTTTTCGCCGGACGCGATAGCGCGGGCCACCGATGCGGCCTTGAAACGATTGAACACCGATCGAATCGATTTGCTCCAGCTTCATAACATCCGGATGGAGCAAGTTTACGAAGACGCGCTTTGGACAACGCTCGAGAAATTAAGAGCCGTCGGAAAAGTTCGTTACTATGGCATTGCTCTCGGACCGGCAATCGGCTGGCTCTACGAAGGCGCCAATTGTATTCGCGATCGCGACATCACCAGCCTCCAGCACATTTACAACATGCTGGAACAGCATCCCGGTCGCGCCATTCACGACACCGCGACCGAGTTCGGCAGGGACACCATGTTTCTGATCCGCGTCCCCCATTCGTCTGGTATGCTCGAAGGCAAATACACCGCCGACACGGTTTTTCCGCCAACCGATCATCGTAGCCACCGGCCGCGCAGTTGGCTGTTCAACGGGATCAAGAAAATTGACAAGTTGCGGTTTCTTGAAAACTCGGAGCGGACGCTTGGCCAGGCGGCATTGAAATGGTTGCTGACAGACGATCGCGTCGCTTCGACCCTGCCAAACATTTACAACGAAGAGCAACTGATCGAGTTCGCTAAAGCCCCCGATTGCCAGCCGTTGACTTCGGATGAGCTCGCCAAGATCGACAATCTCTATTCCCAAAACTTCGGCCTCGAACCGGAAGAACCAAAGTTTAAGGGCACAATGGAGCTGCCGAAAGAAACAGCAGCGGCTTAATCCGACGCGTCTTCCTCAACAGGCTGGGCGCGGCGAATTTCTTGAGTCGATTCACGCCGGCGGCTTGCAGTCTCCGAAGATTTGTAAATCTCTTTGAAGACGTCAGCGATCATCGGAGCCGCCGTTGTTCCGCCATGGACTTTGCTCCCAACGTCGCCTTCGTAAACTGCCGCGAACGCGTATTTCGGTTCGTCCGCTGGCAAAAATCCAGCGAACCAGGCCGCAGTTCGTTCCTTGTTCTTCGGGCCCCACTGGGCAGTCCCGGTTTTTCCCGCAACCTCGACGCTTTCTAACTGCGCTTCGTGCCCGGTGCCGTTCGGGCCGTTAACCACTTCGATCATCCCCCTGCGCACCTCGCCCATCGTCGCCGGGGAAACGTCGAGCGTGCGTTTTTCCCGCAGCTCGTAAGCCGTTACGATTTCCTGATTTAACGACTGCACCTGACTCACCAGGCGCGTTTGATAAAATTTTCCGCCGTTGGCAACGATTGCCATCGCTTGTGCCATTTGCAGCGGCGTGACCAGCATGTCGCCCTGACCGATCGATAAATTGGCGACGTCGCCGTTGAGCAATTTGCGACCGTGGGTCGCTTTCATGTATTCGTCATTCGGCACGCGGCCTTCGGACTCGCCTCGCAACGGAATCCCGCATTTTGCGCCGAAGCCGAGCTTTAGCGCCCATTCGATAATCGGATCCGCGCCAGCTTTGATGCCGACCTGATAAAACCAGGTATCGCACGATTGGGTGAGTGCCTGGACGAAGTTCAAGGCGCCCTGGTCGCCCTTCTTCCAATTGTGAAATGTCAGGTTCCCGATCTGGATTCCCGGCACGCATTGGTAAAGATCGTCCGAATGGACTGCGCCCGTCTCGAGCGCGGCAATGCCCACCGCCACCTTAAAGGTGGAGCCCGGTGGATAAGCGGAACGAAAGGCGCGTGGCAAAAGTGGAAGATCGGGATCGTTCTGCAACTGTTTGAATTTCTCCGCCGAAATCGATGGAACAAAAAGATTCGGATCGTAAGTCGGCCAGGACGCCATCGCCAGAACGTCGCCATCGTTCGGGTCGACAACGACGATCGCGCCGCGTTTAGCCTTGGCCGCCAGCGCTTTTTCGGCGAGCTCCTGGAGCCGCAGATCCAACGTCGTAACGATATTGTTGCCGGGCACTGCCGGCTTCATCATTTTCTCCGAGGTTTTGCGACCATCCTTGTCGAAGGTCAGTTTGTATTCGCCGCGCTTGCCGGTGAGCAGTTCGTTAAAGGTTTGTTCCAGCCCATCACGACCTTCCGTCTCCGGCCAAAGAGTTTCGTGATTGTCGATGATGCCGTCGAGATTGCGCCCGGTCTTGCCAGTGTAGCCGACGATTGCCCCGGCGGTTTTCCCACTCGGATAGACCCGAACGTAAACCGGTCGCACCACCAGAAAATCCTTCGCCCGATCTTTGGCAGCTTCGTATTCCGACTGGCTCAGGTTCTGCGCGATCTCTAACGGCAGAATTCCGCGGTTGTGATAATGACGCAGGATCGCGTCATCCGAAATCTTGACCGCCCGACCAGTCAACTTGGTCGCCAGAGCAATTTTTTCACGTGTGAAGGCGATCGCTTTAGTGTCAGTAAAATCGAGCGGCGTCGGAAAACTGACCGCCAGATTGTAGCTGACTTTGTTTTGAGCCAGCGGTAGGCCGGTGCGGTCGGTAATTTGTCCGCGCGGCGCCGGAACGTCGAGAACGTACGTCCGCGCCAGTTTTTGCGTCTCGAAGGTCGGGATAATTGTCTCCTCTTCTGGTGAAGCGCTCGGTCCGGGCGTGGGCGATTGAGCGAACGTAGTGAGCGGGAGCAAGACGAACAGCGCCCCCAGTTTGCACAAACGTCCGCGGATTCGGCTCAGGCATTGGAAAAATTTCAGGCTCATCTGCGAAATCTGCGGATACATCAATGGCTCTGGAGAAAGCGATGCACTTCCTCGGCGAGCTTCGGACCGATTCCTTCAGTCGCTGCGATTTGCTCGACGCTCGCTTTCCGCAATCGATTGACCGAACCAAATTTGCGCAGGAGCAAATTCTTCCGGTTCTGGCTCACGCCCAAACAATCATCGAGGATACTTTCGTCGATCCGTTTCTTGAGGAGCAACTGATGATAGGCGTTCGCGAACCGGTGCGCCTCATCGCGAATTCGTTGAAGCAAATGGAGAGCGCCCGAATCCGGCGGCAACTGGAAAGGCATCGCCTGTCCCGGCCGATAAATCTCCTCATGCTCTTTCGCCAAACCGATAATTGGCAAATCGTGCAACCCCAGTCGCTGTAACTCACGACAAGCCGACGAGAGTTGTCCCTTGCCGCCATCGACAATGACTAAGTCCGGCAGACGAACCGGCACGAAATGCGGATTCCGGATCTCGGATTGCGGATAGTTTTCCAGTCGTCGCGCGGTGTCGAACGCGTTCTCTTGCGAGTGAGCCGGTGAAAGATCGACATCTTCGCGTTCCGCATTCCGGATTCCGGTTTCCGAAATTGTCAGAAGAACACGCGAGTAGCGTCGCCTGACCACTTCGGCCATGCTCGCGAAGTCGTCCTGGCCTTCAACGGTCCGCACTCGATAACGCCGGTAGCAATTCTTGTCCGGCACGCCGTCGCGAAAACAGACCATAGAAGCAACCACGTGGGTTGTGGAAATGTTCGAGATATCGAAGCACTCCATGACTCGCGGCAGGCGCGGCAGTTGCAACGCGTCACCCAGCGCCTGCACATCCGCCAAGGGGTCAATCACGCTCGGCAAACTTCCGCGGGTGAAACGGCGGGTTGATCTCGTGGTCTGCCGGACGTCGTCAACCATGTTGCGCAGTTCGGCGGCTTTCTCGAAATCCATTTTCCCCGCGGCCTTGCGCATCTCTGCTTCCAACATCTCGATCATCTCGCGCGATTGCCCCTCCAAAAATTCGCAGGCCTGCATCACACGGTCGTGATATTGCTCGGCGGTAATTTCACTCAATCGCACTGGCACCTGGTAGGTTGAAGATTTGAGCTCGCGTTCAGTCGGCGCCCCGCGACCAAAGGTGAGCACGCCAAATTTCTTTCGCATCAGATTGAGCGTTTGCCGCAGCGCGCCCGCCGCTGCAAACGGTCCAAAGTACCGCGCGGTGTCGTTCTTCTTAAGACGCGTCAGTCGAAAGCGCGGCCATTCTTCTGATAAATCCACTTTCACCAGCAAGAATCGCTTGTCGTCGCGGAAGGAAATGTTGTAACGCGGCCGGTATTCTTTAATCAGCTTGCCCTCCAGCAAAACCGATTCTGCCTCGCTCCGGACGACGTGGGTTTCGAAGTCCCAGGTCGCCTCGAGCATGGCGCGGGTTTTCAAATCAGCCTGGGCCAATTTCGACGGCAAGAAATATGAACTGACCCGCTTTCGGAGATCGCGGGCTTTACCGACATAGATGACACGATTGAATCGGTCGCGCATCAAGTACACACCCGGTTTGTGCGGCACTTCGTGCACCTTTTTCTGCAGATCCGGTTTGTCTTTGCGTGAAACGGCCATTGAATCGACCGGAATGTACCTACTGCATGCAAGATCGACAATCTGTAGCAGCCGCGTCGCGGGCGGCGTCGCTTCGCACGGCAAAGCGGCTACAACATCAAGCCGGGTGCCTTCGCGGCAGCGCCGACTGCACCATCATCAGCTCGCTCACGTTTTCGGGCGTAAGCAAACCAACCAGCCGCTTCATGCTGTCGAGCACTGGCAAAGCCGGGCAATTGGACTCCTGCATAATGCGAAACGCGTCTTCGAAGGGCGTACCGATCGTGACTGTCGGGCAACCGCGGCGCATCACGTCGCCCACCCGGATGTCCGGATCGCCTTTGCGCAACGCCGCGATCAAATCGTGTCGCGTCAAAATGCCCACGACGTTTCCGGATCCATCCAGCACTGGAAAATCATGCTGCGACGTCGCCAGCAAGGCATCGATAGCTTCCTGTAGTGTCGCGCTTTCCGAAAGTGAACGAAATTCGCGGACCATCGCGCTCGAAACTGGAAATCGGCGCGATACATCGCGCATTTGCGCCAGAGCCGCTTCCTGTGATGCGCCAAGGTAAACAAAAAACGCGATGAAAATTAGAAATGGATTAGGCGAATAGAAGCCTGGAATTCCGAATAGACCAACGATTCCAAAAATGAACGCGAAGGCTTGGCCAACATTTGCTGCGATCTGAGTTGCGCGCGCGTAACTCAAACGGGTCGCAAGCAGCGCGCGCAAGACCCGACCTCCGTCCATCGGAAAGGCGGGAATCAGATTAAACAAAAGGAGATACTCGTTGATCTTAAAGAGACTCATTAGCAAATCGCCGCCTTGGATCGCAGGGCCGAGCTGGCTTTGGCCACGTGAAGCGATGACTACCAATAGCGACAGTGCAATGATCGCGGTAACCGCTGGTCCAGCCGCGGCAATTACAAGCTCCTGTTTTGGCTCTTCCGGTATGCGTTCGAGCCGCGCGACTCCTCCGATCGGCAACAATGTGATATCCGGGGTATTGATGCCGTAGGCTTTCGCTGCGAGCGCGTGACCGAATTCGTGCAGCACGACACACAAGAACAAGAGCAGAATAAAAATCGCGGCGCCTACGGAACCAGTTGCGACCCAAACGATCAACAATAGGAAGGTGATGTGAATGCGTAGCTGAATGCCGGCGATCCGGGCGATGGGAATTGACCAGCTCATGGAAACAATCTCGTTCCTCTCGTGATCGCGCGCCAGAAATGTTGAAGACGCTTCCTTCGCAACTGAAACTGGTCGTGCATGGAGATTGTCGATGTTGCGATCATCGGAGGCGGCCCGGCCGGATCGGCCTGCGCAGCGTTGTGCGCCGCTGCCCGATTGCGAGTGGCTTTAATCGAGCGCGGAAAATTTCCGCGGGAAAAGGTTTGCGGTGACTGCATCAACCCGTCGTGCTGGCCGATCCTGGAACGGATCGGAGTTGCCCAACAAATCCAGGCTTCGCCATCCGCCCCGCTCAACGGCGTAGAATTCAGGGCTATCGGCGGTCAAAAATTACGGATCGACTTTGCGCCAAACGAACGCGGCATGGTTGCGATCAAGCGTAGTCATCTCGACAACATCTTGCTAAACCGCGCGCGAGAACTGGGCGCGCGCGTTCACGAGGAAGCTACGGCGGTTTCCCTCCACCAAACTCGTGATCGTGATTGGAAGATCGACATCGTTCGGGAACCTTTGCTCGCTCGCCTTCTGGTCGGTGCTGATGGACGCAATTCCACCGTCGCGCGCCTTTGCAATTTGCTCCCGCCACTTGCGCGCGAGCGAATCGCGCTCCAGGGGCACATTCCGTTGCCGCACGATTTCGGAAATCGAATCGTATTGCAATTCTTGCCGGAAGGCTATTCCGGTCAGGCGCCGGTGAACGATCGCGAGCTGAACCTCTGCCTCGTCGGAACGGCGCCGACGATTTCGTCGCTTCGAGCCTGGGCCGAGCGGCAATTCAATCTCCCCGCCGACCAACTCTGGCGCACTATCACTCCTTTGACCCGTGCCCCCATCGCTCCTTACCGCGAAAATTTGTTTTTCATCGGAGACGCCGCGCGAGTGGTCGAGCCGTTCACCGGCGAAGGAATTTACTATGCCCTGCGCTCAGGCGAGTTGGCCGCGGAAGGGATCATTAGAATTGTTCGCGGCGAAGATCAAAAATCGATAGTAAAGGCGTTTGCTCGCGCTCATCGTGCAATGTATCGCGGCCGGTTATGGATCAACCGACTCGCGCGAGCAGCTGTCTTGCATCCGCGTTTGGCGTCGTCCCTCCTCGGCACCAGACTAATCAGTGCGCCGATCCTGCGTGCATCTACCCGAAAAATCGTCAGGTCGACTGCCGCGCCGCTTTGATCGTATTCGACATTAGCATGGCGATTGTCATCGGACCGACCCCGCCAGGCACGGGCGTAATCGCCTTTGTTTTCGGCACCACTTCATCGAACGCGACGTCGCCGACTAACCGATAGCCGCGTGGATTGCTCGCGTCGTCCACGCGATTGATTCCAACGTCGATCACGACTGCGCCTTCACGCACGTGATCGGCCTTCACAAAGTGCGCGCGACCGATGGCGGCAATCAGAATGTCGGCCGAGCGCGTGATTGCTTCGAGATTTTTGCTGCGCGAATGGACAACCGTCACAGTCGCATCGCCGCCTTCCGCCTTTTGCATCAACAAAAGCGCGACTGGTTTTCCGACAATCATGCTGCGACCGAGCACGACGACGTGGGAGCCAGCGATATCGATCTTACTTTCGATGAGCAAACGCTGGACGCCTAGCGGCGTGCAGGGAACAAACCCAGTGCGATCGCCCATCGCGAGTTTCGCGACGTTGAGCGGATGAAAGCCATCCACATCTTTGCTTGGATCGAGCGCTCGAACGATGGCGGCCTCATCGATCTGTTTCGGGGGTGGCGATTGAACGAGAATGCCGTGAATTGCCGGATCGCGATTCAATTGTTCAACCTGCCCGAGGAGTTCGGCCTGGCTGGTTGATTCCGGGAGCTCGAGCTTGACCGAGTGCAGCCCAAGTTCGCGGCTCATTTTGTCCTTTGAGCGGACATAAGCGCGCGAAGCTGGGTCATCTCCGACAAGAACAACCGCTAATCCAGGAGTGATCCGTTTGGATTTCAGCTCCGCGATCTGCTTCCGAAGATCGACGTAAACCCTTTCGGAAATTGCGCGACCGTCGATCAGATTGGACATGCGACGAAATTAGATGAGCTAGCGCCGTTCAACCAGCGACATCATCGCGGTCTGCAAACGGAGCCGCTCGGCTTCGAATTCTTCAGGGGTAGACGTCGAGCTTACCTTCTGAGGTTCGCCAACAATCACCCGCACTTTGGAGAACGGCCGGGGAATGATGAACCGGTCCCAGCTTTTAACCCGCCAGCAGCTCGAATACTCCATGTTGATCGGCAACACCCGCACGCCGGTTTTTTGCGCGAGAAAAATAATGCCGGGACCAATTTCATAGGCGGGCCCGCGTGGACCATCCGGGGTGATGACAACATCGCAGCCACCGCCGAGCATATCGCTGAGTTGGAGCAACGCGCTCGCGCCCAGTTTTGAGCTCGAGCCACGGACCACGTTGTAGTCGAAGCGATGGATTGCGTCGCTGAGAAGATCGCCATCGCGACTCGCGCTGATCAGGGCGGCACCGCCGCGATCGGCAAAGAAGCGACGGAGAACGACAGGGAAAATGAGCAAGCGATTATGCCAAAGCGCGCCGATATAATTTTCGGAGACCGGTTTTCCAACAATGCCAGCGCGATCGTCGATTTCGTAACGCAGGGTCCGCCCCAACCCTTTCAAGAGATAAAATCCAAACGCGATCAACCATCGCGCTTTCCAGCCTTCGATCTTCAAGACTTCTTGCGGGCGCCGCCGCGGCGCACGGTTTGGTCGGCCCAACGATAAGTGCGCGAGCTTGGCAGTCCGATTTGATCCAGAACGCGCCAAATCACGGTGTCGACAACATCGTTAAGGGAAGTCGGCCGACTGTAAAAGGACGGAATCGCCGGGAGGACAACTGCGCCTGCTTCCAAGAGCGTGACGACATTACGCGCGTGAATCAAATTCCATGGCGTCTCGCGCGGAACCAGGACGAGTTTGCGGCGTTCTTTGAGGAAAACATCGGCCGCGCGAAGAAGCGCAGTGTCGCTCGAGCCGGCTGCGACGCGGCCAATTGTAGCCATCGAGCACGGAACGATCACCATCGCGTCAAACCGTGCCGAGCCGCTAACATACGGAACGTTCAAATCGTCCTCCGTGTGTCGGATGATCGATTTCGGAATCTTTAGACTGCCGAGTTCGTGTTTCGCGACTTGTTTGGCGTGGCTGCTCATCACCAGATGAATCTCGTGCCCGCTCGGATCAATTTGCTCAAGCAATCGTTGCAAATAGATCGAGCCACTGGCGCCGGTGGCCGCGATAACGAGTTTCATTGGCGAAGAGTTTGAATTTAATCGGTTAACGGGGCAATAAGATACACGATGGTTAAGAAACTCTTACATACGCGCTACCGGGTGAAGGACCTGGAGAAGACGGTAAATTTTTATAAGGACGTACTCGGGCTTCAGGAAACGCGGAGGCACACCTCCGGGCGTGGCTCGCAACTGGTTTTCCTGAAAGCGGCCCAAAGCGAAGAAGAAATCGAGCTTTGTAAGTTCGATGAAAGCGGGCCGGTGATGGTTGGGCCAGACCTGACCCACCTCGCCTTTGAAGTGGACGATCTGGAAAAATTCGCGAGCGAGTCGGCGAGGAAAGGTTACCCACTCTCGGATGGACCCCACAAAACTTCCGGCGGTAGTGTCATCGCCTTTATCGATGCGCCGGAAGGTTACGAAATCGAATTGATCCAGCGCGGAACGGATTTATAGCCGCTGCTTGCGCGCATCGAATCTTTGTCGCTAATTTGCCGCCCATGAATCGCTGGTTTCGCGCTGGGGTGACTTTGTGCGCCCTGGGTCTCTTCAGCCTTTGTCTGGCTCTCGAGCCGCCAGCAGACGAAGAAAATCCAAATGAAGTTCGGCCGACCGGCGTGCCCCATCGGCAGCATTCGAAATCGGTGGCGACCACAAAATCGGATTCAGATGCGGATTCGAGCGCTACGCCGCGGCCGCGTCGAACCCATCGCAGAATCGCGAAATCGCGCGAAGCCGATGACGAGGCCATTCCGACCCAGACTGTGCCGGGTTCGGTCCCAAGAATTGGGGCGAGCTCAGTCATCGTCATCGATGTTCAGAGCGGCCAAGTTCTTTACGAAAAGAATCCGGACCAAATCAGGGCACCCGCAAGCACGACCAAACTTTTGACCGGGCTAATCGTGGCAGAGAGCGGTTATTTGGACCGGTCCGTAACCGTGGCCCAGGTCGACACCCTGGCGGAACCGGTGAAATTGAATATCAAGCCGGGCGAAATTTATCAGCGAATCGAGCTGCTGCGGGCGTTGCTGGTCAAGAGCCCGAACGACGTGGCCCGATGTCTTGCCCGCGATAATGCCGGGAGCGTCGAAGCATTTGCGATAAGAATGAATCAGCGTTCGGCCGCCATCGGGGCGACGCATTCGCATTTCGTGAATCCGAATGGATTACCGGATGCGCGGCAATATTCGACCGCGCGGGACCTCGCCGCGATTGCGCGCGTGGCCTACGCGAACCCGACGATTCGCTCGATCGTTTGTCTGCCACAACTCATGTTCCGCTACGCGAATGGCCGGACTCGCGAACTAGAAAACACAAACAAGCTCCTGAAACGATTGCCTTACTGCAACGGTATGAAAACCGGCTATACCGAGGCCGCCGGCAAATGTCTGATCGCGAGCGGATCTAGGCCAGGGAAGGACATTATCGTGGTAGTGCTCGGCGACAGTCACTCCGGCGTTTGGCGAGATGCCGGCAACTTGCTGGCTTGGGCGCTCTGGAGCCCATCCGCTGGATGAGCGATTTCTACGCGCGCCAACTTGAGGCGTTGCGCGCGCTATCGCTGGACAGACATCTTCGGGAAAATTGCAGTCCGCAGGGAGCGACTGTCAGTCTTGGCGGGAAACCGACTGGTCAACTCTTCAAGGGGTGCGCGATGCCGCCCAGTAGCGAAGCAATGGGCTCGGCATCAACGCCGGATTGTGATCGACATTGTCTGGGGCATCGGCGGGAACATCTTCCGGACCTTCCGCTGGTGGCGCCGGCTCCTCACCGATCGCGCCGGGCGCGGTAGTGTTGCTGGCATATTTCGCTTGGAGGCGCTGCTCGAGCGTCTGATTGGCGGAGGTGGTCTGAGAAGTAGTCGAACAAGCTGGCAGGAACGCGAGGCCGAGCAAACAGAAGCCGATTTCGATTTTCATGATGCGTAGAAACCTAATTGAGTGACGCGCTTATAATTACTATAATTCGCGCTCGCCAGGCAAGTACTTTTTTCTCCTTACAAAAACCGGCTCAAAATCGGACCCAGCTTTTCTACGGTCGCCTTTGGCCAAAGCTTTCGGTCTGTTGTCATAGCTGTGTCCAGCGCTGAATGCTCAGGCCAGTCGGGCTCGGTCGGAATTCGGGGGATCGCCTCGATTAACACGTTTTTCGCGGCCTCGGCATTGGCGGTTAAATGGCCGAAGACGGTTCGCGCTGAAACGGGCTCTTCGTCCACCTTCCAGCAATCGTAATCAGTGATCATCGCCAGTGTGGCCAAGGCGATCTCCGCCTCGCGGGCCAATTTCGCTTCCGGCAGATTCGTCATTCCAATCACGTCAAAACCGTTGCGCCGGTTCAACTCAGATTCGGCCCGTGTTGAAAATGCCGGGCCGTCCATATTCACATAGGTGCCGCCATTGTGAATGGCGACACCGATCTTTTTGCCGGATTCGGCGAGCAAGTTCCGCAAACGAATGCTAATCGGTTCGGCGAACGATATGTGCGCCGCGATCCCCTCCCCGAAGAACGTGTGAGTCGCACGTAAACTTGTCCGGTCGTAAAACTGCGAGGGCAACAGGATGTCACGCGGTTTGTATTTTTCCTGCAAACTGCCGACCGCGGTGACGGCGATAATCCACCGAACGTTGAGCAAACGCAGCGCGTAAATATTCGCGCGATGATTCAGTTCATGCGGCAGAATTCGGTGGCCCCTGCCGTGCCGCGGCAAAAAGTAGACCTGCCGCCCGCTGATTGTTCCTCCGATCAACACGTCGGAGGGCGAACCGAATGGCGTGTCCATCCTGTGCTCGGTCGCATCGCGCAACTGCTCCATTTGATACAATCCGCTTCCCCCAATAATGCCGATTGCCGGCGCATTCTCCTTCATTCGTGCGTCATTAAATCGAAAAGATCGACAGGTTGAAAAGCGGATAATCTGGCGATGGCGAACGCGGCCTGCCGGTGTATTATTTCGCCCGCTGATGCCGAAGTTTTACATCAAGACCTACGGCTGCCAGATGAACGAGCGCGACTCGGAACAGGTCGCGCACTCGCTCATTGCGCGTGGCTACGAACGCGCTGAGAGCGAATCGGACGCGGACGTGGTGTTATTAAATACTTGCAGCGTCCGCGACATGGCTGATCAGAAGGCGCTCGGCAAGATGGGAATGCTCGGTCGGATGGCAAACGAGCGACCCCACGTTGTGTTTGGCTTTCTTGGATGCATGGCCCAAACACGGGGAGCTTCGCTTCTGAAAAACCTGCCTCACCTCGATCTTGTGGTCGGCACCCAGAAGTTCCACCGCGTCGCCGATTACGTCGAGGCAGCCGTCGAAAGGAAACGGCACCGTGCGATGGACGATCCGCGGTTTTCGATCGTCGATGTAGAGCAGGAAACCGGATCCCAGTCTGCGATTCGCGATCAGCAAGTGGCGCTAAGACAGGCGACCGCGTTCGTGTCGATCATGCAAGGCTGCAACATGCATTGCGCATTTTGCATTGTCCCACAGACCCGCGGAGCGGAACGGAGTCGTTCGATCGACGATATTGTCGCCGAAGTTCGCGAACTCGTTTCTCGCGGAGTGATGGAAGTGACGCTCCTTGGGCAGATCGTGAATCTCTACGGCCGGCACGAATTTCCAAAGATCGACAACAAGAGCCCATTCGTGCAATTGCTCGAAGCTGTCCACGAAGTCGACGGCTTGCAGCGCCTTCGCTTTACCTCGCCCCATCCGATTGGAATTCGCGAAGATTTAATCGAAGCCTACCGCCGCCTGCCGAAGGTGGTCGATCATCTTCATCTGCCGGTTCAGTCCGGTTCCGACCGAGTCCTCAAAGCAATGCACCGGACCTATACGGCCGAGAAATATGTCGACCTTGTCCAGCGCGTGCGCCAGGCCCGACCTGGAATCGCTATCACCACCGACATTATAGTCGGATTTCCCGGTGAAACGGATGACGATTACCAGCAAACAAAAAGCCTCGTGGAGAGGGTCCAATTCGATAACGCGTTCGTGTTTCGTTATTCGCCCAGGCGCCACACGCCCGCGGCGCAGATGCCGGAACAGATTGACGAGCACGTAAAGGAAGCTCGCAATCACGATTTGCTCGAAATCGTGAATGAGTGCGCATTGCGAATCAACCAGCGCCTGATCGATCGTACCCTCGAAGTTCTTTGCGAAGGTCCAAGCAAGACCAATCCGTCCCGTTTGATGGGACGGACGCGCACCAACAAGACTGTTTTGTTCGAGAGCGCGGAAGACTCCGTCGGGACATTTGTCGATGTTCACATCGAGCGCGCGACTGGGTTCAGTCTCTACGGGAAGCCGGTCACGGCGGCGCAGACGGCGACCATCGCAGCATGATCTACGACCTGAATCTGCAAATCGCGGGCATTGGGGCGGGCGCCCTGCTCGTTCTGATTACTTTGCCAGGCTTGATAAAGCCGGCTGCAGCCCAAACCTGGTTGAAACGTCTGCCGCGGTCGCGTCTGGCAGGTGTTCTCCTTTTGACTTTGGTTCTGGTTTGGTCGTTTTGGTTGCTCGCCACCATGGAAATGGGTGAGTTCTCCGGCTTTCGCCGCCCCCTACTGATTGTCCTACCGATTGGTTACGTGCTAGTAATTCGATTCGTCGATGAATTCCTAGCCGTTCGCGCCCTGGGAATTCTTTGCCTGCTCGTGGCCGAGCCGCTTCTGGAAGCGGCATTTTTTCGTTACGAAACCAGCCGACTATTCCTGACCGTGTTCGCGTATTTGCTCGTTCTGGCCGGCCTCTTCTGGGTGACGATGCCGTATCTGTTACGCGACCAGATCAATTGGAGCACGCACAGCAACGCGCGCTGGCACACCATTCACGGCATCGCCGCAGTTTACGGCGTCACCATTCTTGCCTGCGCGTTCACCCAATACTGATTTCGTGGATTGAATCGACTCTTGGTGATTCGCGGCGGCGCGATCGGCGATTTCATCCTGACTTTGCCGGCAATGAAGGCACTGCGCGACGCGCATCCTAACGCGCACATTGAAATTCTCGGATACAAACACGTCGCGATTCTGGCCGAAAAACGATTTTACGCCAACAGGGTCCGCTCTATCGAATCGGCGCAACTTTCGAGATTCTTTGCCAAAGACCCTGATCTGCCGCCTGAGCTTGCAAATTACTTTGCCGCGTTCGACGTCATAATCAGCTATCTCTACGATCCAGATTTGCTTTTCGAACACAATTTGAGAAGAAGTGGCGCGAAGAAAATATTCCGAGGTCCAGCCAAGATCGACAATCACACGCACGCGACCCGACAGCTGGCGCGACCAATCGAAGAACTTGGCCGCCCGATTTCAGATTTTGCGGCGCAACTTTTTCCATCGGAAGCAGATCGCCATCAGGCCAGGGAATTTCTCGCCGGGTTGGACACGCCGAGCCCGAGCCGGACTGGCCTAGTCGCGTTTCATCCAGGAAGCGGAAGCGATAAGAAGAACTGGCCGCTTCAAAACTGGATCAATCTGGGAAATCATTTCCTCCGAACTCACACTGGCTCGCTCCTAATTGTTTCAGGTGAAGCTGACCAAGCCCAGACCAAGAAGCTCGAGTCTACCTGGCAAACTCCCCGCGTTCGGTTCGGGAAATCGCTGCCACTACCGATTTTGGCTGCAGTCCTTCAGAAAACGATTTTCATCGGCCACGACAGCGGCATTTCACACCTGGCGGCGGCGGCAGGCGCAAAGTCGATTCTGTTGTTCGGGCCGACGGATCCGGCGGTTTGGGCGCCGATAAACGAAAACGTGCGGGTGATTCGGGCTCCTGACAAAGACCTCCCACAACTCCGTGTCGATCTTGTTCGCGAGGCGCTCGATCAGGCGTTGACCCACAATATCCCTCGCACAGATGCGTTGGGACAAAAGATAGCAATCTAGGAACTGATGCGCATCGGCATCAGCACGTAGAGAAACGGTGTCTGGATTTTCAAAACGCCAGGACTCATCTCGTCGATCAGGTCGAGAAAGACTTCGTCTTCGGTCAGGTTGCGCAATGGCGCCATCAGGAACTCCGGATTGAAGGCAATCGAAAAATCGCGGCCCTTGTATTGCACCGGCAGCGATTCCTTGGCTTCGCCGACCTCCGGCGTGTTAGCAGTGATGTCGATGTTGTTCTTGCTGAAATTAAGTTTGATCGAGTTGGATTTCTCGCTCGCCAAAAGGGAAACGCGCCGCAGGGAGTTGAGGAATGTCTCCCGCTCAAGGGTGACTCGCTCTTTCGCTTCGCCCGGAATTACCTGCTTGTAGTTCGGATAATTCCCTTCGATTAACTTCGAGACCAGCAGCGTCTTGTTTAGATCGAAGGCTATCTGGCCGCTGGCCACGCTTACTTTGACGCCGCCATCGTCAGTCAAAAGTCGCTGCAGCTCCGTGACCGCTTTGGTCGGAACGATGATATCGGTCTCCTGGCTGCGCGGAATTTCCAATTCAATATCGACCATGGCCAGGCGGCGTCCGTCCGTGGCTACGAGAGTGAGCTTGTTGTCTTTGAAGCTGAAGAGCAGGCCGTTGAGCACGTAACGAGTTTCGTCGGTAGAGATCGCGTAGGAAGTTTTGCGCAAACCGTCGCGCAACTCTTTCTGGCGAATTGTCACCACCTTGGCGTCTTCGAATTTCGGTAGCGGCGGAAATTCTTCCTCCGGCAATCCAAGGATTTTGAAAAAGCTCTGGCCGCTGCGGATTGAGGCCGTATTTTTGCCATCGACATCGATCTGGATTTCGCTCGCGGGCAATTCACGAACGATGTTGAACAGCCGGCGCGCAGGAAGAGTGGTCGCACCTTCCTTTTCCACGTCAGCCTCGAAACTACCCCGCACGCCCACGTCGAGATCGGTAGTAGTCAAATGCACGGTACCGTCGCTCGCCTGGAGCAACACGTTTGAAAGAATCGGCAGTGTCGTGCGAGTGCTAACGACGTTTTGGACCTGTTGCAAACCTTCCAGCAGCTTTTCTTTGGTGGCGCTAAACTTCATGAGAACGAATCTGGCTAAGATGTTAGGCGGGGGCTCTTATTCGGCAACCGCAAACTCTTGTGCGCTCGGGTCGACCAGTACACTCAGCGTTGCAGCGAGCTGTCGATGAACGAAATCGTTTGCCGGATGTTGTCCTGCTCTTTCATCCGCCTTTTCACGAGTTTGCACGCGTGCAGGACCGTGCCGTGATCGCGCCCGCCGAAGGCGTCGCCGATTTCGTTGAGCGAAGATTTGGTTAGCTCGCGCGCCAGATACATTGCTACCTGTCGCGGAAAAGCAATCGAGGCGGGGCGGCGCTTGCTCGTCATGTCGGCCAGGCGCACGTCGAAATGCTCGGCCACCTTGCGCTGAATTTGTTCGATCGTAATCGAGGCTCGCGCTTCTTCCTGGAGAATGTCCTTGAGCAAATGCTCGATCACTTCCCGGGTAAGTTCCTTCCCGCTTAATGATGCGAACGACGCCACCCGCATGAGGGCACCTTCCAGCCGACGAACGTTGCTGCGGATGCGGTTGGCCAGAAATTCAAAGGTCTCGTCCGGCAGTTTGATCTGCATGCCCCGCGCTTTTTTGCGCAAAATGGCGAGCCGGGTTTCGATGGCGGGCGGCTGAAGCTCAGCGGTCAGTCCCCATTCAAACCGCGACACCAGCCGATGCTCGAGGTTGGCAATTTCCGACGCGGGCCGATCGCATGAGAGGACAATCTGTTTGTGGCCATCAAAGAGCGTGTTGAAGGTGTGGAAAAACTCCTCCTGCGAGCGTTCCTTGCCGGCCAGGAATTGGATGTCGTCGATACAGAGCAAATCGGCCTGGCGATAGCGCTTGCGAAACTTGACCAAGTTGTTGTGCTGGATCGCGTCGATGAACTCGTTGATGAAGAGCTCGCTCGAAAGATAAATCACCTTGGTGTTTTTCTTTTTCGCGAGCGCGTACTGGCCAATTGCCTGCATCAGGTGGGTCTTACCCAGGCCGACGCCGCCGTAAATGAAAAGCGGATTGTAGGTGCGGGCCGGTGCTTGCGCGACAGCCAGGCTGGCCGCGTGCGCGATCTCGTTATTCGGCCCGACCACGAACGATTCAAAGGTGTTGCGCGGATTGAGCCCGAAGGAACTGCTGGGCCTGGCTTCGCGGCTCGATTCACTTTCTTTCACGGCTGAAATGGCTTCGCTGGTTTCAACGGGCGTTTCGGACGAGATGAATTTGATTTCGCGCGGCTCGCCCAGCGCAGTCAGCACCGCACCCTCCAGCGCAGCCATGTGGTTACTCTCGATCCAGTATTGGTAGATGTTGTTGGGTACGCGAAAACTGAGCGTTTTCGGAGTGACTCCAGCCAATTCAACTGCGGAGAACCAACGCTTAAATGTATCGGCGCTGACGTGCGGCTTGAGCGCGGCCGAGAGTTTTTGCCAAAGCTGAGTACATTTCTCGTCCATGGGAGTTGTTAACAGTGTTACACAATCGCCATAAAGGCGGTTATGACAGGGAACGAATGCATCTGACGGAGGCGACGCCTGGTGACGCGCGCCTGCATCCGAAGCATCAAAAGCCGGTTAAAAAAGCCAAAATTGCCAAAATACGAGGGAATTTGCGCTCTTCGCTGCCAATCAGATATCCGTTGCGGCTCAGGATTTAAATCTCCGTTAAATTTTCTGTTTGATGAGGTTAAGGCCTTGCTCATTCTAGGGAATCAATTTTTCTCAGACATGTTCACATCTTATTCACACGCGCCTGCCTTTCGTCCCCTGCCGCGGGCTTGAGACTAGAAATCGCGCGCAAGATCGACAAGAAAAAATCTGAACTTTATTTTTCTTTTTCGGTCAAAAAATTCTTGACTGAAAACGCAAAACGAGCGTGTCCCAAGCAATCAAATTTTTCTCTCCGCGCGCGCAATGCACTACGGCCTGCCACCATCAGTATTTTCTTTGCTCAAGCCAACTGGTAATGTGGCACTGCGCCCTCCATCGAGTATGTCGCGCATCCTGATTTCACTTTTCTTGCTGTTGATTGCCGCTTCAACGATCTCCGGCGCTGAAGAATTGAATCCGCCGTTTGGATTTCGTTGGAACGATCCAATGTCGCGCGTGGAAGCAGTCCTAAGGGGCGCGAAGGCGACAATCTTATCCCGCGAAAAAAAAGAAAACCGTGAAATCTGGACGGTGGAAGGCCTGGTCCATCCTGGTTTGAAGCGGACCCTGTTTACTTTTAAAGGCAGCGCACTCTTCGGCGTCGAACTCCAATACGAATATCCCGACTGGTCAATCGAACGCTACAACGAACGAATGGGAGAAATTCGCCGTTACTTCGATGGCAAGTACGGAACAGGCAAATTAGTCTCGCGCACGCGCGACACCGACTCCGACGTCATTCAAACCCTGGTTGGCTATCAATGGACCATCGGCGCGACGATGCTCGAGCTCTTTTATTTTTCGGCCCAACACGATCAGCTCGTCTTCCGCACGATCTCCGTCGATTACAAAGCGCTGTAAGTGTAGCCCCCGCCCGTGGCGGGTCATCCGAAACGGCCCGCAGGGCCGCGGCTACAACGTCGTCTCCGCTACGGCACGTTGTCGATGTTTCGCGCCGCGCTGCGTTTCCTTCTGCAGCCGTTTCAACTTGCTCGACAAACTTGTCTTCACCGCCGAGCTCATTCGGTCGATAAACAGGATTCCATTGAGATGATCGACCTCATGCTGGATCGCCCTGGCCAGGAACCCAACCGTTTCGATTTGGATTGGGTCGCCATCCAGGTTTTGCGCGCGAACCGTGATTGATTTCGCCCGCTCGATCTCCCCCGAGATCTCCGGAAAACTGAGACAACCTTCCGTTCCCATTTCCGTCTCGCTGCCCGGGTCGACTTGGGGGTTAACCAACACCAGCGGCATCACCATCTTTGGATCAACATCCTTCCCATTCAACTTCATCTCCGTCGGTCGATCCTCGACCTGCGAAACATCAAGAACGGTAAGCTGAATCGGTTCGCCGATTTGTTGCGCCGCCAAACCCACGCCGCTGGCCGCGTGCATTGTCTCGATCATATTCTGCGCCAGCTGGCGAATCCGGTCGTCCGGTAGCGGCCGGATCGCTTTTCCCTTCGCCCGCAAAATGGGGTCGCCGTATTGCAAGATGGACAACTTCATTTTTCGCCACGAGTGAACGCCGGCAAATTCTTCACCCCTGCCAACTTTAACGCATCCATCACTTTAACGATGATTCCGAACGACGCCTTCTTGTCGGCTTGCAATGCGAGCGAGCTGCGGCGCGTTTCTGACAAATTTCGCACCGCGCTTTCCAAATCCTCCACCGCGACCGTTTGCCCATCGAGTTTGATCTCGTCGTTCTCGCTCACGGTCAGGAGGGCGTGCTCGAGTTCGGCCGGCGCGGTCGTCGCGGTTTTCGATTCCGGCAAATTGATCTGCACTTGCGGCTGATCCTTTCTGAACGTGGTCGAAACGACAAAGAAAATCAGGAGGATCGTCAGGATATCCACCAATGAAACGATAATGATCGACGGTGCTCGTCGCTTCCGGACCGCGAACTTCATGAAACCAATGACGAATCACGAATGACGAATGACGAATTGCAGAACGGTTCTAACAGGGAGCGCTTCGTCATTTGAACATTCGAACTTGTTTCGACATTCGAGATTCGTGCTTCGTCATTTCGATCACGCCATCGGCGCGATCTCTGGCGTCGCTGGCTGAGCCGGAGTAATCGGTTGGGAAGGGGCTTGGATTTGCGCCTTGCGAGCGCTGAGGACACGGCCGTAATAACATTTCGAAAGTAAATCCGTCACCAGCGACTCCATTTCCACCGACATCACCTCGACCTTTTTGGAAAAGTAAACGAATGCAATCAAGCTCGGCACCGCGATGCCCAGACCGAAGACGGTGCAATTGAGCGCTTCGGAAATTCCGCGGGCAATCATTTTAGGATCCGCCGAGCCGGCGCTGACACCGAGACTGGCGAAAACGTGCACGAGGCCAGACACGGTTCCGATCAATCCGAGCAACGGTGCGATACCGATGATCACCTCCAGCACCACCAGTCCGCGCTCAAGGCGCACCATTTCGTGACGGGCGCGGGTTTGGACCGTCTCCACGTTCTCCGAGCGCGGCCAGCGCAAATGAGCCAGGGCCACCCGTACAATACGCGCGAGAGACGAGCCATCCTGCTGCGCGAGGCGAAAAAGTCGTTCCGGGTTTCCGCCCGGCGCGAGGCGTTCCATTTCGCTCTCGATGGTGAGCGGTAACACATTTTTTTCCCGCAGCGCCAGGGTGCGCAAAATAATCACCGTTAGTGAAACGATCGAGCAGACCAACAACGGCCACATGAAAACGCCGCCCTTGGCAAAAAATCCGGCGATGGTTTCGAGAACGTTGAGCATTTCAGCGCAAGATTACCTGTTTGGGAAATTTATAAAGCTAATCTCTTGATCGAGCCCTTCGGGAGGCAGCGAATCTGCGAGTTCCTCCGGAATGGGTGGGAACTTGGCATCAAGAATGGCTTGGAGGGAGACGTTGGCAAACGCTTCGTTCGAATCGTTCGAAACGACCTTCAGATTCCGGACCCGGCCACTACGGTCAATTACAAACGTGACCCGAACTGTTCCGAGGCTCGCCAGATCGCCTTTTTGTTCCATGTAGGCGTACCAGTGGGACCCGATTGCGTCGTAGATGGCCTTTTGGTAACGACCTAACGGAGTGCCGACAGCATTCACCGACGACATACCGCGGTTTGTGATCGCCCCGGCCAGGCGAGTTTTTTCTTGGTAAGGTTGGTAAACCGATCTGGGCTGCTGTGGAGTGCTGGCAACCGGCGGCGGAGTTGGACTTGACGTCAGCATGGCAAACTCTTCCGACTTCGAAACCGGTGTTGGCTGTGTGCTCGGTTGCGGCGAAGCCGATTGCTGCGGTGCAATGCTTGGTTTTGCTTGCGCGCCTTGGCTCGCCACTGTCGCGGCGTGCGAATCAAAATTGAGCGTGGTCCGCTCGCTACCTTCCTGTGACGGCAAGGGCAAGGTACCTGTCGCAGGTTGTGAGCTTGCAGCGATCGAGTTCGCATTTGATTCGAAGGTCTTATCCTTCGGCGCTTCGGTCTGCTTCGATTCGTCGTTCGGAACAAACATCGTGTTCTTCGGCGCCGGCGTTGCCAGATCGACAAAGCTGAGCTCAACCGGTTTCTCTTCTTCGGCGACGGCGAACGGCCTATACAGCAAACCGCCGTAGACGGCGAGAGAGTATCCAATCAGGAGATGGATGATGATCGCGACGACAAGCGCGACCAGAACTTTGCGTGCCTCCTGCTTTCGCTCCTCGGCGTCGTCTGCCGAACTGCCGATGATGAATTCCGCCGTCGTCATAAATTCGAAATCAAAACATTATCGCACGCCAGAACCTTTGTCATGGAGGGACGACCTCCGTGTCGTCCCAAACTTCTTCGGACGGGACGGAGCCCGTCCCTCCAATGTTTTTGTTTTCCGCGCGTGATGAAACAGATATTGCTGGGCGTACCCCCCATGGTCTCCGAAGTATGTCTCTGTGAACGTTCGCAGCCGTGCGGCGTTCAATCTTCCTGCCCGGGGAAAATACTTTTCCCGCAGAGTCCGCTCGATCCAGACGTCGATCGGAAACGCGCGTAACCGCTCGTAGGCAAAGAGCATCACACAATTAGCAACCTTTGCGCCCACGCCCGGCAGCTCGCACAACCGCGCACGGAGATCGACGTCCGAAAGCGCACCTAGCTCTTCAAGATCGACATCGCCATTCGCGATCAGCCGCGCCGTTGCCAGCAGGTTCTTCGCCCTATAACCAAGGGCGCATTTGCGAAGTTCTTTTTCCGACGAAGCGGCGATTCCTTCGGTTGTCGGAAATGTATACACCACCGATTCACCAATGTCGCGCGGTTCGCCGAAGCGCTCGCGCAGCTTCTTCGAAATCTGCCGGATGTGCGCGACCTGCTTCATCGAGGAACAAATAAACGTGGCCAGACATTCCCACTTCGGCTGACGAATGATTCGCAAGCCGCGACAAAACTCTCTCGCCGCATTCATAGCTGCATCGTTTGGAAACGCCGCGCAGATTTTGGCGAGCGGATGATCAAGCGCGAAGTAACGAGCGACTGCACTTCGAGAACTGGACCGGTTTAACCGCTCAAGTTCTGAAGGGCCAGCCTGCGTTCTCAGAACGTCTCCGTACTGTTGGAGGTAAATTGGCAGGTCGCCAATCGTTCCGACAAAACCGTCACCAGATTTGTCCCAATGAAAGACCTGTCCGGAATCGAGCGTCATCGCCAGATCGAAATCCAAGGCCGGGATTTCCACGAGAGCTTCTGCGATCATTGGCGTTGGAACTGCTTCAAGAGAATTCGGGGCAGAATGTATTCCATCTTCTTTCGTCATTCGACATTCGTCATTCGTCATTCAGAGTAGGCGCTCATGGACGCACGGCTGGCGATCGATTGCGGAGTTCTCCTTCTTTATTTCGTCATCATCATCGGAATCGGCCTCTACATGGGGCGTAAGGAAGAGAACCTGGCCGACTTCGCGCTCGGTGGACGCTGCATCCCATGGTGGGCCGTGCTGGCATCGATCATCGCCGCCGAAACCAGCGCTGGAACATTTTTCGGCACACCCGGCGAAGGTTTCGCGCTCCGCAATTACACTTACGTTCAGCTCGCGTTCGGCACCATTCTCGCGCGGATCCTCGTGAGCTACATCTTCATCAAGCCGTACTACGACTACAAAGTTTATTCGATCTACGAATACCTGACCGCGCGCTTCGGTGTGCCCACCAAGAACGCCGCCTCCGCGGTTTTCATGTTCACGCGTGTGCTCGCATCCGGCGCGCGGCTTTACGTGGCGGCTATCGCGCTCGTGCTCGCCTATGAAATGATCACCGGCACACGGCCCGGCCAATCGGAGACGCTTTGGATCTATATTGGATCGACAATCGCCATCGTTCTCCTGACCGCGATCTACACCACGCTGGGTGGAATCAAAGCCGTCGTCTGGACCGATTTCATTCAAGCTTCAATCATGATCGGCAGCGCGCTAACCGCGCTCGGTCTGCTTTATTTTGCGATCCCCGGCGGTTGGCACAAAATCGCCGAGCTCCACGGAGGTTTTCATTTCTCCGACATCATCACAACGGGACTCGATCCCGCCAAAAGCGGCTGGGACAAATGGAAAGGCATGTTCGAACTCGAATACACCATTTTCGCCGGCCTCATTGGATCAACATTCATTACTATGGCCACCCACGGGACCGATCAGGACATGGTCCAACGCATGCTGACCGCGCCCGACGTTCGACGCAGTCGCCGCTCGCTCGTTCTTTCCGGACTGGCTGATATTCCCATCGTTCTGACTTTTCTCAGCATCGGCATTTTGCTCTGGGCCTATTATCAAACTCATCCCGAACCGAATCTTCCGAAATCGCCCGAAGTGTTCTGTCATTTCATTCTCTACCAAATGCCCGTCGGTCTGCGCGGCTTGTTAATCGCGGGGATTTTCGCGACGGCAATGGGCTCGCTCAGCACGGCAATCAACGCGCTGGCTACCAGTTTCACCCGCGATTGGTACGAGCCTTATATCAACCCGGGATCGACAAGTGAACAAAGCTTGCGCGCGGTGCGCTGGGCCACGATCTGGTTCTCGATGTTGATGATTGTCGTTGCGTCGATCACTTCTTATCTGGTTATTGTCTACCCGAACCTTCGCATCATTCCGATCGTCCTCAGCGTCTTCGCCTACACTTATGGGCCAGTCCTCGGTGTTTTTCTTTGTGGAATGTTTACCCGACGTCGTGGTAGCAACGTCGGCAACATCATCGCGATGGTTATCGGATTCATCTTCGTCGCAATCATCAGCAATCTCTTCAACGCGATTGCTGGAATCTTCGGCCGGGTCGCCTACACAAGGCCAGATTGGTTGCCTGCTGTCGAATTTCCGTGGTGGATCTGCTTTGGAACGATCGTCACCTTCTGCGTGGCGATCCTTTTCCGGACCGGCCGCGAACATCATCCGCCGCCCGACTCAATTAAATGAAAGCCGGGAATTGACCGGCGAGATTCCCTTCATACCAATTACCAAGTCCTATGGCTCACGTCGTCACTGATAAATGCAACGGATGTAAGTTCACTGACTGTGTCGAAGTCTGTCCGGTCACGTGCTTCTACGAAATGGAGAAACAGCTCGTCATTCATCCCGAGGAATGCATCGATTGCACTGCGTGCGTCGACGTCTGTCCCGTTCACGCGATTTACGCTGAGGCCGACTTGCCGGCCGAGTTCGGAAAAGACACCGAATTCAACGCGACCGAAGCTCACCGAATCAAAGACGCGGGCACCGATCCAATCACGGTCAAGAAGGAAGCGTTGCCAACGGCGGCAGAACGCAAGAAAGCGCTCGGCTATTAGGATTTCGCCTTCTTTTCGCTGGCCAGCTTGATTCCAAGCTCGCGCAACTGGCGAGGATCGACATCGGACGGTGAGTGCGACATCAAGTCCAACATGCGATTATTCTTGGGGAACGCCATCACCTCACGGATCGTTTCGGCGCCGCAGATCAACATCACCAAGCGATCGAGCCCAAACGCGATCCCGCCATGCGGCGGCGCGCCGAGTCGCAGCGCACGCAGCAGATGCCCGAACATTTTTTGTCGATCTTCGGGGCTGATGCCGAGAACTCCGAACATCTTGTCCTGTAACGGCGGCTCGTGAATTCGAATGCTGCCGCCGCCAATCTCGACGCCGTTAAGCACAACGTCATAGGCTTCGGCCCGGATCTCGGGAAACTTCGTTTTATCGTCGAGCAGCGCCACGTCTTCGGCTTTCGGGCGCGTGAACGGATGATGCATTGCGTTCCATTTGTTTTCTTCTGCGCTCCAAAGCAGCAATGGGAAATCGTAGACCCACAAAAAGTCCCAAATGTCCGAGCCGGACTGGCCTTTAGCAATCAGGTCTTGATACGCCGCTACTCTCAGCCGAATTCGGCCAAGCACTTCACAGGCAATGTCCCATTTGTCGGCTGCAAACAGGATCAGATCGCCTTCTTCGATTTTTAGTTTCGATTTCAAGGCGGCTTTCTCCGTATCGCTGAAGAATTTAACAATTGGCGATTTCCATTCCCCCTGCTCAACCTTGATAAACGCGAGGCCCTTCGCGCCGAATGTCTTGGCAATCTCGGTCAGCTCGTCGCTTTGGCCGATCGTGAGCGAAGCGAAATTCTTGGCGTTGATTGCTTTCACCACGCCGCCGGCATCCAGCGCGCCCCGGAAGACTTTGAAACTGCTCCGACGGAAATCGTCGCTAAGGTCGACAAGTTCCATTCCGAACCGACGGTCAGGCTTGTCGCTGCCGAAACGGCTAACCGCTTCGCGATAAGTCAGCCGATCAAACGGCGTCTTGATGTCGATCCCTCTTGTCGCCTTGAAAACCGCCGCCAGCATTCCTTCGGTCAGTGAGAAAATGTCCTCCGGCCGAACGAACGACGCCTCGATGTCGATTTGAGTGAACTCCGGTTGGCGGTCGGCTCGCAAATCCTCGTCTCGAAAACATTTCGCGATCTGGAAATATTTTTCCACGCCCGCAACCTGTAAAAGTTGCTTGTATTGCTGCGGTGCCTGCGGCAGCGCAAAGAATTTTCCCGGCATCAAGCGGCTGGGAACCAAAAAGTCCCGCGCGCCTTCCGGCGTGCTCTTAGACAAAATCGGCGTCTCGATTTCGAGGTAACCTTGCGAGTCGAGATAATCGCGGGTCGCCTTGGCCGCGCGATGACGAATTTTCAGATTCCGGTACAGTTCCGGCCGGCGTAGATCGTAATAGCGATAAGTCAGCCGCAAATCTTCGTTGTGAATCTCGGCGTCGATCGGAAAAGGCAAATCGGCCGTTCGATTCAGAATTTTCAACTGAGACGGAATCAATTCGATGTCGCCGGTTGTTAGCTTTGAATTTTCCGTTCCCGGCACGCGCGCGGCGATTTTGCCCGAAACCTGAATCACATCCTCGCTACGCAAACCGTGCGCCTCCTTCGCGAGGGCGGCATTTTCCTCCGGCCGAAATACGACCTGGGTAATTCCTTCGCGATCGCGCAGATCTATGAAAATGACGCCGCCGTGATCGCGCGACACGTGGACCCATCCGGCAAGGGTGGCTTCCTTGCCGATGTCGCTCTTGCGAAGGGAGTTGCAACCGGTGGTGCGATACATGGTTCAGGCGGAATCGGAGACCTTGAAGAATTTTGCGACGCTGTCCAGCAATGCTGCGCTTGGAACTAACGATTCTTCCCGAGTCGCCAGGTCTTTCAATTTCACCTGCGGCCATTCGTCGCCGTAAAGCAATGCGATTCGCGCCCGGGCATTCTCGGCGGCTTGAAATTGTTTTGCGACCTTGTCGCCGGTGAGTGGGTAATCGACTCGGTAACCGCGGTCGCGCAATTCCTGAATCTGTTCGAGCGCGTCCGCGCGGCGCTGCTCCTTCGCGATCACTACA
>CAZFZG010000003.1:8933-10618 GCA_964523205.1 uncultured Chthoniobacteraceae bacterium | reverse complement strand
TTCCTGAATCTGTTCGAGCGCGTCCGCGCGGCGCTGCTCCTTCGCGATCACTACATAAACATCGATCTTGTTTTGATCTTTGATCGTGGCTTCGAGCTTCTCCCATGCTGCGGGGCGTTCGCGTAGAAACTCGCCAAGGACCACATCTCCCATCGCGAAACCGAGCGCCGGCATGGAGGCAGCGCTGTCACTAAGCTGGCCGATCAAATTGTCGTAACGACCGCCGCCGGCGATGGCCCGCAATTTTCCCGCGCGGTCGAACACTTCAAAAACAGTGCCAGTATAATAGGCTAGACCGCGGACGATTCGAACATCCACATCGACGTAACCGGCGAGACCCCGCGCGCCAAGTCCGTCGACGAGCCGATCAAGTTTTCCACTGCGCCCACCCCTGTCGAATATCGAAAACACCGGCCCTGCGAGTTTGCCAAGCTTTTCTTCAGTTTTGTCGCGCGGTTCACGCCCCGATTTATCGATCGTCTGCAACACTTCTTCCCATCTTTCCGTCGGCAAATTTTGTTGGCGCAAAAAATCAGTCCAAAACTCACGGTCGCTGATCCGGACAACGAAGTCTCTTTCTGTCAGACCAAACGACCGAAGGACGTCGATGCAAAGCGCGATCAGCTCGATGTCCGCGGCGAAGTCGCTCTCGCCTATGATGTCACAATTGAGCTGATAATGTTCGCGCAAACGGCCGCGCTGTTGCTTTTCGTAGCGGAAAAATTGCCCGATTGAAAACCACTTGAGTGGTTTCTTGAACGCCCGCTCACGCGCCGCGACCACGCGCCCTAACGTCGGCGTCAGCTCCGGTCGCATGGAAACTTCGCGATCGCCTTTGTCGGTGAAATTGAAAAGCTGATCGACAATCTCGGCCCCGCTTTTTTTGCGGTAAAGGTCGGTCGGCTCGAGCACGGGTCCGTCCCACTCGACAAAGCCGTAGCAACGCGCCACTTCGCGCCAGCGTGCGAAAACGTAATTTCGCACCGCACAATCGTCGGGCAGGAAATCTCGAAAACCTGGCAGGGTTTGCATTTTTCTAAAAACCAATCAGCCGACTCGGCGCGAACCATTTACGGCGGTGCAGTCGAATAAATCTCCACTGCCCCAAGTCAAACTTCTTCACAAGAAAGAGCATTGGAAAGCAAAGAACAACAATGAAACAAACTACATTAGCAAGAATATTGGCCGTGGCTTGCGGTTTGGTCGCTGTTACAGCGCTGGCCCAAACTTCTACGACGGTCACTACAACCAAAGACGCGGCCGCTGGAACTGAGGTCACCGAGACTACCACTACGAGCGCAGCGGGAACCATCACCACCTACACACCGGGCACCGATTACGTCACGTTCCGAACTGGCACAACCAGTACGCCGGTGCGGTACTACTACACCAGAGACACATCGATCCTTGACCCCGAAGGACACCTTGTCACCTGGTCGGCTGTTCGCCCAGATGTGCCAGCCACGTTTTACTACGTGCGCGAAGGCGATCGCATGATCGTTCGCAAGATCGTGCTCAATAAACCGACGGTGATCCAAAAAGAAACCACGACTACAACGACAACGACTCAGAAACCGTAACCTGTAGCCACCGTCCTATGGACGGTTGAGACGGCACAGGGCCGTAGCTACAGCTACGATTCAAAGCGCTCGCGAAGAAATTCGCGGGCGCTTTCTTTGCCGCTG
>CAZFZG010000003.1:3465-8833 GCA_964523205.1 uncultured Chthoniobacteraceae bacterium | reverse complement strand
TGAAACTGCGGCTTCCAACCCAGCTCGCGTTGAATCTTTTCCGAGGAGGCAATTAGTCGCGCGGGGTCGCCCGGTCGTCGCGGCTTTTGCAGGACATCGATCTTTCGCCCGGTAACTCTGCGGCAGGCATCGATCACTTCGCGCACGCTCGAACCGCCGCCGGTGCCAAGGTTGTAAAATTCACTCTTTGATGCGCCCAACGCGAGAATGTGAGCTTGGGCAAGGTCGATAACGTGGATGTAATCGCGAATGCACGTACCGTCCGGCGTTTCGTAATCCGTTCCGAAAATTTCCACGGCGGTCTTTTCACCCAGCGCGACCTTGAGAACGTTCGGAATGAGATGCGTTTCCACGCGATGATCTTCACCGAACCTTTCCGAAGCGCCGGCGGCGTTGAAATAACGCAGAGAAACAAACGATAATCCGTGAATCTGTTCGTACCAGCGCAGAATTTTTTCGAAGGCTAGTTTTGATTCTCCGTAAGGGTTGATCGGCCGCGGGGTCATCGTTTCGTCGATCGGCACCCGGTCAGGCGGACCAAAGATCGCGCAGGTGGATGAGAAAATTAATTTTAGGACGCCGGCTTCGATCATCGCGTCGAGAAGGTTCAAACCGTTCGCGATATTGTTTCGAAAATACTTCGACGGATTTTGCATCGATTCGCCGACGAGAGCATTGGCCGCGAAATGCATGACCGCGTCGGGCCGTCGTCTCACCATCAAGCGCTCGACTGATTGTCGATCCTCCAGATCGCATTCGATGAACTCAGCGCGTGAATCGACCGCAGGGCGATGACCTTCGCTAAGGTTGTCAAAGATCGAAACAGTGTGGCCGGCATCGAGCAATAGCTCGGAGCAAATACTGCCGATGTAGCCGGCGCCACCGACGACGAGAATTTTCATTCCCGGGAAAGTCGGCGGCTTGCGCCGTTAATCAATCCAAAGTGCGGCTGGCTGACGAACGCGTTGCCGTTTGTTTAGATATAGAGTTCGCAGTCGTCGCCACCTTTGACGTGGACGGCGCCCTCTTTTGCAGCGCGGAGATCATCCGGGAAGCGGTGGAATGTTTGGCCCGCGGGCCCAGAATTTTAAGACTCTCCTCCTCCGAGCCCCACTGGAGGATGTCTATGTCGACGTTGCGCACGCCCCAGCGTTTCATCTCCAGTTTGGTCGGCTTGTAGAGATCGATAGTGCTCGTTCCGACAAGAGCCGTTCCGTAATCGTCGATAATGTATTCCTCTCTGGTGCTGCAGATTCTAAACCGAGTGCCCAGCGGGAATCGCGACCAGTCTGCCGCGGCGCTCATCACGTGATGCCCGGACAAATATTTGCCGAGCGCATTGCGCACTCCGCCCTTTTCCTTTCGCGTGTAAGCGGTGGTCCGCACATTCGACATGCGACCGAGATGAGAGTTGGCGGCGGCAACGGCGTCCAACGGTTTCTGCACGACGGTCTGTTCGGCGCAGCCGGCAAGAAGACAAATAACTGTCAGAGCTATTGTAAGGTTAAGGCTTTTCGACATTTGCAACACCGCGGCCTCAAATAACATCGAAGTGCAGCCTGGCAAGAATAATCTTACGCTTTGGTAACTTTATCTTTTTCACGGCCAGCTACTTTTAGCTGGGTAAAAAGGCAGCATGAAGCGGGCTAGCCGCCGCGTTTACTCACACGTTATTCACTAACTGCGCTGCGTTCCCGCGAGCTCGCTTGTGCAGTGCGGACAGCGCCTCGCCTTGATCGGAATCGACATCGCGCACGCCGGGCAATCTTTGACTACTGGCGGCCCGGTCTTTGGCTGCTTCAGCTTATTGATCCCCTTGACGAGGAGGAAGATGCAAAAGGCGACGATGACGAAATTGATCGTGATGGTGATGAAGTTGCCGTAGGCGAAGACCGGTCCCAACTTCTTCGCCTCGGCGAGTGACAATCCGGGAGTGATTTTGTCCGATAAGGGGATGTAAAGATTGCCGAAATCAAGGTTGCCGACGAATCGGCCGATCGGCGGCATGAGCAGGTCTTCAACGATCGAGCTAACAATTTTTCCAAAGGCTGCCCCAATGATCACCCCGACAGCGAGATCAATCGCGTTGCCTTTGACGGCGAACTCCTTGAACTCCTTCCACATACAGTCTGTTTAACTACTCGAGCACAATGTTCACAAGCTTTTCGGGAACGACCACGATTTTCCGAATGCTCTTCCCGGCGACGAGCTCCTTTGTTTTGGGATTCGCTAGCGCGGCGGCTTTCATTTCATCCTCAGTGGCAGAGATCGGCATCATCATCCGGTCGCGGACTTTTCCGTTTATCTGGATCACAATTTCAACTTCGTCTTCGACCAGGAATTTGGCGTCGTAAGAGGGCCAAATCTGGGCGGCGATGTCTCCGGGCGATCTCAGCCTCTCCCACAGCTCGGAACTGAGATGCGGCGCGAAAGGATTCAACAAAATCAAAAACGTCCGCATCGCAGAAATTGGAATTGTCTCCGTCCCGCTTCGCGGGATGAAAGCGTTCACGAAGATCATCATCTGCGAAATGGCCGTATTGAAGGAAAGTGACTCGATGTCTTCCGTCAGTTTCTTGATCGTGGCGTGAAGAATTTTCTGCTGCGGCTTGGTTAGATCGACATCTTTCAACGCCGGTGACAATTGCCATTCACCGGCCTGGTTTTCAGTCATCATCAAACGCCAGACCCGCGCCAGAAAACGAGCTACGCCCTCGACCCCGCGCATGCTCCAGGGCTTCATTTGCTCCAGCGGTCCCATGAACATCTCGTAACAACGAAACGCGTCTGCGCCGTATTGCTCGATCACGTCGTCGGGGTTCACAATGTTCCCGCGCGACTTCGACATTTTCTGGCTGTCTTCGCCGAGAATGATTCCCTGATTCACCAGACGCTGGAACGGCTCCGGCTTGGACAGGTAGCCGAGATCGAACAACACTTTGTGCCAGAAGCGCGCGTAAAGCAGATGCAACACAGCGTGCTCGGTTCCGCCGACGTAGAGATCGACCGTACCGGGATGATTTCCGGCGGCCCAATATCGTTCCGCTTTTTCACCGACGAACCGCTTGTCGTTGTGCGGGTCGCAAAATCTCAAGTAATACCAGCACGAACCCGCCCATTGGGGCATCACATTAAGTTCGCGAGTCGCTTTCTTCGAGTAACGAATCCAATCTCTTGCCTTAGCCAGCGGTGGTTCGCCCGTGCCGGTCGGCTTGTAATCTTCCAGCGGCGGCGGCACTACCGGCAGCTCGCTTTCATCCAGCGCACGATGCTTTTCGGACTCCCAGACGATCGGAAACGGCTCACCCCAATAACGCTGTCGCGAAAAGAGCCAGTCGCGCAGTTTATAATTGATGGCGCGTTTACCCTGGTCGCGTTCTTCCAGCCATGAACTAATCTTTCGGATCGCTGTGCGCGAGGGCAGTCCATCAATAACTGGCGAATTGATCGCGACGCCATCACCGACGAATCCGATTGGATCCTCATCGCCAGGCGGCTGAACAACCTGGCGGATTGGCAAATCAAATTTGCGGGCGAATTCGAGATCCCGCTCATCATGTGCGGGCACGGCCTGGATCGCGCCTGTGCCATAACCGAGTAGAACGTAATCCGCGATCCAAATGGGAATTTTGTCGCTGCTCGCCGGATTGATTGCGAACGCGCCGGTGAAGACGCCGGTTTTCTCTTTCGCCAGTTCGGTGCGTTCGAGATCGCTCTTCCGCGCGGTTCGTTCACGATATTCGCGAACCGCCGGCCATTGCTCCTCGGTCACAATTTGATCGACGAGTGAATGTTCCGGCGCCAGCACCATGTAAGTCGCGCCGTAAAGTGTGTCCGGTCGCGTCGTGAAAACACGAACCTGCGCATCGTGATTGTCGATCTTGAAATCGATCTCGGCGCCTTCGCTGCGACCGATCCAGTTTCGTTGAAGCAACTTGATTCCTTCCGGCCAATCTAGACCTTCCAATTCATTGATTAACCGCTCGGCGTAAGCTGTGATGCGCAACATCCATTGCCGCATCGGCCGCCTGACGACCGGAAAACCGCCGACTTCGCTTTTCCCATCGACGACTTCTTCGTTGGCGAGGACCGTGCCGAGCTCCGGGCACCAGTTCACCGGCACATCGGCGACGTAAGCAAGGCGAACTTCATCCGGATTTTTGCCACGATAGGTGGAAATCGGCTCGGCCTTGTTCGTTTTTGGATTGAACCAGGAATTGTAGATCTGAAGGAAGATCCACTGGGTCCACTTGAAATAGCGTGGATCGGTGGTGTTGATCTCGCGCTGCCAATCATAAGAAAAACCGATTCGCTTCAACTGCGATTTGAATTTGGCAACGTTTTCGCGTGTGGTCAGCTCCGGGTGCTGTCCGCTTTTGATTGCATATTGCTCCGCCGGCAGACCGAACGCGTCCCAGCCCATCGGATGCAACACATTGAAGCCGCACATCCGTTTGTAGCGCGCGATAATATCCGTCGCGGTGTAACCCTCGGGATGTCCAACATGCAGACCGGCGCCGCTCGGATACGGAAACATGTCGAGCACGTAGAATTTCGGTCTCTTTGAATCGAACCCTTTCTCGCCCGGACTCGGCGCGTGAAAAATCTCGCGTTCATCCCAGATTTTCTGCCACTTCGGCTCGATCTGGTCGAATGGATAAGGTTTGCGACGCTCGCTGCTCATCGGATTATCAATCAGGAAAGCAGGAAAACAGGAAAAGAAAATGGATTTGGTGCTGGCCAGTCGCAATCACCACAAGACAAAGGAGCTTCGCCAACTGCTTGGCGATGATTTTGAAGTGAGCGATCTCAGTGGTTATCCGGCTATTGAGCTGCCTGACGAAACTGGCGCAACGTTTGCCGAGAATGCGATTCTAAAAGCGGTTAGCGTTTCCAAAAGTCGAGATCTGCGGAATCGCTTAGTCATAGCGGATGATTCCGGGCTTGAAGTCGATGCGCTCGGCGGCGAGCCGGGAATTTACTCGGCACGCTATGCCGGCGAACATGCCAGTGACGCTGCGAACATTGACAGGCTGCTTCGAGAATTGAAAGACGCCACGAACCGATCGGCATGCTTCCGTTGCGTGATCGCTCTGGTGCGCGCGGGAAAAGTTATCGCTACTTTTGAAGGCTTCGTCGAAGGCGAGATTGTCGAGCCTCCTCGCGGAAAGAATGGTTTTGGTTACGATCCAGTCTTTCAACCGACGGGTCTTGACAAGACGTTTGCGGAAATGCCGCCGGCATTAAAAAACAGAATCAGTCATCGCGCCAAAGCGATCGCGGCACTGCGTAAAGCACTCCGCGTCTTGGAAGATTAACGAGGCGGTTGCGGCGGAGGAGGCGCTGCGCCCGGCGCACCGGGAGCACC
>CAZFZG010000003.1:0-3365 GCA_964523205.1 uncultured Chthoniobacteraceae bacterium | reverse complement strand
GGTTTTTCTTCGTGAAACTCCGGCGCCACTTCCGGAATCGGTGGCGGCTCCTGAATTGGGATGTCTTCCGGTGGCGGCGTGGGCTGATCCTCGGGCTGCAAGGTCGCTTCGACTGTCGCAGTGGGAATTTGCGACAGATCGACGACCTCTTCATGTTTTGGAATGGCTGCGATCAGAACAGCTCCCAATTCGATGGCCACAGCACCACCGAAAGCCACCCAAAATTGCCAGCTCGGTGGTGGTTTATAGAGAAGCGGTTTAGCCATAACTATGGTCCAGTTGACGGAGCAGGCATGTTTTTCAGCGCTTCGCTCTTGATCTCAAACGCCACCTTGTAAAAACCGACCGAGCGCAAGGTGTCGAGCACACGGATGATATTGAAGTGAACGGTGTCGGCATCGCCCCGCACGAACACTTTGGCTTCGGGGTTTTCATCGTGCACTTTCTTCAACCTAGCGGCCAAGTCATCGTAACTCCGCATCTCCTCTTTATCGAAATAAGGGTGCCCGTCCCGATCGACGGACACGCTGATGTATTCGTTCTTCGCTTGTGTTTCGCCAGTTTGGCCAGTCGGCAGATTCACCTTCATGCCCTTCATGTGCACCTGGCTCAGACTCACCATCATGAAGCTCGCCAACAGAAAGAACATGATGTCGATCAACGGAATGATCTCGATCCGCGCTTTGTGATGCGGTATTGGCGAGCTGACGCGCATAAATTCCTAGATCGACGAGCCTTTGCCGGAACTCGGCGTTGACGGCGCGTGGCCGATTGATACTTCCTCCCGGCGTCCCTTACTTTGCGCTTCCAACATAACCTCTAGGTTCGTAGCCGCAGTTTGCAGTTCGAACTCTAAGTTAGACACACGCGAGGTGAAAAAGTTAAACGGAATCAGCGCGAAGATTGCGATGCCGAGACCGCAAGCAGTGGCGATAAGCGCTTCCGCGATACCACCAGTCACGGCCACCACTGCAATCTCCTCGTTACCAAGGGCCCCGAACGCTTTGATCAATCCGGTGACCGTTCCCAACAAACCGAGCAACGGCGCCAGGGTGACCAACGTATCCATCACCACGAGGAATCGACCCGCGCGCTTGATTTCGATACCGGCCGCGACTTGCAACGCGCCCTGCAACGACGCGTGTTGATGGTTCAATCCGTTCCACATCATGCGCAGAACCGGATCTCGCGAATCGCGTGATAGCCGCGACGCCTCCGCTACATCGCCGACTTCAACCGCAGTGAAAACTTTCTCGATTCGCTTAGGATCTCGACGGAACCAGCGGCCACCCCACCAGAAAACGCGCTCGATCACAACGGTGAGCGCTACGATCGACACGATCAAGATCGGCCACATCACCGGTCCGCCTTGGTTAAACTTGTCGATGAAGTAGTTGCCCGTAACCTTTGTCTCGTAGAGGTGGGCAGCCGGAGCGGCTGATGCGCTTGGTGCCGGACTTAGAGTGGCCGCAACACTGGTTCCGGGAGCCGCTACACCCGGTGCAGTTCCCGGCGCCCCAGGCGGCATTCCACTTGGTGGCGGCTGGCCCGGTACGCCTGGTGGCTGACCTGGAACGCCCGGCGGTTGCGCTTGCGCTGGATTCATCGGCGCGCCTGCGGCAGGCGGTGCATTCCCCGGCGGTGGCGGCGGTTGTTGAGCAAAGGCACTCAACGCGATGAAGCTGACACAAAGAGTAAGCAATGTTTTCATAATTTCGGCGGAGTTGAATTTACTGCTCGGTACATCGCTTTTATCCCAAAAGGTTCGGACGCGAGTCGAGCAAAACTTTTCACTTTTCTTTAGTGGACTGTGTTTGGGCTGCTGCCGTTTAATATTTCGCATCAGCCACTGCCACAGGATGTAGCGATCGAGCAGATCACCGCCCGGCCACGCGGTTCCGCAACGGCGGCCAATCATCGATCTGTGCTTCCAACTCGTCGCCGACACAAATCGGCCCCACGCCCGAGGGCGTTCCGGTCAAAATCACGTCACCCGGCAGTAGAGTGAGCGACTGGCTGGCAAAAGAAACAATTTCTGCCGGCGGATAAATCATCTGGCTGGTGTGCGCGCGCTGGCGGATCTGGCCATTCTGCCGCAATTCCAGCGACAGATCACCAACATCGACATCGGAATAAACGAACGGACCGATCGGCGTGTAGGTGTCGAAGGATTTACAGCGGCCGAATTGTTTCTCCGCCTTCTGCAAGTCGCGGTCGCTAATATCGAGACCGACGGTGTAGCCGAAAATGAAATCGTGAGCCTGCTCGACCGAAACATTCGTTGCCGCGCGTCCGATCACGATGCCCAGCTCGGCTTCAAAATCGGTTTGATGATCAGGAAATGCGATTTGGACAACTCCTTTGTGCGGTAGTAGCGAGCTCGGCGCCTTGAACCAGATCAGCGGCGTGCCGAGCGGCGTTCGCTTCATCTCTGCGATGTGATCTGCGTAATTCAGCCCAACTGCGATCAGCTTGGACGGCGCGACCGGCAGATCGACCATCACGCTCCCGAGCTGTTGAACCTGGCCCGTCGGTTGAATGTCGATCCAATACGGGTTTGCCAGAATGTGAACCTCGTCGCCGCACACTTCACCGTAGAAGAATTCCGCTCCCGACTTAAACCTGCCGAATATTCGCATTGGAGAAGACTACAGGTAGGGGCGATTGACCTCAATCGCCCGCGACGCCAATCCGGCGCGGATCGGTTCGGTAAACCCCCTACCTCGGTGCAATCGCCACAAAATCGCGCACCGGCTTCTGTTCGGCGATGGAAAACGCGTTGCTATTCGCGCGTTTGAACCAGAATGCGCTGGAAGAACCGCCGTCCAAATTCAACGCGCGCTGGATCTTGAATTCGGGAATTGTTACGGCAGCGAGAATGTTCGACAGGTCCGCCAGTGTCACGTCCGAACAAAAACCGAGAGCCGCTTTATCGCCGGTGGCGACAGCGGCAAATGTCCGCCGCGCAATCTTGCTCGATTCCAAGCCGCGCACCGATTTCGCTTGATCGACAAGCATCGGACCGGACTCGACGGCGGCCTCCGGTTTTTGGTTGGGCGAGAACTCGGCGATGCGCGAAATTTGAATCTTCCTTCCGGATGCGCTCAGCACGCCGCTGAGCAAACGCGCTTTTTGCAGTGGCGCGATGATCTTTCCATCAACGATCAACAGCCCGATCGGATTATATTGCGGATCAAAATAACCGCCATTAACCGCCGCCAAAAAATTTCCACGCGTCATTGCTTCCTCTAAGTCAACGCGCGGCTCCGCCGGTTGATCGACCAGGCGGAGACGACATGATTTTGCGGAAAAAATCGCCAACTCCAACGACGCCCGCTCGCCACTGCTGGCATGCTCAACCACAA
>CAZFZG010000002.1:36478-38416 GCA_964523205.1 uncultured Chthoniobacteraceae bacterium | reverse complement strand
GGATACTTCGAGTCAGTCGAAACCGGAGCTACGCCAAAGTGGCTGCGTCGTTTCGAAGCGATCACAGTACCCGGCGAGCCGCTGTCTACGATCAGCAGGGCTGGTTTATCGTTGATCCAAGCCCGGACCAGCAAATGATTTTGCTGCGACCGCACAAGCGGTAACGCTTCGAACTGAGCGTCACGGCTAAAGTTCGCGGACGCAGGGCGCTTCGGAGCAGCAGTGGATAACAGCGGAACCACTGCGAAGGCTCCACAAAAGATCGACAAGGCGACGCGCGCGCAGCACCGGGCACGGTGGCTCTTGGAAATCACGCCGCCGAGAATAGCACCTTTCATGAAACACGGAAATCATTTCCGCGATGGACGTCTGGGCGAGGGGTTAGCAGGTACGAATGTTGCGGTTTTTGGCGTTGCCCGATCCAGCGACGTAGGGTTAACTCTCGCCGACTCGGATCGCTTCCAAGATTGTGCAAACCTCGACGACTTCGCCGCCGGCAACCGATCAGAGCTTCGTCCGGGGCCTCGGCTTGCTCGACTCTACCATGCTGGTCGCCGGTTCGATGATCGGCTCCGGCATTTTCATTGTTTCCTCGATCATTGCCCGCCAGGTCGGATCACCCGGTTGGTTGCTTGTGGTTTGGATCATCACCGGTTTGCTGACCCTGACCGCAGCATTGTCGTATGGAGAACTGGCGGCGATGATGCCGAAAGCCGGTGGGCAATACGTTTATCTGCGAGAGGCGTTCTCTCCGCTTTGGGGTTTTCTTTACGGCTGGACGCTTTTGCTGGTCATCCAGACGGGCACCATCGCGGCGGTGGCGGTCGGCTTCGCGCGGTACACCGGTGTGCTGATTCCGTGGGTCTCCGAGTCGAATTATCTCATCGCGCCGATTCGGTTCGGCGGTTACGCCTTTTCTCTCTCCACTGCCCAGTCTCTCGGGTTGGCAATGATCGCGTTGCTCACCTTCATGAACACGCGCGGGCTGAATCTCGGAAAGTGGGTCCAAAATATTTTTACAACCGCTAAGACTGGCGCGCTGATTGCACTGATCTTGCTCGGCATCATTGTCGGCGCGAAATCCGGCGCGGGCGCGGAAAACTTCAAAGACTTTTGGAGTCTGCGCGGCGGGCTCCAGGATGTTGGCAAAGGACTGACCGCGGCGACGGCGTTTGGCCTGTTCGTCGGCATTTGTGTCGCCCAAACCCAATCACTCTTCTCTGCCGATGCCTGGAATAACATCACGTTTACAGCCGGTGAAGTGAAAGACCCGCGCCGCAATGTTCCGTTATCGCTTGCGTTCGGAACGTTTCTAGTGATCGGACTTTATTTACTGGCTAACGTGGCCTATCTGGCGACGCTCCCATTTGCGGCGATCCAGAATGCGCCGAGTGATCGCGTCGCCTCCGCAACGGCCGACGTAATTTTCCCTGGAGCTGGCGCGCCCATTATGGCCGTCGCGATAATGATTTCCACTTTCGGCTGCAACAACGGGCTGATTCTTGCCGGCGCGCGGCTCTATTACGCGATGGCGCGCGATGGTCTGTTCTTTCGTCGAGTAGGTAAGTTGAACAAGAACCACGTGCCGGCGTGGGGACTCATTATTCAAGGAATTTGGGCTGGCATTCTTGTCCTTCCGCGCAAAGTGAACGCGGACGGAAGTTACGGTAACCTTTACAGTAATCTGCTCGACTGGGTGATTTCGGCCGCACTCATCTTTTACATTCTTACGATTGCCGGGGTCTTTATGTTGCGCTGGAAACGACCTGACGCTGAGCGGCCCTACAAAGCTTTCGGCTATCCTTTCATTCCACTTCTCTACATCCTCGGTGCATCGGTCATACTGATTGTTCTCTTCGTTTACCAACCTGCAACGACGTGGCCCGGTCTTGGGATCGTCCTAACCGGACTGCCGATTTATTTTCTCTGGCGAAAATC
>CAZFZG010000002.1:26768-36378 GCA_964523205.1 uncultured Chthoniobacteraceae bacterium | reverse complement strand
CGCACGGCTGCGGCCATCGCCGACCGCGCGGGCCCATCAGTCGTTCTCGCATTTGTCGTTGCCGGAGTCGGCTGCGCCTTTGCCGGTCTTTGCTACGCCGAGTTCGCGTCGATGATTCCGGTCGCCGGCAGCGCTTACACCTATTCGTACGCGACAATGGGCGAATTCGTCGCCTGGATCATCGGTTGGGATTTGATCCTCGAATACGCGGTGGCGGCGGCAACGGTTTCGGACGCGTGGAGTGAATACGCAAATCGCGTCCTCAGTTGGTTTAACTGGCAACTTCCTTACCAGTGGACCCATTCGCCATTCGAACACGATCCCGGCGGCACTTACGGCATTATGAACGTGCCGGCGCTTTTCATTTTGCTCATCCTCACGATGCTGCTCATTCGCGGCACGAGAGAATCGGCATTCGTCAACGGCCTCATCGTAATTCTCAAAGTCAGCATCGTTCTGCTCTTCATCGGCATCGGCTGGCAATTCATCAATCCGGCTAATCACACGCCGTTCATTCCGCCGGCTACCACGCACGTCACGGCGCAGGGGATCACGCATAATTACGGCGGCCTTCTCGGCATTCTTGGTGCGGCCGGTGTCGTGTTCTTTGCTTACATCGGATTCGATGCCGTTTCGACCGCCGCGCAAGAAGCGCGCAATCCAAAGCGCGATATGCCGATCGGCATTCTCGGCTCGCTATTCTTCTGCACGATTCTTTACGTGCTGTTCTCTTATGTCCTCAGCGGTGTCGCAACGGTCGATGATTTTCGCGCCGCCGGCCGTGAGGCCTCGGTCGCATTCGCCATCAGCAAATACATGCACAATTACGAATGGCTATCACGCGCGGTCACTGTTGCCATTCTCGCCGGATTTTCGTCGGTCATTCTCGTGATGTTGTTAGGTCAATCGCGCGTTTTCTTTTCCATGAGCCGCGACGGACTGGTCCCGGCGATATTTTCCGAAGTCCATCCGCGCTATCGTACGCCGTGGAAATCGAACATGCTCTTTTTCGTTTTCACCGGCGCGCTAGCAGCGTTCGTTCCGGCCGACGTCACCGGCGAAATGACCAGTATCGGAACATTGTTCGCGTTCATGCTGGTTTGCGCTGGAGTGTGGATTATGCGCGTGCGCAATCCGGATCTCGAACGCGCGTTCCGCGTTCCCGCCGCGCCCCTCGTCGCGATCCTCGGCATTATCACCTGCGGTGCGATGATCTACGGCCTCGGGTGGACAAACTGGATGCGATTAATCGTCTGGTTACTGATCGGCTTCATCTTCTACTTCGGCTACGGCAAGAGCCACAGCCGCATCGACGCGCCGCATCCGACGGACATGCCGGAAGGAATAAAAATGACGCGTGATAGGCTGCTGTAGTGATTAGGCGATTCGTCGCCCAAAGGGTCGCAATCTAGGTCCAGCTGCTCCCACCGAATCCGCCGGTCGGACTCGTTGCCCCAAAACCTAGGAGCGTTTCGGCGCGCCGGCGCAAGGCGGCGCCGTTTCGGCGATCAGCAAATTTGCGACGAGACGCGCTGATATCGTCAATTGACAAATTCATCGCGCGAAGAAGTTCCCATTCCTCGGGACTCAAGAGGGCGCGCTCTTCGTCGCTGACCGCGCGTTGTTGCAGCCGCGAAATAATCTCGCTGAGGGCATCGGTATTGGACGCCCGAAAGAGATCGATGAGTCGTTGAAAGCTGAGGTGGAAAGGAATCGTGGCAACATCGACATCGAGATTTTCAATCACCTCTTCCGGAGGCATCGTGGTCCGCTCCGACCGCGCCACCGGGTTCCAAACATTCTCCGGCTGATAATATCCGATCTCGACCTGATAGGTCTCACGCGGTTCCGAAACGGATAAATAACAATTGCCGGCCATCGGCTCGACTGCTTCCGTCATCGCTTCGCTGCCGTCCGCTCGATAAACCCGCAGATGCACTTGTCGATCCACCGGCGCCGTGCTCTCGAAAATGGCGGACCAATCAACGTTCCAGTAAACAAAAAGTGTTCGCGGATCACGGGCGATCGCGAACAAAAGTGGCGCACCGTAAACGCGCGGCAATTCAATCGCCTCCGCAAATTCGGCCGGCGGTTTGGAGTCGCTCCTCGCCAGCCGGACGACCGGACCATTCGAAACACGGTATTCTTTCAGACCGGGCGTGGACGATTCGCCCTTCTCGGTGGTTTTCTCAAACATGGCCTCACCCACACCTTGGCTGAAATCGGATAAAGGCAAAGCGGAATTTGCGCCTGATAGGAGAACATCGACAGTCAATTGCTCCGTCTGCAGCGATTGTGAAGCGTTACGTCATTTTCAATCCCGCCGCAGGGTCGGTTACAGATCAAAAAAGAATTCTTTCCGAGCTGGCTCAATTGAACCCGGCCAACTTGCGGCTTACTCGAAAATCCGGGGATGCGGAAACGTGGGCACGCGATGCGATCCGGATGAAAAGCGACTTGATCGTCGTTGCCGGCGGTGACGGAACATTAAACGAAGTCGTTAATGGATTGGCCAGGGCGACTCGCAGAACCCGGGTTGGAATTATACCATTGGGGACCGGTAACGATTTTGCGCGCACCCTTGGTTTACCGTCTTCGCTCGAAGACAACATCGACATCTTGAAATCTGCCGGCAAAACGGCGCAAATCGATCTTGTCCGGGTAAAAAGTAAACGGCGCACCAGATATTTTGTGAACGTGTCGGCCGGCGGTTTTAGCGGAATCGTAGACAGAAAGATCACTCGCGAAGTCAAACGAACCTGGGGACCGTTGGCCTACGTGCGCGGCGCGGCCGCGGCATTGCCGAACCTGCATGCTTATCGAACAAACATCTTGATAGACGACGACAAGGACTTCGACGCCGAGCTTTACAACGTCGTTATCGCAAACGGGCGCTTTGTCGCCCGTGGATTACCTATCGCGCCAAAGGCTGATCCAGGCGACGGTCTCCTCGACGTAGTGCTGATCCCAAGAGTTAGCGGACCAGAACTGGTGTTGCTCGCCGCCGAGATCGTCTTGGGTAAGCATCTCTCGAATAATGAAACTATATTTCGACAAGCCAGAAAAGTTGCAGTCCGATCAAATCCTGGAATGTGGTTCAACGTGGACGGCGAACTCATCGGCAACGCACCCGCCGTATTTCAAATCATCCCTGGCGCGCTAAATTTCATCGTGACATGACGAAGAAGATAGTACCGCTGGACGAATTGCCGAAGCGCGCTAAGGCATTGCGGGCAGCCGGAAAGAAAATCGTCTTAACCAATGGATGCTTCGATCTGCTGCACGTCGGCCACGTTCGATACCTGAAAGGGGCCAGGGCGCTCGGCGACGCTCTAGTCGTCGGTGTAAACGGCGATCGTTCGGTCCGGAAGCTCAAGGGCGAAGGTCGGCCACTTAATAACGAAAAGGATCGGGCCGAAGTGGTCGCTTCGCTGGAGTCAGTTGATCTGGTCGCAATTTTTCCAGAATTGCGGGCCACCCGATTTATCGAGCTAGTGAAGCCGGATATCTATGTTAAAGGCGGCGACTACGACTCAGCGACATTGAATCCCGAAGAACGCAGAATGCTCGAACACCTCGGTTCCAAGATCGATATCGTGCCGTTTGAAAAAGGGTATTCGAGTTCCAGCCTGATCGCGAAATTGCAAAAAAAATGAAATCTCTCGGGCTCGGAATTCTTGGATCCGGTAAAGGATCGAATTGTCGCGCCATTTTGGAAAGCATTCGCGGCGGAACGTTGCCGGCGCGGGCCTGTGTAGTGATTTCCGACGTGTTTGATGCTCCTATCCTCGACATCGCGCGCGAGTTCTGTGTTCCGAGCGCTTATCTGCCTCCGGGTCAATTTCGGACCCGACTTGACCTTGAGGCAGAAGCCGAACTGGTTCGAATGCTGCGAGACGCGGAGGCGCAGCTAGTTGTGCTCGCCGGCTTCATGCGAGTTCTCAAATCACCGATGCTGGAAGCGTTTCCACGCCGGATCATCAATATCCACCCGTCTTTGCTGCCCAAATTTCCCGGGTTGCAGGCTTGGAAACAAGCGCTGGAGGCCGGGGAAAGCGTGACCGGCTGCACGGTTCACTATGTCGATGAAAAGATAGATCACGGCGACATCATCGCTCAGCGTGAAGTGCCCATTTTGCCTAACGACTCAGCCGAAGCTCTCCACCAGCGGATTCAGATCGCTGAGCACCAACTTTATCCCGCAGTCATCGCGCAGCTTTGCGCCCAGCACACGCCTTAACCGCGCTCGGATTTCTGATCCCGGGCCAGCAAGTCTTCCATCGATCGGGGCGCTGACTTGCCCTCATGAACCAGCGCATAAACTTCGTCGATTACCGGCGTGTCGACATCTAATCGGCGCGCGCACTCGTAGGCGCTTTTTGCCGTTGGTATGCCTTCGGCAACCATTTGCATCGAGGACGTGATTTCTTTCAAGGTTCGACCCTGACCGAGTTGCTCACCGACGCGGCGATTGCGACTATGCTGACTAAAACAGGTCGCGATCAAATCTCCAGCACCGCTCAGGCCATAGAATGTTCGGACGTCGCCGCCCATTCTCGTACCGAGCCTGACCATTTCGGCAAGCGAGCGCGTCACTAGGGCAGCTTTCGCGTTATCACCCAAGCCCAGGCCGTCACCTGCGCCCGCTGCAATCGCAAAGATATTCTTGAGTGCACCCCCGAGCTCAACTCCGGCAAGCTCTTCGCCGGTATAGATTCGGAAGCGTGGCGTACCGAGAAATTCTTGAAGCTCGGTCGCTCGCTCCTTTTCGGTGCAAGCCAGGACCGTGGCCGTTGGCAATTCGCGCGCAACTTCGATTGCCAAATTTGGCCCGGACATCACGGCGACTGCGTGCTCTGGAAAGATCTCCCTCAAGATCTCGCTCATCCGTTTACCGGTTCCGTGTTCCAGGCCCTTGACGCAGCTGAGCAGGACGCCGTTTTGCTTAGTAACATGCTTTTGAAATCGCCCTGCAATTTCTCTCACCCGTGTCGAAGGCGTCGCAAAAACAATTAGATCGGCATCGCCGCAATCTCGCAGGTCACTCGTTAGGCCAACAGTCCGGGGAAGGGCAACTCCGGGAAGATAAACGCTGTTCTCGCGCGTCTTTTGAATTTGTTGGACGCGGGCTGGGTTATTTCCCCAAAGTAACAGGGCGCGCCCTTGCTTCGCCCAAATTACAGACAACGCCGTGCCCCAGCCGCCGGCTCCAATCACAGCAATTCGCTCCAGCTTCACTTTCGAGAAAAACGTGGCTCAGTGCCGTGCCGAAGCCGGGATAAATTGGATCGATGTCGCGCCACAATAATGGCGGCCAAGAACAGTGAAAAGTAGACCGGAATGGTCGAGCGCAGCTGATGCAGGAATAACATCGCCGTCATGGCCACCGGAAGCGCGATGGCCGCCGCGATTGAAGACAAAGAAACATACCGGGTAAGCTGAAATACCAAGATCCAAACACTGCACGCCGCCACTGCAGCTACCCAGTTAATCCCAAAAAGTACGCCGAGTGAAGTGGCCACTCCTTTTCCCCCCTTGAAGCCAAGCCAAACTGAAAAGCTGTGGCCGACAACGGAACAAACACCGCCGACGGCAGCGTAGAGATCGGGAAAAATCGGAGCCGAGCTGTCTCTGCCGGCAATAAACACAGATGCGATTACAGCAGTCAAACCCTTCAAGAAATCCACTATAAACACTAGATATCCAAACCGCTTGCCGAGAACACGCGTGACGTTCGTGGCGCCGATGTTTCCACTGCCGACTGTTCGCATGTCGATGCCAACCATTCGCCCCACGATGTAACCTGTCGGGAAGGAGCCAATTAGGTATCCGATCAATACCACACTGAAAATTGAGAGCGTCATCGCGACTTAGCGATTACGGGAATGAGCAGGATTATGCGAATCTAAGTGACTCCTTTTAAGCCATATATGTAAAATAGCCAGATCCGATGGAGTCACCCCGCTGAGCCGCGCTGCGGCTCCCAACGAAGTGGGGCGAACTTGCCTCAGTTTTTGCCGAGCTTCAGAACTCAGCCCCGACACTATTCCAAAATCGAAGCCGTCCGGAATTGTTTGAAGCCCGTGTCGTTGCAACTCCCTGTTTTGTTGAAACTGCCGAAGTGCGTAGCCTTCGTATTTGATCTCGTTTTCCACCAGCTCCCAAATCTCCGCCGGCACCTTCGACTGAATCGCCTCAGGCAAATCCGTTGCGCTGAAGTCGGCACGCTTCAACAACTGACTCACAGGTGTACCGCCAATCTTCGTTTCATTCGCGGCCGATCGACACTTCTGTAACAATTCCAGTTTTTGTTGCAGACTTGCCAACCTTTCCCGTCCGATTAGTCCGATTTCGAATCCGCGGGGAGTAAGGCGCTGGTCGGCATTTTCCTGGCGTAGGTGCAGCCGATCTTCTGCTCGACTGGTAAACATTCGATACGGCTCCTCGGTTCCCTTTGTGACCAAATCGTCTAACAGCACACCAATGTAAGCCTCGTTCCGCTTGAGAATAAATGGCGGCCGATTTTGAACCCTTAGGGCAGCGTTAGCGCCAGCCATCAAACCTTGCGCCGCAGCTTCCTCGTAGCCCGATGTGCCGTTGACTTGACCCGCCAAGTACAGATTGCGCACCAACTTCGCTTCAAGCGTTGGCAAGAGCTGTGTCGGCGGAAAGTAATCATATTCCACGGCATAACCTGGCCGCATTATCTCGGCGTTTTCCAAAGCCGGAATGGAACGGACGAACTCGAGCTGAACTTCGTAAGGCAGGCTGGTCGAAATGCCGTTTATGTAAAATTCTTCGCTGTGACGACCTTCGGGTTCCAGGAACAGTTGGTGGGTCTCCCGATGGCTAAATTTCACGACTTTATCCTCGATTGATGGACAATACCGGGGCCCGGTGCCCTGGATCCGGCCGGCATACAGCGGTGACCTATGGAGATTCTTCTCGATTATCTCCCGCGTCCGCGGATTTGTTTGGGTGATCCAACAGGGGAGCTGTTCCACGTGGAACTTGGAGCTGTAGATGTCATTCAACGTAAAAATATCATCGGCAACGCCGTTTTCCTTACTTGGGACAAAATAGGAAAATCGCGGTGGAGGTTCATCCCCGGGTTGGATCTGACACCGATCGAAGTTGATCGATCGAGCATTGATTCGACAGGGTGTTCCGGTTTTAAATCTGCCAACTTCAAACCCCAGCTCCTTTAAGTTGGCACTCAGGCTAGAGCTAGCGTCGGCCATCCTTCCGCCGGGTTTGCTGTTTTCCCCGACATGTAGCAACCCACGCAGAAAGGTGCCTGCTGTGATGACGACGCTGGCTCCCATAATCGTGAGCCCCAAGTCTGTCTCAACTCCACCTACAGCCCCATCAGCGACAAGCAACTTAGAAACAGTCGCCTGTTTTAAATCCAGGCCCTCCGTGCGCTCAAGGACCGCCTTCATTCGAAACTGATAGGCCTTCTTGTCGCATTGAACCCGCGGGGCCCGAACGGCCGGCCCCTTCGATCTATTTAGCATCCGAAACTGGATGCCTGTTGCATCTGCGTTCAAACCCATGGCTCCACCCAGTGCGTCGATCTCGCGAACCAATTGGCCCTTCGCCAGGCCCCCAATAGCTGGATTGCACGACATCTGCCCAATGGTGTCCAAGTTTTGCGTCAACATCAGCGTTCTGCAGCCAAGTCGCGCCGAGGCCAGCGCAGCCTCGATTCCGGCGTGGCCGCTTCCAACCACAATCACGTCATAATGAGTGGGCAGTTTAAACATGGCCTATTGTCTCCAAAAACGCGCTAACCTGCCCCTACAGTGTGTATTCTAGGAGCAGTCCTGACATTCATAAGTGCACGATATTGCATAAACTACTTGTGAAGAACGACTTAACTATATTGCTTTTCCCTGTAGTGGACTCACTTCTTGTCCACCGGGTTCGAGGTCGCTCTCTTGCAGCGCCTTCAAGGCCGTCCGGGTCAAGAGAATAAACAACAGAGCCGTAATCGCAAATGCGCCGCCCCAAGTCCAATACTCCACCAGACGAGGGTGACTTTTCCCACGAGCCAAATTTAACCCAAGTTGACCCAAGGTTCCCAAATACGTGTAAAGAAAGAGCCCGGGCGCACGACCCAGCGCGGTCCAGAGCATGTAAGGGCCGAATCGAATTCTGGTCAGCCCGAACAAGTAGTTTAGCAGACTGGTCGGAAACAGCGGATGTAACTGGCTCAGAAAAATCAGCTTCCAGGCATCGCGTGCCACTGCCCTTTCCAAGACTTGCAACATGGGACTCCTGGAAAGGCGCTGGTTCAAATATCTGCGCCCCAGCCAATGACTGAGACTAAACGAAGCCGCGGCACCAACGCTATTTCCCAGCAGCACGATCAGAAACCCCCACCAGAGTCCGAAGAAAAATCCGGCACCGACACTCAAGATTCCGCCCGGCAGAAGAAGAATATTACAAGCAGCGAACAGCAGTGGATAACAGATTGCGCTCCACGCGCCTAGTCCGCTCACCCGACGCTGGAGCTCAAGGACGAAATCGATGAGGGGAAAAAAATGCGCTAGCAATGCTAACCCTATGACCAGGATAGCTACCCCCACCAGCTGAACAGAGACTGCGCGTGAAGCTCGCGGCATTAAAAGAGTCTGCCCGGCTTACAGACTCTGCGCAAATTTCGGGTGCTTGCTTCAAAGTGCTGTCGTCCGCCAGCGAACCCGAAAGAGTCCGTTCCCGATTAAGCGGTCGGAGACTCTGCTTTCCGACGACGCGGAATGCCGAGACTGTCAAAAATCACGCGCGTAGCGTCCGAGCGATTGAGAGTATAGAAATGAATTCCGGCCACGTGGTTATCCAAAAGGTCGTGACATTGCTCCAACGCGAAGTGAACGCCAACGCGCTTGACCATTTCCTTATCGTTTTCGCACCGCTGTATGGCGCGTAGAAGTCTCGCCGGGAACCGAGCGCCACCGGCGAGCTCAGCGATCCGCCTCAACCCGCTCATGGAAGTAACTGGCATGATGCCGGCGATAATCGGAACGTTGATGTTCTCCAACGCGCAACGCTCACGGAAATCCAAGAAGTCGCGATTATCAAAGAATAGCTGCGTGACAATATAGTCGGCGCCGGCATCCACTTTCGCTTTCAGATGATCCATTTCGATTAGCCGATTCGGCGTTGCAGGGTGGCCTTCGGGAAAACCGGCTACGCCAATGCCGAAACCGCGACGATCAGGATGGACGCCGGATTCATTGAATCGGCGAATGAACTTCACCAAATCAATCGCATGTTGGAACGAGTCGCGCGATTTATCATACGCCATTTCAGCCGGTCGATCTCCTCCAAGCGCGAGAATGTTTCCAATCGCCGATCTGGCATATCGAGTTAGAATCGCTTCAATCTCTTCTGCGTTGTGGCAGATACAGGTCAAATGAGGGATCGGATCGAGTTTTGTTGTATGTTGAATCCGCTCGACAAGATCGTGAGTTAAATCCCGAGTTGATCCACCCGCACCGTAAGTCACGCTCACGAAATGGGGCATGTACGATTCGAGGTCTCGAATGGTTTGATAAAGGATCTCGGCCGCCTCCGGCGATCTCGGAGGAAAGAACTCGAACGAAAA
>CAZFZG010000002.1:21263-26668 GCA_964523205.1 uncultured Chthoniobacteraceae bacterium | reverse complement strand
TGTTATCAACACATTGCTCTGCCGTTACGTCTCGGCGCAGCGCCGCAGTTGTTCGCGCGGAGAAGGAGAAGAAATAATGGGGACGCAATTAGAAATACTAATTGAATTTGCGAACAACTTGCGGATTGGCAGCGAAACTACCTAGCGGAGCTATGCCGCTTAACACCGTCGCATGGCAGACCTCACCTACGGCGACCCCGGCGCGACGGCAACATCAGACGTTGCCTTCACATATCCGATGCAGATAACTCATGAAATCCTGAACCCTGCTAGACCAGTGCGGCGTGCCGCGGAATTGTGCGCGCTCGCGGTGATGACGAAAGCGCCGCGCGCGGGCCAAGTTAAGACGAGGCTGCAACCGCCGCTTACTCCCGAGGAGGCCGCACAGCTGAATGTCTGTTTTCTTCGAGACACTGCCGCTGCAATCAGGTCGGCCCTTTGCAGCGATGCAATCGGCGTCGGCGTTTACACTCCAGTCGGCTCGGAAGCGGCCTACAGCGACATCATGCCGCCTGAATTTCAACTCCTTCCGCAGCGCGGAGACGGGTTCGGAGAGCGACTTGCTTTTGCCATCGAGGATCTCTTTCGTTGCGGTTTCAGCTCCGTTTGCCTGATCGATTCCGACAGCCCAACGGTTTCCAGCGAGATCTATGCACAAGCGGTTTCCTGGTTGGCGCGTTCTGGCGACCGAGTTGTTCTCGGGCCGGCTGACGACGGCGGCTATTATTTGATTGGGCTAAAGCAAGATCATTCCGAATTGTTCGATGGAATCGACTGGAGCACAGAACGCGTTTTGGGTCAGACCATTGAGCGGGCGAAACAGTTGAAGATCGAGGTTGCGCTCCTCCCCAACGGCTACGATGTCGACGATCGCGCTTCTTTGAATCGTTTGTGCACGGATTTACTCGACGATCGCGCGTCGGCGAATGTGGCGCCGCACACGCGTCAGTTTCTCGCCGGGCTCGTTGCGGCCAAAGGCGGCCGGCGGATTTTCGCAGCCCAATGAAAAAACGCGCGCTCGTCACTGGCGGCGCCGGCCTCATTGGATCGCATGTCGCGGATCTGCTGGTACGCGAAGGTTGGCAGGTTCGCGTCCTGGATAGTCTCGAGCCCAACACCCATCGCCGCGGTAAACCGAGCTGGATCAATCCCAAAGCCGAATTCCTTCAGGGTGACATGCGCGACCCCGAGACGATCGATGCAGCACTGGACAAGATCGACATTGTTTTTCATCAGGCGGCTTACGGCGGCTATATGCCCGAGATTTCGAAATATGTGCACGTCAATTCGCTCGGCACCGCCCAGATGCTCGAAGTGATTCGAGAAAACAATTTGCCGATTCAAAAAATTATCGTGGCAAGCTCGCAAGCGGTTTACAGCGAAGGCGCTGGAACTTGTCCGAAACACAGCCTGGTTTTTCCAAGCGTCCGGCCAGTTGAGCAATTGCGGAAGGGCGATTGGCAGGTGCACTGCCCCATTTGCGGCGCGATTACCAAGAGCGCGCCGACGCCAGAAAATGCCCCGGTCGGCGGCGAGACTGTTTATGGTTTGACTAAGCTCGATCAGGAAAAACTGGTGCTGCTTTGGGGAAAGCAGGTCGGCGTCCCGACGGTCGCGCTGCGTTACTCGTGCACTTACGGCCCGCGCCAGTCCATCTTTAATCCTTATACCGGCGTTATCGCGATTTTCTGCACCCGCTTGCTGAATGATTTGCCGCCGATTCTTTACGAAGACGGTCGGCAGACGCGCGATTTCTCTTTCGTCGAAGATATCGCGCGCGCAAATTTGCTCGCGGCTGAGACCGGCAAGCTCGACGGACTGGCCGTGAACGTCGGCAGCGGTGTGGGCACTCCGATTCGAACAATCGCTGAGATTCTTGCTCGGCTCCTCAAGATCGACATCAAACCGGAAGTGCGCGCCGAATTCCGTCCCGGCGAAATGCGTCATCTCACTAGCGATACCAAATTGATTGGTTCAGTCGGTTACAAACCGCAGGTAAAACTCGAAGACGGAATCGAGCGCTACATCGATTGGATCCGGTCCCAAACCGACATCCGTGATTATTTCAGCGAGGCTGAGCAAATTCTAAAGAGCAAAGGCATCGTTCATCGAGTAGAAGTTGGGAATGCCTGAGCCCTCCGGCATTCCCGATTTCAATTCTCCGGTTGTCGAACACGCGCGAAAAGATTTTCCGCTTCTCAACGCCGACATGAACGTGGCGGAAGCGCTCGAGCGCATTCGCCGTGAAGGCATCGGCGAGCGCGTGATCTATTTTTTCGCGGTCGACAGCGACGAGCGTCTGGTAGGAGTTTTGCCAACGCGCCGTTTGCTGACCGCCGCGCCGGAAAGTCGCCTGGGCGACATCATGGTGCGGCGCGTCGTTGCTATTCCCGCCAGCGCCACGGTTTTAGACGCCTGTGAATTTTTTGTGCTCTACAAATTTTTCGCTTTTCCTGTGATCGACGATCAGCGCCGCGTGGTCGGCGTGGTCGACGTCAGTCTCTTCGCCGAGGAAATCTTGGGAGAACGCGACGAGCAAGCGCGCCCAGCCGCGCCGGTGCGCGACGATTTTTTCGAAATGCTCGGCTTCCACCTCGCGCAAGTGCGCGGTGCTTCTTCTTGGCAAACGTTTCGCTACCGTTTCCCGTGGCTGATGGCGACTGTGGCGAGCGGCACCGCGTGCGCGTTGCTGGCCGGTTCTTTCGAAGTCACGCTCGCGCGTAGCGTCGTGATCGCCTTTTTCCTGACGATGGTCCTGGCGTTGAACGAAAGCGTTAGCATGCAATCAATGAGCGTCACGATCCAAGCCCTGCATTCGGCGCACGTAACTTGGCGCTGGTTGGCCAATGCCTTGCGGCGTGAAATCGTGACTGCTTTTTTGCTCGCCGTCGCCTGCGGCGTGTTGGTTGCGCTCATCGTTTATGCGTGGCGCCATGATCTTCGCGCGGCTTTTGTCATCGGCGGCAGCATCGCAGGTTCGCTCGTCAACGCTTGTATTTTCGGGCTTCTTGTTCCGTCGTTGCTCCATCGCTGGAAGTTTGACCCCAAAATCGCCGCCGGCCCCATCACGCTGGCGTTGGCTGATTTTTTTGCTCTAGCGCTTTATTTCACCAGCGCGTCGCTGGTGCTGCGATGAGCGAGGTGGGCGTTGTTATTCCCGCGTTGAACGAGGAGGAACCAGTCGCCGAGGTTGTCCGCGAATGTTTGGCCACGAAGATTCCAAAGGAAATCATTGTGGTCGACAACGGAAGTACTGATGCAACTGCCGAACGTGCGCGCGAAGCCGGAGCGCGGGTAGTGAGCGAGCCTCGTCCCGGTTACGGTCGCGCCTGCGCCGCCGGTGTTCGCGCGATTTCACTCCCGCAGTCGCGGGACGGAATCATTGTCTTTCTCGACGGCGACGGCAGCGATTGCCCCGAGTTCATGTCGCAACTGGTCGATCCGATCGCGGCTGGTCAATTTGATTTCGTGATCGGTTCGCGGACGCGTGGTCAACGCGAGCCGGGCAGCATGAATTTTCAGCAAATCTTCGCCGGCCGGTTCGCTGGCTGGCTGATGTCGATCTTGTACCGGGTTCGCTACACCGACATGTGCCCATTTCGTGCGATCCGTTGCGATGTGCTCGAGAGATTGTCGATGAAAGAGGAGACCTATGGGTGGAATTTGGAAATGCAGATGAAAGCGGCGCGGGCGGGGCTGCGCATTCTTGAAGTGCCGGTCAACCACCGTTGCCGGACTGGCGGAGCCTCAAAAGTTTCCGGCACATTCCGCGGCACGTTCGTCGCCGGTGGGCGAATACTCGCAACCTTTCTGCGAATTGCGATGAGCAGAAAGCCGCAGATGCACACCGATTGACACGAATTGCAGAAAACAGTTCTCTTTCGATCTGTGTTTCATCCGTGTTAATCTGTGGCGAAACATTCGACGATGAGTTCGTCCAACGAGCTGCAGCCCATCAAAGCGGTGCTTGCCGGATTGATCGCTGGACTTGTCGCTGGAATCGCCATGACGGTGACGATGTTGCTGCTCGCGTGGTTTGGCATCGCGACGCCGCTCGCGATCATCGGTGATCGATTATCGGTTTTCATTAAGCCTGGACCATTTCTCGCGTTGATGGGCCGCGTAGGCGGTTACAACCATCTCAAACAACTCGGCGTCGGCTCGACCATGGCCGGTCAATTGTTGGTCAGCGTGCTTGGTGGCGCGGTGTTCGGCCTCTTGATGCGACGCAATCTTCAAAGGCGCGTCACGGGCTGGACAATCTCGATCTTCGTTGCCTTGCCGGTGATCGCGCTGGCAGTTCTTCTCTGGCCGGTACTCGGCACCAGCTACATCGGTTTCCCGATTTCTTCGGCGCGATTGATCACGCTGATCGGATTCGCGCTCAGCGTTTTGGTTTTCGAACGAACGCTGGTCGGCGGTTTTCATTTTCTCACCCGACAGAAACCCGAAGCGGAAGCCTCCGAATTCTCCCCGCCAATCGGACGCCGCGCTTTGATTCTAGGCGGACTAGGTGCGCTGGTTGCTGGCGGCGGCGCTGGGTTGTTAAGAAAACTTTATCACGCGGCTACGTTCAGTTACGACGGCACCCAGTACAAGGGTCTGGTCGTTCAACCGATCACGCCGAACGGTTTGTTTTATTGCGTGACCAAGAACGTGATCGACCCGCGGGTGAACGTCGATCTTTGGCATTTGGAAGTGAACGGCTTCGTCCAAAATCGCGCGACCTATCGATTCGAGGACTTAAAGGCGTTCACCAGTATCGAACAGGAAACGACGCTAATGTGTATCAGCAACGGACTCGACGCTGGCCTGATGAGCAACGCGGTTTGGACAGGCATCGCGCTGCCCGACCTTCTCGAGCCCGCTGGCTTGCTGGCCAGCGCGGCGCGAGTGCGCTTTTCGGGTGTCGACAATTACACCGACACCATTCCGATCGACAAGGCGCTCGATCCGACGACGATCCTCGCCTGGCAAATGAACGGGCAAGATTTGCCGGATCGCCACGGTTATCCGTTGCGCGCGATCGTTCCCGGCTATTTCGGCGAGAAACACGTGAAGTGGTTGACTCGCATCGATGTCGTCGGTCCGGGCGCGAAAGGCTTCTACGAAGCCCAGGGCTGGGGTCCAGACTTCATCGTCCCGACGCGCTCGCGAATCGACGTTCCTTACTACGACTCGCACTTCTCGTTAGGCCAACTCGCCAGTGCGCCAATTCAAGTTAAGGGCGTCGCCTTCGGCGGCGATCGCGGCATTTCCCGCGTCGAAATCAGCGATGACGACGGTGAAACCTGGACCGATGCGAAGATCGACTATCCCGGAACGAAATTGACCTGGGTGCTTTGGAGTTACGATTGGCGACCCGATGGTCCAAACGATTACACGCTGGTCGTCCGTGCCACCGA
>CAZFZG010000002.1:0-21163 GCA_964523205.1 uncultured Chthoniobacteraceae bacterium | reverse complement strand
ATCAGCCAGTTGCGCGGCGGATCGGAGAAATCTGTTCCCAACGTTTCGAGCGAGCGGCGCACGACCCGTTTGGTCGCGCGAAAGATCGCGGCGCGTTCGCGAACAGTTAGTTTCCGGATTCGTTTTGATGGCAAGACTTTGGCGCGCCAGAGAATTTCGTCGGCCATCCAATTCCCAATTCCGGGAAAGCCATTTTGCATCAACAGCGCGGCTTTGATCGGCCCTTTTCGATGTCGATCCAGGAATTGGTCGAAGAATTCTCGATCGAATTCGCGCGAATCGATTTCCGGCGGACGGTTTCTCCACCAGTCCGGCTCGTCTTTGCCGTCAGTAAAACGCACCTGCCCGAGCTGGCGCGGATCGGTGAATACCAAAGCGCGTTCTCGCTGATACAGAACCAGATGATCGTGTTTACCCGGCTGGAAGTCGGACGATCCGACGTGCGTTTTACCCGTCATTCCGAGGTGGATGCCGAGCCAGCCCCGAACGTTTTCGCGAGCCCCGGTTGTTTCCGGGTTCTCATCCGAAAATTCAAACAGCATTTGTTTGCCGCTACGTTTTGATCGGAGCAGTTTTTGACCCATCAAATTGCGGCTCAGCACGTCGCCGTCGGTTCCGCGGAAGACGTATTTCCGCGAATGCGCTCTAACATCGACAATCTGGTGGCCACGTCCGGCGTCCCATTGTTTGCGAAACCACTCGACTTCGGCCAGCTCCGGCATGCTTTAGCATGCTTCAACTGCTAGAGCGCCTGTCAATCCCACCGGAACGGACAAATCGTGCACGATCAACCGATTAAACGGCGCAGTATCCGCAGGCAGTTCAATATCTGCCAAGTCGTGGCGCAACCCTTCGCCAGTCGCTTTGACGTAAGCCTCTTTGCGTGTCCACATCCGCAAGAATGCTTCACGCCGCTTCAGCAGATTCGGAATTGCCCTCCAGCCTTCGAGCTCGCGTTCGGAAAGAACGCGCGCAGCGAGTTTGGACAATGATTGTTCATCGTCCGGAAGCGATTCAGGTGATTCCAAATCCACTCCCAGTTCGCGATTATAACCGATCGCGATTAACGCCCACGCAGAAGCGTGAGAAAAATTGAACTTCGGCCGCCGGTTATCATGACCACTCGGACGAAGTTGCGGTTTCCCCCGTGCGGATTTTTCCAGGACCAGCGTTCTTGCTGGCCGGCCAAGAGTCTCGGCAAGGGCAGCGCGAAGAAGTCCGTGAGCGGCAACATACCGATCTCGATCTTGCTTGGAGCGAAATCGCCCCACGCGATCATGCTCTGAAGCGTCGAGTAAAGCGAACAGGTGCTTAATTTCCTGTGGGGAAATGGAATCGACGTTCGCGAGCCAGATTTGGATCCCACTTTCGGGAGACGATAAGGGCTTTAGGTGCGCCAATGTAGCTTCCTCGAGATTTAAAAAGGTGGCGGTCATTTTCGAGAACGTATTTCTTCGAGAACCGAAGATCCTGACGAGCGAGGATTTACCACAACCCTTCGCAGGCAACGGTCAATGGTCTCGGCCAAACCACCTACATGCGCGGTGATGCATTCGAGATGGCTGCCCTTCAACGGAAATACTGCCGCCTTGCGCGCGAGCCGCCGCCACGCGCGGTCGAGATGATCGCCGCGCTCCAGCAAATCTTCGGAGAGCAGCACGGACATCGGGCGACGGTAGGGTTTTGGCCGATATCCTGTGGCGGCCCAGAGAAAACTGGAAGCCACATCTCGTTCGGGGATTCGCTCATCTTGAACGGTGGATGGCGTTGCCGGCTGATGAGACACAGAAGGCCTGGTGCGCTTGGAGATTTTGCGCATCACTGAACGGAATTTTTCCAGCAGATCGAGTTTCCACCACCAACCAAACTTTGCCCGGATCAGTGCCCACCGCCGAAATCGATTCAACTGCGCGCTATCGTCCCAGTCAAACAATCCGGCCAGCGTTTCACAGAACCACCGCATCGCCTGCAATGGCTTGTCTCGCGGTTCGGCATCAATCAGGACCAACATTTCAACGGTCTCGCCACTGGCGATGATTTGCTGAGCGAGTTCATAAGCAACAATGGCACCCAGACAGAATCCTCCGAGGATGTAGGGTCCGTTTGGCCGGACTGTGCGTATCGCCTCCAAATGTGCTGCAGCCATCTGCTCAATGGTGGGCGTGTCCGCACGGTCGCGAACGTGGTGCGGGGGCAAGACATAAAGTGGTTGATCCGCTCCCAAAGCTCGCGACAGCTTCAACGTGTAAAATCCCCCGCCGAGAAGATCTCCGTGTAAGTAGAAGAAGGGCGTTCGCGATCCATGCTCTTGGATCGGCACTAAATTGGCCGATTCATCAATTACCTCGTGGACGATTTCTGCGGCCAGGGCCTCGATAGTGGGATCCTCCGAGAAGGTCGATGACGGATCGATCGCGGTGCCGCAAAGACGCTGGGCGCGTTGGAACATGCGTGACGCCAACTGCGGGTTGCCACCAATCTCAAAAAAGTTGTCCCGAATCCCAATTCCGCGGAAGCCGAGTAAGTCTTCCCAAATCGCGATCAGTTCCAGTTGAAGACTCAGGTACGGACGCACTTTTTGTTTCGATCCGCGCTCTGTTTTTCCAACCCAGCGCGCGACCGCGTCCGGATGCTTCGCCTCCAGCAATTTCGCCATGGCAGCAACGGTTGGCGCCTCGATGAAAATGCCCGGCGCCAGACGCTGTCCTAGGTGCTCCGACAATTGATTTACAACGCGCAGTCCCGCCAGAGAATGACCTCCCAGATCGAAGAAGCTCTCAAACGGAGATACCTGATCCAAGCCAAGCACGCCGGCCCAAATCGCCGCCAACTTTTGCTCCAAAGACGTGCGAGGCGCGGTGAGCGTGGCAGTTGGCTCGTCCAGAAATTCAGGGATGGGCAGCGCGGATCGGTCCAGTTTGCCGTTAGCCGTGCGGGGCAGGGTCGGTAAGATGGTGACAACCGACGGCAGCATATAATCCGGCAGCGATTTACGCAGTCCTACCAGAATTTTTTCCGAAGATGCCGGTCCGACTACGTAAGCAGCTAGCCGCTTCTCGCCGCGAACGTCTTCGCCTGCGACCACAGCAGCGTCCCGAACATCTAGCTGCCGTTTCAACGCCGCTTCAACCTCACCTGGTTCGACACGAAAACCGCGCAACTTGATCTGGCTATCTTTCCGGCCGAGAAATTCGATCACACCGTCATTGCGCCAACGTGCCAGGTCGCCGGTCTTGTAAAGTCTTGCTTTCGAACTACGGTCGACCGGATCGGCGATAAATTTTTCCGCGGTCAATTCCTCCCGCTTCCAGTATCCTCGCGCGAGTCCGTCGCCGCCGACACACAGTTCGCCGGCTGCGCCGACCGGGACCGGTTTCAGGTTCGCGTCGAGAATGTAAACGCTGGTGTTGTTGATCGGTTTCCCGATTGGAATGGAACGGTCTGACGGCGCGATCGCCTCAATTGGGTGACAACAGGCGAAGGTCGTGCTCTCGGTTGGCCCGTAGCCGTTGATCAGCCGGGTATTTGGTAAGGCGGCCAGCGCTTTGCTAACGTGGGGAACGGAAAGAACGTCCCCGCCGGTGAGCAGTTGACGCAACGGCCGCAGATCCTCCAAGCGCTCATCGACCATGGCGTTGAACAAACCTGCCGTGAGCCACAACGTCGTCACACCATTTTCCGCAATTGCGTGCCCAATCGCTTCGAGACTCGGCAGGGCCGGCGGCATCACGGCCAATTTCCCGCCATTTAAGAGCGGGCCCCAGATTTCGAACGTTGACGCATCGAACGAAATCGGCGCGAGTTGCAGGAACGTTTCATCCGGCAAAAATGACGTGTAACTCGTGTTCTTTACCAGCCTAACAACCGCGCGGTGCGGAACCGCAACACCTTTCGGGGTACCGGTGGATCCCGAGGTGTACATAATGTAGGCCAGGTCGCTGGCTTCAGCCTCAGTCTGCGGATTCCTTTCCGATTCTTCCGAAAAAGCCTCGGTATCGACGCAGAGAATTTTTGGACTCCCGTTCGGATTGACCAGCTCGTTTTGGAGTTTGCTTTGAATCAAAATTACCGGCGTTTCCGTGTCGGAGATCATCACACTGATGCGTTCGGCCGGATAGGATGGGTCGAGTGGGACGTATGCACCGCCGGCTTTGAGAATGGCCAAGAGCGCCACGATCATTTCGGGAGAGCGCTCCATGAAAACCCCCACTGGTACATCCCGGCCGACGCCGAGCTTCTGTAGACGATTTGCCAAACAATTCGCGCGCCGATTCAACTCGCCGTAGGTCATTTTCGTTTCACCGAAGGCGACAGCGACCGCTTGAGGCGTCGCCGTCGCCTGCTGCTCGAAGATTTGATGAATCGTCGCGTTGCACGGGTAGTCGGTTCGCACTGCGCTCCATTCGATCGGTGGTAGCGAGGACGTATCCTGCCAAACCGCCGAGACCAGTTTGCTCACGGTTTCTGTTGGCGCAGCGGCGATTCGATCGAGCAGCTTTAACCAACGAGACTTGAGCAGCTGAATTGTTTCGCGCTCGAAAAGGTCGGTGTTGTAGATGAAGCTTCCGGCCAATCCGCGATCTCGATCTTCGAGACCGAGCTGGAGGTCGAATTTCGCCGTGTCCGCTTTGACATCCATGTAGGCGAAACCCCATCCGGCCGGAAGTGGGTCAAGCGGGGGCTCCATCACCATGAGCACTTGCAGCAGCGGAGCGCGGCTCGGATCGCGTTTGCGAGCGAACTTCTGAACCAAAAACTCGAATGGTGTTTCATGGGACAGCGTTTCCAGTACTGTCCCTCGTACCCGGGTGATCAAATCGACAAATCGGTCAGCTTTTGAAAACACGCAGCGGATCGGGATCGTGTTCAAAAAACAGCCGAGCAGGTTCATCGTCTCCGCCCGGTCTCGACCGCTGCTGATTCCTCCGATGACGATGTCTTCCTGGTCAGTGTAGCCGTGAAGCAAAGCAGTGAATGCAGCAGCCGTCACTGCGAAGGGCGCCGCCCGTTGTTCCCGACTCAACGCCTTGAGCGCAGCGCTCGTTTTGCTTGAAACTTCAAATAGCTCCATCGCTCCCGGATAAGTTTGCGACGGCGGGCGGGGATGATCGGGTTTCAGGTTCAGAACCGGCAGATCCGCCAGCGTACTTTTCCAGTAGGAAAGGTGGTCCGACGGAATGTCTTTGATGTTGCTCCGCTGCCAGGCCGCGTAGTCGCAGTATTGAATTCGCAAATCGGGGAGCTGTGGCGACTCGTTTCTGGAGAACGCCTCGTAGGCTGTCACTAACTCAGGTAACAACACCCGATAAATCGAGACGCCGTCAAAAATAATGTGGTGAAGCGTGATGTAGAAACGGTGCTCGTCATCGCCTACACGAACCAGACGAAGCCGGTACATTGGCCCCTCGGAGAGCTCGAAAGGTTGGTGCATGTCCGCGGTGGCGAGACGGAGCGCTTCGGCTTCGGGTTGTGGATGGCTGCGAAGATCGACAAACGGGATCTCGACTCGCTTCGGCGCAGGCCGAACAAATTGGACACACTCATCGGCGTCCCATTGGAAAGTGGTCCGCCATGCTTCGTGGCGACGAACAATTTCTGTGAAGCCTCGCTCCAGAGCCGAAACATCAAGTGAGCCGTAGCGATAGATTGTGATCGGTTCGTTGTAGATCAACCAGCCGGCGGCGAGTTGCGAATGAAGCCAAATTTGGCGCTGCGGATAAGAGAGAGGCGCTGGTCCGGACTCCCTTCCTATTGGAATCATCGCCGGCTTCGCGCCGCGCAGATATTCCTGCAACAAGGCGCGGCGCGCTTCCAAAAGTGCGGTTCCGTTTCTCTCGTTAGGCTGCATTCAATTTTTAGAAAATGTTACCGGCAACGCGGTCAGGCCGCGCAGGCCCGAGTTTTCCCGCCAGCTCAATGGCCCCGGCGCCAGTTCCAAATTCTTTAGCCGTCGCAACAGGACTTCGAAAGAAATCTGTCCCTCCATCCGCGCCAGCGGGGCGCCGAAACAAAAATGACTCGACCAACCAAACGCGAGATGCTTGTTGTCCTTGCGATCCAGAATGAGGCGATCAGGATCCGGAAAACGTTCTGGATCACGGTTAGCCGCAGCCATGATCGCCATCACCGCTTGGCCCTTTCGAATTTTCTTGCCGCCAAGATCGACATCTTCCCGAGCGATGCGGCCGGTGTGCTGGCTCGGGCTTTCGTACCGGAGCAATTCCTCCACGGCGGAAGGAATGAGATCTCGGTTGTCCAGCAACTGTTGCAGCTGTTCGTGATTTCGCATCAAGCTGAACAGACCACTGCCGATCAGGTTCGTGGTCGTTTCTTGTCCGCCGACCATTGTCACAATGCAATTGGCGACGATCTCCTCTTCGGACAAGCGATCGCCGTCTAATTCGGCCGTCATCAAGGAATGAATCAAACCTTCCTTGGGATGTTCGCGCATTCTCCTGATAGCTTCTCGAAAATAAGTTACGAGATTGTTTGTGCTTGCCAGGACACGCGAAACGCGGTCGGGGTTGTGCTGAAAATTGCCCAGCATCTCGGCGAAGTCCGCCGACCATTTCTTAAGGTTTACGTGATCTTCCGTGGGCACGCCGAGCATTTCCGCAGTAACAATTGCCGGCAACGGCGCAGCAAAATCCGCAATGATGTCCAGTCGCCCGCAATCTTGGACTTTATCGAGCAAGCTTTCCGCGATGTCCTGAATGTGCGAGCGCAACGCGGCGACGCGTTGCGGCGTGAACGCGGCCGACGCCAGGCCGCGCAGACGCGTGTGAGCCGGAGCGTCCATGAAAAGCATTTGCTTTACCATTACCGTGGCGATGGGATTGAGCGCCGAAAGTCCCATGCCGGAAAGTTGTTCGGGTGTCGGCGTGCGATTGGCCGAAAAAGAATTCAGCACTGTCACGACATCGGCGTAACGAGTCACGACCCACGTTTGCAGAAAGCGGTCCCAGTGGATCGGATCTTCCGAGCGCAGTCTATGATAGAGCGGATAAGGATTTGCTAGGACTTCCGGTTCCAGTAATCGGACAAGACTCAGACTGGCGTCGGATGAGGCCATCACCTTTTCGCGTTTTCATTCAGTGCGGTCATCGCGGCGGCGACTTCTGCTTCGTTCATGGTGTTAATTTTTCGAGCCAGGGCCTGTTCGATTCTTCCTGAAAGCTGCGCCACTGTTGGAGCATCGAACACATCGAGCAGCTTGAGCTCCGCGCCGAAAATGTTGCGTACGTGCGCGACGATCTGCGCCCCCAACAGCGAATGCGCGCCGAGATGGAAAAAATCGTCGTGCACGCTCACTCGCTGCACTTTCAACACGTCACTGATAATTTCAGCCAGGGCCTCTTCGGTTGGATTGCGCGGGGCAACGAAGTGGGCATCTGTTGTGCCCACCTGAACCTCTGGCGGCGGTAGCGCAGCGCGATCGATCTTACCGTTTGGGGTCAGCGGCATCTTCTCCAACCAAACGAACGCGGATGGCTTCATATAATCGGGCAACCGTTGGCGAATCGCCTCGCGCAAACTTTGTTCGTCGGGTTTGGATCCCGCTTTTGGAACAACATAGGCAACGAGTCGCTTCTCTCCGGAATTGTCTTCTCGCGCCATGATCACGCTGGCGCCCACGGATGGATGCCGGTTGAGGACTGCGCTGATTTCGCCCAGCTCTACCCGATAGCCCCGAATTTTTACCTGGTCGTCGACCCGCCCTAAGAAAGCGATTTCGCCATTCGGCATGACCCGGCCTAGATCTCCAGTTCGATAAAGTAGTCCGCCGCCGTTGCAAAAAGGATCGGCGACGAATCGTTTTACGGTTAAATCTTGGCGATTCCGATAGCCCCGTCCGACACCCATTCCTCCAAGGTAAATTTCGCCGGCGGCATCTTTCGGGACCGGTTGGAGCCGCTGATCCAGGATGTGGATGTGGACATTGTCGACTGGAGATCCAATGGATGGCAACGAGGCGGAGTTTTCGTTCGGTGCGATGGTGCCTGAAGTGGCGACCACCGTGCATTCGGTCGGGCCGTAATTGTTTACGAATTTGAATGGAAGACCCGGAGGAGGATACCGATGCAGCGTGTCGGCACCGGTAAGCAATACACGCAGGGCCGTCTCCCTTGGCCAAGTCAAATCAAGCAACTGCTCCGCGATCGCAGTGGAGACGTAGCTGATTGTAATTCGATTGGCTACAAACCAATCCCGCAATGACTCGGCCGACATCCGTGTCGACTCGTCCGGTATGTAAATTGTCGCGCCGGCGGCGAGATGCGGCCAGATTTCCCAGACAGCGGCATCAAACGCAGTGCCCGCTTGAAACGTCGCGCGCGTGGATTGGTCCACCTTGAAGGCCCGCTGATGCCAGGCGATCAGGTTCGAGAGATTTCGATGCGCGATCTCAACGCCTTTCGGCTGACCGGTTGAACCCGAAGTATAAATGACATAGGCCAGGCTCTCGGAACCGATGTCGATCTTGATGGGCGTCGCCGATTGCTTTTCGATTTCCTTTTGCTCGGAGTCTAGTTTGACGAGCCTGATGTCCAAGCTAACGAAGTGCTCGGCGAGCTGTTGATTCGTTATTACGAGCTGTACGCGTGCATCTTGAACCATGAACCGTAATCGCTCTGACGGGTCGGCCACCTCCATCGGCAGATAAGCGGCTCCGCATTTCATGACCGCAAAAGTGGCGATGATGAATTCCGGTGATCTTTCGACACAGATACCGACCAACGGCTCCGGGCCTGTGAGCGACGAAGAAAGGTGATGGGCCAGCTGGTTTGCCTTCTGCTCTAACTCTCCATAAGTCAGCGAGCCGGAATCCGAATGAACCGCTATTCGATCGGCGCCCCGCTTGGCCTGGGCCGCGATTAATTCTGGTGTCGCTTTGAGATTATGATTGGTCGCCATGGGCCCTGTTTTTAGGGTCATCTTGTGAAAATTAGCCTGTAGGATCGAGTACTATCCACCGCTTGAAGCGGCATTCGTGCCGTGGCCTTTGCGCCCTTGCGCTGCATGCTAGATTGATTTGTGGAAAGAGTAATCATCGTAGGCAGCGGTTGCGCCGGTCTAACGGCTGCAATCTACGCCGCCCGGGCGAATCTGAGTCCGCTGGTCTTCGAAGGGCGCCAGCCGGGTGGTCAGCTTTCCACCACGACCCTTGTTGAAAATTTCCCCGGATTTCCCGACGGAATCGACGGTCCGCAGCTGATTCTCAACATGCACCAACAGGCCGAGAAATTCGGCGCCCGTTTTTCCTACGCAGAAGTGACGGATTTCGAGCCGATGAACCACCACATTCGAGTCAAAGCTGATGACGAGTGGCTCGAAACCCAGGCGCTCATCATCGCTAGCGGCGCGTCGGCGCGTCATCTCGGGCTCGAGGACGAAGAGAGACTGATCGGCCACGGCCTAACCAGTTGCGCGACCTGCGACGGCGCATTTTACAAAAACGTGCCGGTGGCTGTGATCGGTGGCGGCGATTCAGCGGCCGAGGAATCGATCTTCCTGACTCGCTTCGCGTCGAAAGTTTATTTGATTCATCGCCGCGACCAGATGCGGGCGTCGAAAATCATGCAGGACCGAGTGTTCGCGAACAAAAAGATCGAACCGATCTGGAACACGGTTGTGACGAGATACCTTCCGGATGAAAAAGGTGAGATGCGAGGCGTGTATTTGCGCAACGTTAAGACAGGCGACGAGCGCGAGCTACCGGTGGCGGCCGTGTTTGTCGCAATTGGTCACGACCCGAACACGCAAGCGTATCACGGTAAGCTCGAAACTGATCCGGACGGTTACCTGATCGCGAAACGGTTGGTGGAAAGCAAACATCCTGGTGTTTTCATCGCGGGAGATGTGGCGGATCGCGTATACAAGCAAGCCGTGACCGCGGCCGGCTCCGGCTGTGCGGCTGCGCTGGAAGCGGAGAAATACTTAAGCGAATTAGAGAGCTAGGACTGTGACGAATTGTAGAGCAGGCGTATCGCCTGCTGTTTTTGCGATTGGTAAGCTGACCGCTTGCCCTACAACGACAGAACCAGGATGAAGCTTGCCGATCTAACGCAGTTTTACTCGCCGGTCAGCGGTGGAGTGAAGCGTTACCTGCACGAGAAGATCGACTACGTCGAGAAGCATTCGCCGCGCGACCAGCACCTGCTCATTGTTCCCGGACAGAAAACGAAGGTCGAAATCAGAGGACGGTCGCGCATTTACTCAATTCGTTCTCCGTTAATTTCGCGCACTGGACGTTACCGTGCGCTGGTCAATCTCCGCGCAGTTGGAGAAATCTTGCGACGTGAGCGACCCGATATCATCGAATCGGGAGATCCATATCAACTTGGCTGGCGCGCAGTCCGAGTCGGCCACGCGTTGAACATTCCGGTGGTCGGTTTTTATCATTCGCATTTTCCGGAAGCGTATCTGCGCGCGAGCTCAAAGCTTCTGGGAAAGCGGGCAGCGGGACGTGTGATGAAGCTTTCGCGTGGCTACGTGCGTAGACTTTACAATCGCTTCGCGGCGACATTGGTGGCATCGGATCGTTTAGCGGACGTCCTTCGTGAATGGGACGTGCGCAATGTCTACGTGGTCGAGCTCGGTGTGAACATCGACATCTTCCGCCCGGACGAAGGCGATCGAGAACCGATCCGCCGGTCGTTACGAGTTGAACCCGGCCGCAAGCTCTTGCTCTTTGTCGGTCGGCTGGCCAAGGAAAAAAACATCGCCAGCGTATTCAAGGCATTCGCTATTTTAAATGAGCGCCGACCAAACGCTTTTCATTTTTTGGTGATCGGTGAAGGGCCGCAGCGCAGACAACTTCGTCAATTGCAAGAGGAGCACCGCAACGTTTCGTGGATTCGCTATTGTGCCGAGCCCCGTGAATTGGCGAGGTATTATCGGGCAGCAGACCTGTTCGTGCATCCCGGTATGCAGGAAACCTTTGGCCTTGTGGCGGTGGAAAGTGAGGCCTGTGCCACGCCGGTGATGGGCATTCGCGGGAGCTCGCTTGAGGACGTCATCTTTCACGACTGTTCAGGTTGGGCGCGCGAAAACACTCCTGAGGCGCTGGCCGACGCGATTGAGACATTCAGCGCGAAGGACTTGTCGATATTGGGCAGGAAGGCTGCCGAGGTTGCGGCAAAACGACATGCCTGGCCTCGGATTTTCGACAGACTTTTTTGCATTTACCGCGAAGTTTGCGCAAACTACAAGGCCAACACGCCCGAATGAGTAACGAAAGGCCATACGCCATTCGCAGTTATCGGAAGAGCGATCGCGACGCGGTGCGGCGGCTCTGTTGTCAGACCGGATTTCTTGGAACGCCGATCGATCCAGTTTACGAAGATCAACAACTGTTCGCCGATTTCCTCACCACGTATTACACCGATTGGGAGCCGGAATCGTCGTTCGTGGTGGAGATCGACGGCGAGATTCGCGGTTATTTGCTCGGTTCGCGCCGGCCGTTGCGAAACCAGCTTTACTCTTTCTGGCAAAACATTTCGCTCTTTTTGAAGGCGCTGACTCGCTATTTCCGTTACCACGAAGCTTCAAGGAGGTTTGTTCGCTGGACGCTGGCGAATGGCTGGCGGGAAGTGCCCGCCGCACCGCGCCGGGTCCCGCATTTTCACATCAATCTGCTGCCGGACGCGCGCAAAATGTCGACTACTCGCGCGTTGATGAGCGCATACCTGAGTTACCTTTACCGTTGCGGCGAGAAGCGTGTTTATGGACAGATCGTCACCTTCGAAAGTCGGCGCGGCGAAAAAATGTTCGAACGTTACGGTTTTAAGGTTTTGAACCGCGCCGAGATCACGAAATACAAAGCGTTTTATCCGCAGTCGGTTTATCTCAGCACTGTGATCAAGAATTTGGAAACGGCCGAGCCGTTGCGGGTGACCTCACGCTCGCGCTAGGCGAAGGCGCCCCGGTTTGCAGCCATCTGCTCGGCAAACAATTCTGCTCGTCGCCTGCCTCACTCTTCTGGTGGCGGCGGTGCGACTCCCACTGCTTGGTATTCCCTTCGAGCGAGATGAAGGCGAATACGCATACATCGGCTGGCGGCTTGGTCAGAACGAATTGCCCTATCGGGATTGGGTGGATCAAAAACCGCCGGCGATCTTTTGGGTTTATCGCGCAGCACTAAGTTTACCGCTCGATCCGATCCGGTCGGTCCATTTTGCCGCGCTTCTGTTTGGGGCGGCTTCGAGTTGCGCGCTGTTCTTTCTCGCGCGGCGGTTCATGAATCGGTTCTGGGCGTTTGGGGCGGCGGCGCTGTTTAGTCTGCTTTCGGCTGATCCATTTGCGCAAGGAACGGCCGCCAACACCGAGCTGTTCATGTTGCTGCCGCTGATTGTGTCTCAAACAGCGTTTCTGAACGCGGCAGATAATTCGCGCAAGATGTCGATTTTCGTTTGTGGCGCGCTAATTGGAATTGCAATTGCCTTCAAACAGGTCGCAGCCGTGAACTGGTTTTTGCTGATCGCGCTCTATCCAATCTTGGCCGTGCAGAAGAGACACTGGCACAACGCGGTTCTCTTCGTGCTTTTGTCCACCGCAGGTCTTGTGACAGTTCTTGGCTGCATCTCGGTCTACTTTTGGATTCGCCAAGGGCTCGGTGAACTCGTCGAGAACGTGTTCACGCACAATTTGGAGTATATCGGCGCGATGACCTGGTCGGATCGTCTTGAGTTTTGTCTCGACACCCTCCGTGCGCTCGCTCGAGCCGAAACCCTCGTGTGGATTTTATCCGCCGTCGGGTTGGTGGGGCTGATTGTCACTGGCAGGGTGAAATGGTTCGTGTTTCTGGCCGGCTGGCTAATAGCGAGTGCGATTGGGGTGAGCGCGAGTGGTTATTTCTTTCCGCACTATTTCCAGCAATGCCTGCCGCCGCTGGCGTTGATCGCTGTCGTTGGCGCGGAGTGGCTGAGCCAATTGCGCCTTTGGAGAGGTTCGTGGCTTCCCAGAGTAGGGTTCGGTTTGATGCTGGCGGTCCTGCCAGTCAAAACCATCTGGCCGTTTTGGTTTTCTTACTCCTCCGCTGATGCAGTAAGAAAAATTTATCCGGGAAATTTTTTCGCTGAGATACCACAGTTCGCGGCGCGTCTCCGCCAGATCACCTCGCGCGAGCAGCGCGTGTTTATCTTCGGTGCCGAACCGGAGGTTTTGTTCTACGCCCAGCGCGTTTCAGCGACGCGGTACATTTTTCTTTTCCCACTCTACGGGCCGTATCGAAACATTCGGGAAAAACAGGTCTCGGCCGCTGAAGAAATCCAACGGGCGTCGCCGGCGGCCGCCGTTTATGTACCGAACGCTCTCTTTTTTAATCCCGGGACCGATCAATATTTTACGGAGTGGAGCCTGTCTTACCTACAAACGGATTTTTCCCCGGATACTTGGTTGATTAAAGAAACCGAAAGTGTGGCGGGCATTGTGCCGTCTCGATCAGGTCTACCGCCGCCGCACGATCTGCTGGGCGCGATCTTCGTCAAACAAGCAACCGCGCAGTGAAGGCTGTTGGAAGGCAACGTGGCGCCTGACTACAGAGCGCCGCGGTTACCGCTAAATTTAGCCTCCGAACTCGTGTTGAAGGACATAGAGCACATGCTGTCCTTCTTTAGTGGAGAGAATATGAAGCTCGACCACCTTCGGATTGCCGGCTGTTGCATGCGTCGCTCTAACCTCAAGGTAGTAAGTTTGATTAGCCTCAGCCGTGATGGTTTCCTTGGCTTCGCTGCCGCCGTGCGAAATCGTGATTGTACTGCTTCCCGGAGGCCGCTTCCAACTTAGAATTCCACCCCGATCGATGGTCCCGACTTGTTTTCCATTGTCCAGCACAGTGATACGGCCTGAACCGGTGACACTAAGCCGGCGAAGGACGTAGATCTTTGCGGTTGGAGCTTGATTTCCAGTAGTCTTACCAAGCGAGTTCGAGACCGAATGACAGCCGATGACAAGGCTTGACGCTGCGCACACAACAAGAACAGCAATAATTGTTTTCATTTTGCGACGAATTTTCGATTTTTAGCAAAAAGCCATGCGACGGTATACTTTTTTTTGCTGCCTACTCTGGTCAGCGATCGTCGTTTTCAGTTGCAGTCGGATTGCTTCCATCTCAGAGCATCGAGCAGCGGTACCGCGTGGCAATTCGACGAATCCTACGATCGAGCGACTAAGGCGAGACAGTCAAGACACTCCAGTCCAGGGCAGTGTTTAGACGAGTCTATTCAACAGTCCAAGAGGTTCAGTTGTCAAAGTGACCATACCTCCAACTTATGAGAACGTTATTCGCGCTCTTGATGTTGAGTTCAGCTGCGGCCTCGGGCGGAATTCCCAACCCGTCGATCGACTATGGCGGATTTAAGAAAATTGTTTTCGATGTCGCGCGTGAGCGAGAGTCACATCGCCTGACCGAGAAAGAATTTTTGGAGGCTGTGCGGGACAAGAACACTGTCGTGTTGGACGCCCGGAGCGCATCTAAGTACTTGCTGCGACATGTTAAAGGAGCCGTTAATCTACCTTTCACTGATTTCACCGCCAACACACTCGCTCAGATTATTCCTTCGAAAACGACCAAAGTTCTGATTTATTGCAACAACAACTTTGAAGGCAGCGATACGGCGTTCCCGTCTAAAGCGCCCGCCGCTTCTCTGAATCTGTCGACTTACACATCACTGCGCGCTTATGGTTATGTCAACGTATTCGAGCTAGGGCCGTTGCTCGATGTGCACGCGACGGCAATTCCTTTCGAAGGAACCGAACTAACCTACGACAAACCTACCGCATCGGCACGATAACTGACCGGTGGAGTGCACCCCAAACTAAATCAGATCATTTACCCGTACCTGAGCCTGTGCGTACTCCCGACCGACTTCACGGAGCAAGGGGATCAAAGACACGTTGTCCAGGGTGAGCCCTCCTTTGCCATACTTGCGTGCCGACTTAATCTCAGCCGGTTGATACACGTGATCGTATCGGAAATAGGTAAATTTCCTTTGCGCAATTTCGTCAGTAGGAACGTTGCGCAAGCTGCCAATCTCTGAGTCAATTTGTTCGCCCTGTTTACAATATCCGATCGTGCGGCAGATCATGTCCTGTTGCAGACTGATCGAGTCCATCAACGCGATCGGAATTGTCTGGGCATGATAAAGCATGTGCATCTGGTTGGCGCGAAGTGAGCCGATCCCGCTCGGAATGCGCCCGGTCCCGATCGAAACAAGCATCATCTTATCGACACCGGTTTCCCACTCGACTTTGTAGCACGGGAGAGTGGCCATAAAGAAGAGAAGCAGAGCGGGATTGTTATAAGGCGTGATTCCGCCATCGACGAAAACGTGCCTTCGACTGCCGATTTCAATCGTTTCGGGAGGAAAATAAACCGGGGCCGCCGTGCTGGCTCGAACCAGCTGCCATAGCGGCAGCTTCAAATTGCACTCCGGAGAACTCGGATCGTTGAACTTGGCGGCAGGATTGTTGGAAACAGGCCACGGAGAGCCGGTGGAGTGATTCCGCATGACCAGGGTGAGTAACGTCCGAAGTTTCTCAGTGCCAAGGAGAGCCGGTGTTTTGCCGTTGCCATCCTCCGAAAACAACACTTTGAACATTTGAGTGATTCCCTCGGCTTCAAATTTGTTCCAAAAACGGCGATAAAGTGGCGCAACGTGGAACATCTGGATTGCTTTTTGAATGTACAGGTCCTGCACTTCTGCGACTGTCATCCCCCATGACAAGCACGCGGCAATGATCGCTCCGGTGCTTGTTCCTGCCATGTAGTGGAAATGGTCCGCGAGTAGTAATTGCGGATTCCCGGTCTTCTCTCTCAAGCGCGCTTCGATCTCGGCCAGAACTTCGAGCGCGAAGATTCCCCTGATCCCTCCGCCATCCAGTGCTAGGAGTCGTTTCATAGCGCCTATTCAGTTAAATCTCGGAAAACGAAATAGCGTGAACCATCCGAACACTTCACTGGCCAGTGCGTTTTCAGCGGTTTCGACCGCTCGACGCAAGCTTGGCAGGCTTTCGGCTTTCGAGATTTGCTCACGCGACTTGATCAGTAACGCTTCCATCGCTTTGGAGCGGGCCAATTGCAGATTCAGATCGAAAATCGAAATCAGCGACAGCGTGCAGCCAGCTGCCAAGGGAAGCGCGATCGGCAAAAACGATTGCACTAAATGCCAGGCAAAAGAATTCGACGGGGTAACCGGAACCAGCGGACCAATTCCAAAGGCCGAAGTAGTAAGAAGGGCACGCGCGATTCCAAGGAATGAAAACAACCAAAAGCTGACGCTCAGAATCGACAACGCCAAAGCGAACTCCTTTCGTCGCCGCCGAAAGTAATGAATTTGCTCATCTACTCGATTGGTTAGGTAGTTTTTTCGCCACTCTTCAATGTTGGTTATTTGCCGCGTTGGACCAGTCAACTTCATGAAGCGGATCGTCTTCACCAGGCGAAAAAACTCAGTAAGCTGATTAAACCAGGTTGGCTCCGCGATATCAGCCAAATTCCAAGTGGCTAGAGCCGACCGGCAGATTTCCGAGGCCACTCGACACCGAATCCACTTCTGGTGCGCCCGTTTTCCCTTAATCAGCAAAACGGCTACTGTCGCAGCCGCAGTCAATACAAAGATAAGAAGGTTCAAAACCAAAGAAGTGACCTCGAAGCCGATTGTCGCCGCGACAAGAATTACGGCGGCAGCGTTCATGATTACCGAGGCTGCGACCCACCGGCGAAAACGTGGAGCAATGCTGGCCGCGTTCGCGTCCACTTTGTGAAAAAATTTGCGCACCCGCTCTTCGGGATCGGTGTTCCCACTGAGCGAATCTGTCTCGTAACCAGCAAAAATATTGAGATAATTCATTTCCGGATCTACAAATTGCTCCGGACTAAAACGTTCTCGCGTCACCCGCGAGGATTCGGCATCAATCAGAATCAACGGCCTGTTCAGGTTTCGTGCGTTGGCTACAATGTCGGCTGTCCCTCCTATGCCTCGCGACGGCTGACCATCCCATACCGCGATCATCAGGTCGGCTTCATCTACCACCAAGAGTCCGCCTTCGAGATAGGCCAGGTCACGATCCGCTTCCTTTATTCCAGAGAGGCTCTTCACGCTTGCGGCCTTTTGCAGAAGCGCAGACGTTTTTGCCCAGTCGGCATCCGTGAAATCAGCTTTAAAATCTTCTTGCGCCCGTGGAAGCAATGCGATCCAAGGCAAACCGGAGGCCAGCCATTCTTCGGTAAACAGAGTATCCGCTCCGGTTGCAACTGAAGAGTAGCCCACCAGTTGACCAGGAATTTCACTCCGTAGTGAGTCTAGTGTCGTGCCGATTGCTTCTCTTATCTTCTCCGGGTCTTGAAGGTGCCGATGTCCGGTAAAGCCTATCACCCAAGTGGGCGACAGGAGCGAAGCGTCTGTAGCAAGCCGAGTCTTCACAAATGGCTGTGTAGGACGGGCAATAGGAGGGTGAGAAACGAGCGCCTTGCTCGCTGGGCAAACGAAGGCTTCGAGAGGTTCGTCCCAGTCAAATGTTCCGGGGTTATATGATCGCAATTCTTCCGCGTTACATAAATATCCTGCCGCAATACGTGCGCCGTCTCACGATCTGGAATAGCTACACCTGTCTCGGTATTCAAATGCTGAGACCGTGGATCCATGTTGAATGAGCCGATTAATGCCAGTTGATTATCTAGTACGGCAGACTTGGCGTGAATCGTATTCGGGCCACGGTATTCCCACAGATCCACCCCCATAGCGAGTAGCTTCTTCTTCGCCGCCTCATAGCCGACAGAAACAAACAAATCGTCATTCGTGGCACTGGAGTTGGTCAATATCTCGATTGAAACACCTCGTTTCCTGAGCACCCCGAGGTCGGCCGTGAATTCACTTGTCGGAACGAGATACGGCGTCTCAATCAGCACCGAGTGTTGGGCCTTGCGCAGCTTTAGGCGCAAGGCCTGAGCAATTCCGAACTCGATGTCTTTCTTGCCCACTGGATCGTGAAGGAACTCCGTGGATTTGACTTGCTTGGCTTTCGCTCCCCAATCATTGCCAGTGTTCAGCCGAGGGAACTTCCCGGCCCTGAGTTTTTGTTTCGCGTCATCGAGGATCCGCCGTCCTCGGTCAGCCTGCGCCCCGGTCGGATCCGCCACGGTGGCGACCGCAGCTACTTCTTTGCTTTTCCAGAGTTGATCGAAATAAATGCATGAATCATCAACGGCACGACCTTCAACGTAGACATCACGATCGACAAAGTTGTGTTTCCAGTAACCAAAGTAGTCTCCTTCGGCGTTTCGACCTCCTCGGATCATATATTTCCGATCAACATTGAGACCCTTATCGTGCATCCGATGGAACAGGAGATTGAGCGTTTTGAGCGTAATCGGGTGGTATAGCTTAACGAGGATATGTTCTCGCTGGAGTTCAGCGTGAACGTCCTTGTTCAACATGTTGGATCGTCCATCCATAATCACACGAACATTGCACCCTCGGCGGGCCGCATCTCGAAGCAGGGCCAGGCCTGCCAGGGTAAAATCGTCGTTCCCTACTATGTAATACTGAGCGTCGATCGAACGCCGCGCGTGTTGAATCAAGTCGACACGCGCCTGAACCGCGTCGTCCGGATTTTCCAGAATTAAGGCTTTGTCTGCCAACGCACTCGGAACGCTTACGAGACAGCTCACAAGCACCGAGAAAAGGGGATGATGACTAGTCTTTGTCGGGTTGATCATCGGGTTCAAGGCGGAGTTGAAATTTGCATCGGTGTTGGAGGGGGAATCAGAATCTGGCTTGAAGCTGGAGTTGAACTCGAAGTCGGGTTCACTGTTGCCAGCGTAGAGAGCCGTTGCAGGCTCGCGATTGCGGTTTGATTATGTTGCGCAGCCGCCTTGCGATAAAGTTCAGTTGCCTTCCCCAGGTCTTTGGTTACTCCCTCACCATTTTCGTAGAGCGACGCAAGGTTCACTTCCGCATCCACGTAGCCCCCATTGGCTGCTTTCTGATAAAGTTCTACTGCTTTAGCTAGGTCCCTTGTTACGCCCTGTCCAGTTTGGTACAGCAATCCGAGCCTTGTTTGTCCGGTGAAACTACCCTGGCTGGCAGCCTTTGCGTAAAGCGTTGCCGCCTTTCCCCAATCCTTGTTCACGCCCTCGCCCTTATAGTACATCGAGGCGAGCTGATTCTGGGCGCTAGTGTTTCCGCCGTCGGCTGCCTTTTGCAACAGCTCAGCCGCTTTAGTCAGATCTCTGGCTACCCCTTGTCCATTATAATAGAGAAAGCCGAGATTATTCTCAGCGTCCACGTAACCTGCGTTTGCTGCGCTTTGATACAGTTCCGCTGCTTTAGCAAGGTCTTTCGGAACTCCCTGGCCATTTTGGTACATCCAGCCGAGGTTATTTCGGGCAGTGATATTTCCGTGGTTAATAGCTCTTTGATAAAGATCTACCGCTTTGCCGTAGTCTTTTGGAACGCCCTGCCCGTTTTGATATAAGTAGCCCAGATTATTTTCGGCTATTGGATTTTCCAGATTGGCCGCTTTTTGATAGTAATCGGCCGCTTTGCTCAAATCTTTTGGAACGCCCTGACCGTACTGTCGAAGATAACCAAGATTTGTTTGAGCGCCTGAGTGACCTTGGTCAGCTGACCTTTGGTAAAGGTCAACGGCTTTTCCGATGTCCTTCGGAACTCCCTGGCCATTTTGATACATGAACCCCAAGTGATTTTGAGCTGAGGCATTTCCCTGATCGGCAGCCTTTTTGTAAAACTGGACGGCCTTAGTTAAGTCCTTGGGCACGCCTTCACCATTATAATAAAGGCCGGCTAGATCATTTTGTGCATCGGCATACCCTTGATTGGCTGCCTTTTGGAAAAGCGCAGCTGCTTTACCTGGGTTCTTCGGCACTCCTTGGCCGTTTTGGTAAAGCAAACCCAGCGCAGTTTGGGCTCTGGGATACCCCTGCTCGGCTGGGTTCTGAAGGAGTTCAGCCGCTTTGGCTTCGTCTTTTAAAACGCCCAAGCCGGCCATGTAAAGCACCGCAAGTTCAGTCCTAGCTGCGGCGCTGGTTTCCGCTTTATTCGTTAGGCCATGGGCCAGAGCTCTCTTAGCCCACTGCTCCGCTTTGACATTGTCCTTAACTAGTCCGCCATTACCATTACTTAGCCAGTAGGCAATGTGAGCTTCTGCTTCAGGGAAACGCTTTTCCGCGACGCGCTGCATCCACTCAGCTGCTTTCGCAGTATCGATCTTTGTGGTGTTAAATCCCTCTGCTAGCAAGAACGCTCCCGTGTATTCCTTTTCAGCGGACGAGTTCATCGATCGACGAGTGATCAGGAATAATGCCGGCAATGCAAACAGAAGTAACAAAGCGATTCCGCCAGCTACCACCGCAAGTTGATTTTTGTTCCAGAGGCCTCGGATTCCAGCGATGACCCGGCTAATGCCAGCGGATAGTCGCAACGAAACGTTCGCAGGCATTTGTTTCGGCGTAGTAACCGGCGGGCGCGTCGCGGTAACGTCGTGATCTTTTTCGGTTTCTAACTCAACCGGCGCACGCTTTCTCAGATTCTCCCCGGACATCTGGAGCAATGCCTTCACTGACGCGCTCAAACGCTCTAGGTTCCTTTCCAGGGGTGGAGTCAATGCATCAAGCCAATGCGGAGCGCTCAGATAGTACTCCAGATCCTCGTTAGGCAGGACATCCTGAATTCGAAATTGGACGATGTGCAGGTGCGAATTGGCAGCTAACTGGACTTCGCGCAGCACCTGGTCGGATTGATTCGAATGGGCGGAGAAAATCAGAACCATTACTTTGCTCTGCTGAATCGCTCGGGTGATCTCGCCGGCAAAGGATCGACCTGGCTGAACGTCTCGTGGTGCGATCCAGCAACGGATATTGGCCCGTTCAAGTGCCGCGCAAACCCCGTCGGCTACGGGTTTATCCAGGGAAGCATGCGAGATGAAAACCTCATGCGCCATATGCTTATGGCATTGACATTGGGTAGAGTTTTACCTTTTTTCCGTTTGTCAGACAAGAAACAACCGAATCGTTCCGCCGACGCTCGTTTTGACTAATACTTTCGAGGTGCAACCCACCCCTTGTAACCGGGTAACAGAATGAGCGAGTTGGGCACGTTTTCATCGCTCTGGAGAGGGTGTTTTTCAGAGTGATAGGCACACA
>CAZFZG010000001.1:47959-59743 GCA_964523205.1 uncultured Chthoniobacteraceae bacterium | reverse complement strand
TTTTCAAAGACCTGCGCTTCCGCGGAATCTGGATCAACAAATGGTACGACGAAGCAACCATAGCTGAGCGGATGGCGGCGTTTAATCCGCTATTTGAAATGGCAAAACGCGGGCTGTTGAAAACCAAGATCGAAAAGACTTACCCAATCGACGCCGCCGAGACGGCGGTCACGCACGCGATGCAAACGAAGCGCAGCGGCAAAATTGTTTTCCAGTTTGCCGCCTCACACCAGGCATGAGATTTTTAAGCGTGCTTTTCTCGCGGGCGGCCCGAGTACTTTGTGCGCTTTTCTTAGTGACTCTCGGCACTGTTCGAGGTGCAGCCAACCCAGCTCCAGGCGACTTGCGCGCAACCGGAAAAGTAGATTTCCCAATCTCCTGCGCGGCCGCAGCGCAGCCCGAGTTCACCCGAGGTGTGGCGCTATTGCATTCTTTCTTTTACGAGGAAGCACGTCGCGCTTTCACGTCGGTGTCCGAACAAGATTCCAAATGCGCGATGGCGCAGTGGGGAATCGCGATGACGTGGTGGCACCCAATCTGGACGCCGCCCACGCCAGAGGAGATGAGCGCCGGCAAGGCCGCGATCACCAAGGCAATTAAAATTGGAGCGCAGAACGATCGCGAGTGCGGATTCATCAACGCCTTGAATGTTTATTACAACACTCCGGACAAACCGACGCCGAGCGAAGTCGGACAGTCCTGTCACGGGCCGATCGGGCCGCGTGACCGAGTCGTCGCTTACGAAAAAGCGATGCGACAACTTTACAAAAAATATCCAAACGATTTTGAAGTGGAGACATTTTACGCCTTCGCGGTGTTGGCAGTTGGCTACGCGACGCCAACAGACACGACTTTGTCCAAACAACTCGAAGCCGCGGCGCAGTTGGAAACATTGTGGAAACAAGATCCAAATCATCCGGGCGTCGTTCACTACTTGATTCATTGTTACGACTATCCGGCGCTGGCCGAACGCGGACTGCCCGCCGCCCAAAGTTATGGCTCGATCGCGCCCTGGGTCCCGCACGCGCTGCACATGCCGTCGCACATTTTCACGCGTTTGGGAATGTGGGACGAATCAATCCAATCGAATCGAGCCGCTGCGGACGCGGCGCACGCCTACGCGGCGATGCGCCATCGCGACGCCACCGAAGCGGAACAATTACACGCGCTCGATTACCTCGTTTATTCATACCTGCAACAAGCGCAGGACTCCAAGGCGAAAGAGATTGTTGATTTCGTCGCCACCGTTGGGAAAACCAATCCAGAACTGGAATTTAGCGCCGCGTATGCTCTCGCTTCAATCCCGGCACGGTACGCGCTCGAACGCAACGACTGGAACGGCGCGGCAAAGGTGCCAATTCCAAACTTGCCGCATTGGTCCACGTTTCCATTCATGGAAGCGCTGATTGAGTATGCACACGCGCTCGGACAAGCGCACACCGGGGATTTGAATGGGGCACGAAAAGCAGTTGCGCGGATGCGACAGCTGCGCGACGCGACTCGGGACCCGAAATTCGATTACTTCAAACGCCATCTTGAATTGCAAACGCAAGCGGCATCCGCCTGGATCGCGTATGCCGAAGGCAAAAGAGATGAAGCGATTGAAATGCTGCGCCATTCAGCCGATGCGGAAGATGTTCTTGGCAAACATCCGGTTTCACCCGGCGCGCTGGTCCCAGTTCGCGAACAACTGGGAAGTTTGCTCTTGGAGCTCGGTCGGGCAAAAGATGCAGCGCAAGAATTTCAAGCCGAGCTGAAAATTTATCCGGGCCGATTCCAAGGATTGTATGGCGCGGCGCTGGCCGCGGAACAAACCGGTGACAGAGAAAGCGCTCAGCGCTTTTACGCGAAGTTGGCGACGCAAACGTCCAAATCAGATGCTTCACGCGATGAGGTGAAACGCATTCGCGAGCATTCCAGCAAAGTCGCGAGCGCCGATTGAGAAGCAAGCGTAGCGAACATGGCTACGATAATCGTCGTCGGCGCAGGGATTAATGGAGTTACTTCCGCGATCGAATTAAAAAAACGCGGGCACAAGGTGGTTCTGGTCGATCCCGGCCCCCTGCCCCATCCGCTGGCCGCATCGACTGATATCAGTAAGGCGGTCCGCGCGGCCTATGGTCCGGACGAAGATTACACCGCACTGGCGGAACGCTGCATTCCGATTTGGCGAGAGTGGAACACGAAATTCGGGATCGAGCTTTATCACGAGACCGGGGTTCTGTTCGTATGTAAGGAGAAAATGCAGCCAGGCGATTTTGAATTCGAAAGTGCTCGGGTGCTGGAAAGTCGCGGGCATCCAATCGAACGATTCGACGCCGCCACCTTCCACGAACGATTCCCTGCCTTCGCTCCCGACCGATTTCACGACGGCTTCTTCGATCCGGTGGCCGGCTTCGCTGAAAGCGGAAAAGTTGTGGCAACGCTGGTCGAATACGCGAAATCGATCGGCGTTCAGCTGCACGAACGCGGGAGATTTGTCGGGCTCGATGAAACAGACGATCTCGTCCGTGGAATCATTTTGGAAGATCGAGATCAGATCAGCGGAGACGCGCTTGTCATCGCGGCTGGAGCATGGACACCTTACATGCTGCCGTTCACGAACAAATTCCTGCGCGCGACCGGTCATCCGGTTTTTCATTTGAAACCCGAAGACCCGACACTTTTTTTGCCGGAGCGCTTTCCGTTTTTCGGCGCGGACATTTCGACGACCGGTTTCTACGGTTTTCCGCTAAATCAGGGCGTTGTTAAGATTGCAAATCACGGCGCCGGCAGAGAGATGTCGCCTGATTCGTCCCAACGCGTGGTCACCCGCGACAATGAAAACGCCCTGCGCAGCTTCCTAGGATCGACAATCCCGGCGCTGGCCGACGCGCCGATCGTTTACTCGCGCGTTTGCATGTACTCTGACACGAACGATGGCGATTTCTGGATCGCGCCGGATCCGGAACGGCCGAACCTGATCATCGCGACAGGCGATTGCGGGCACGGATTTAAGTTCGCGCCGGTTCTGGGCGAAATCATCGCCGACGCGGTTGAAGGCAAACCGAATCCGCTGTTGCAGAAATTTCGCTGGCGACCGGAAGTGAAACCAGGCGTGACGAAAGAAGCCGCCCGGTTTGAAGGTTAGGCCGCTGAAGCCACCTCGGGCGATCGAGGTCAATCGCCCCTACCAGCGACCGGCTCTTTTTTCGGCTGCCGCTTCAGCAAAGTGATTTGTTTGATCCGTGCGGAATCGGACGGACTCCAGGTGGCAATATCTGGATCGTCTTTGAAGGCGTTATGAACGATGCGGCGTTCGTAGGAATTCATGGGTTCGAGCTGGAGGGAGCGACCCGTCGCGCGAACACGCTCGGCCAGCGCGCGCACTCGCTGGACGATTCGATCTTCCCGCATTGACCGGTACATTTCGCAATCGACTACCACTTTCGGCGCGTCCTTGTCTTTGGCCTGAAGCAGTCGGTTAAGGAGAAACTGGATCGCTTCCAGCGTTTCTCCGTCGCGACCGATCAATCGCCGGCTTTCTTCGCTGTAAATTTGCAGGACCAGATTGCCGGCTTCGTTTTGCGATTCTTCTATCTCCACGACGAAGCCGAGATAGCCCAGAATGGTGTCGAGTAATTCCTTCGGCGTCATCACTTACGTTTCCCGGGCGGCGCGACTTTTTCGAGCGTCGGCATCGGTTGTCGTTTGTTGTAATAAAATTGCACGATACTGAAAATATTCTGTGTGGTGTAGTACAATGCCAGAGCCGCGGCAAAATTGTAGCAGATAAACAGGAAAATGAGGGGCGTGAACATCATCACCCGGCGCTGGGTAGGATCGCCAGTCTTGGGCGTCATAGCCATCAACCAGATCTGACTGGCGGCCATGCAAAGCGGAATGACGTTGATTGGGACGCCGAACAAAACCGCGACGGTGTCGGGTTGAGATAAATCCTTCACCCACAGGAACGACGCGTTTCGCAACTCGACTGCCTGTCCGAGCATTTTGAATAACCCGAAGAAGATCGGGATTTGGATCATCATCGGCAGACAACCTCCGACCGGATTGATCCCGTAGTCCTTGTAGAGCTTCATCACTTCCTGGTTCATTCGCGTCGGATCGTCTTTGTATTTTTCGCGCAGCTCCTGGACTTTTGGATTCAACAGCGCCATCCGCCGCATCGACTTGTTGGCTTTGTCCTGCAACGGCCAGAGCACGATTTTCACAACGGCGGTGAGTGCGAGAATCGACCAGCCGTAGGAACCGATGAACCCATGTAACCAGTTCAGGAAATTCAGCAGAAACTGGCTAACGATCTTAAAAATTCCGAAATCCATGATTTCGGCTTCGTTGTGATCGAGCCGCGCGAGTCGATGATAGATTTTGGGTCCAGCCCAGATTTCAAACTTCGCGCTGTAGGTCTGACCCGGGGGCAACTGAAAGCCCGACATCCGAAGGGCACCGGCGATTCCGTAGAGTTTTTGTTCGGACGAAATGTCGAGACGCCTGCCCCACACGCCGTTGGCTTTTGCGGTTAGAGGGGCGATCAGGGTTGTGAAAAACTGATCGCTCACTGCGGCCCAATCAGCACTGGCAAGGTCCTGCTGATAAAACGCCTGCGGCGTACGCGCGCCGATTCCAAAAAGTCCTCCGCCGCCGCCGAACCAATTTACGTCAACGCCTTTTGCCTTGCCGTCTATGCACCAAACCAGCCGGGTGTAGTAAGAATAATCCTTTGGGTGAATCGGCGCCGCCGAACCGAGCCCGACAAAATAACCGGGATTGGCGTACGGTTGCTGACCGCCGTTCACAACATCGACATCCAGCTCTACGACGAAGTTGTCCTTCTTCTCCTTGCTAGGGGGAAAGAAGAACCTTTTCCGAACCGTGACGTTGTCAGCAGTGCGTTCGCATTTGATTCCACCGTCGGGTTCGCGACTCAAAGTAAATTCGTCGAGCCGCGGTGCGATTGGCTGCTCAAGCAACACGCCGATCGGTGGAAGATCTTTAGAATTAAGGGTGACGCGGGTGTTGCCCTGGCCAACATGGCTCAACAACACGGCTTCGCGAATGCCGCCACCGCGATTCGTTAGGCGAAGCTCGAGGTCGTCATTACGCAGTGTCTCTGTTTTCTCCGCGAACGTCGGCGCCGCCTCCGTAGCCGGAGTGGCGGTCGCCGTGGGCGAAGGAAGCGGAACCGGCGACGCGCCCCCGGCTGCCAGCGGTGAGGGCGCTGGCGTCGAGGCGTTGACCGCGACCGGACGTGGCGGCGCGCTTTTCACCGCCCACCATTCCCACGCTACCAAACCGATGACGCAAAGGGTGACGACAATCCACGCGGTTCGATCCATAAAATTGCTGGCGACCTCGAATCACGCGCAGCGCCGGGTCAGATCGACATCGTCAGCCTTGGCCGGAACGCGATCCTCACCAGAGCCGCCCCAGGGATGGCATCGGGCGATTCGTTTCAGTCCCAAAAAAATTCCGCGCGTTATCCCATGCAGTTCGATTGCCTGCAAAAAATAATCCGAGCAGGTGGGTTGAAACCGGCAACCGGAGCCGGGCCCGCCGATCGCAACCAGCAGTGGAGAGAGTGTGACCTGATAAATTCGGATGCAAAGGCGAATGAGTGCGCGCATCAGGGCGCTAGAATAGAAGCGCGTCTGGCCAGACGCAACCACTCAGCTTCCAGTTGCTGGTAACTCGCGGCGGCGGCGTTCGCCCGGGCGATCGTTACGATCCAAACCCTGTCGCAGATTGCGTGCTGGTGTTTGCGAATAATTTCACGTAACCGACGCCGAACACGGTTTCGCACAACGGCGCGACCAAGCGAACGCGACGTAACAAATCCGGCACGGAATCCGTTGCCGTCGCCAGCTGCGACACTCAGAACAAGAAACTTTCCGCGCTGCACGCGTCCGCTCTTCCTTACCTGGTCGAACTCTGACGGTTTGGTTAGCCGCCGAGTCTTGGGAAATGCTAAGCGCTTTCTGGCCTGCCCTTCTGTCATGTCGAGCGAAGTCGAGATATCTCTAAATGTTTCCGGTCAGAAATAGTAAGAGATTCCTCCACTTCGGTCGGAATGACAATCAATCCGTACGGCAGACGTCCTTCGTCCCGCAGGCGCGGGACGAAAGACTTCGCGAGATCTAGTTGTGGCCGATTCTTAGTTAAGGCGTCGGTGCGGGACTGGTGGTCGATTCAGGCGAAGCGGTTGGGTTAGCGGCTGGCGCTACGGTTTCAGTTTTTTGTTCGCAAGCCGCAAGCAATGCGGCGCCGATCAGAATGCAGATATATTTCTTCATAAGCGAAACGTTCGTCACTTGAGTTTCGGAGCAGGAACGCTCCGCGGTTTGGAGAATTATCCGATTTTAGAACGGCGCATCGTATTTCAGACCATGCGCCTCAGCCACCGCCTGGCAGGTGAGCTTGCCATCGCGGGTGTTGATTCCGCCGGACAGCGCCGGTTGTCGCAAGCAGGCTTCTTTTAACCCGCAATCGGCCAGCAATTGCACGTAGCGGTAGGTCACATTAGTCAGCGCCTGGGTCGCCGTGCGGGCGTAGGCCGCGGGCATGTTGGCGACGCAATAGTGAGTAACACCTTCTTCGACATACACCGGATCGACATGGGTGGTCGGTCGCGAAGTCTCCGCGCAACCCCCCTGGTCGATTGAAATGTCCACGAACACGCTGCCGCGTTTCATTTTTCGCAACATTGCCCGCGTGATCAGCTTCGGCGCTTTGGCTCCGGGCAACAACACCGCGCCGATCAGCAAATCGCAGTCGGGCATCAGGTAATCCAAATTCGCGTCGCTGGAATACAGGGTGTGCAAATTCTCCATCGCCAGATCGAGAAACCTCAGGCGCTCGACATCGATATCAAGAATGGTGGCATCAGCCTCCAGACCTTTGGCCATGCGAAGCGCGTTCACGCCCGATGTTCCGCCACCGACAATCACCACGCGTCCCGGCAGAACGCCGGGAACGCCGCCCAGCAACACTCCGCTGCCGCCGTTGTGCTTCGCCAAAAAATTTGCGCCCATCACCACCGACATGCGGCCCGCGATCTCGCTCATCGGCTCGAGCAACGGGAGACGGTTGTTCACCTGAATAGTCTCGTAAGCGATCCCGGTGACGCCGGATTTGAGCAACGCTTCGGTCAACGGTTTGCTCGCCGCCAGGTGCAGATAAGTAAAAAGAATCTGGCCTTTGCGCAAAAGCGGGAACTCGGCCTTCAACGGTTCCTTCACTTTGACGATCATGTCGGCACCGGCCCACACGTCTTTGGCGAGATCAATTATTTCCGCGCCGGCATTCTTGTATTCTTGGTCCGAATAGCCGGAACCGACGCCGGCATTTTTTTCCACCAGCACGGTGTGGCTGCGCTTGGTCAGTTGCTCAACAGCTGACGGCAGCAAGGCCACGCGCTGCTCCTGTTCTTTTATTTCCTTGGGAACGCCGATGATCATTCGAAGAAGTGATAAGTGATCAGTGACCAGTGACAAGCAAGAAACGCTGTCCTCGGGCGGTCACTTCTCACTGATTACTGGTCACTCAGTTGAGTGATGGATCGTCCGGCGCGGCAGCGAGCATCCGATACCAAGGGCCGAGTTGGTTCATGATGTCGAACCAAAGCCGGGAAATCCGTTCAGACTTCAACGCCGTCCGGGTCGGCTTTCGCACGATCCAGGCGTTCTGTTTCATCTCAGCCTCGAGCTGTCCGGCGCTCCAACCAGCGTATCCCAAAAAAGCGCGGACCGCCGGTCGATCCGCTACTGGCTCCAGCGGGTTGAGGACCTGATGATTCAACTTCAAGCCTTGGCCTTTGTGCCACTCGAACGCGGCCAGCATCAATTGATTGTTCCCGACCGGGCCACCAAAGAAAACCGGGACGTCTGCCAAGTTCTCCGGTGGTTTCTCGGTCACAATATCGGCTACGTTTTTGTCCAGCGGCCGATTGATAATGACGCCGATCGCGCCGTCATCGGGATCATGAGCGGAAATGAACAGCACCGTTCGCCGAAAGTTGGGATCGAGCATATTCGGATGCGCCACTAGTAACGATCCGGCGAGGCTGAGCGGCTTTTCCGAACCGGACTCGCGCATGTAAAATTAAAACGCGCATCATCCGCTTCCGCAAGTATCAGACAGCGGGCACGCGAAAGAGCTGGAAAGAGTCGCCTGCGACCAATTTACGATCTTAACTTGGCGAAAACACGGGACTTGCATACGAAGCGAAATAGTGCTGATAATCTATGGAAATTCTTGTTGCGGCGCCGTCAAAGCTCGGCTACTAGCACGACAGCTTTAAAAATTGTTCTGGGGGGAACAGCCGCCCTTCACGCCCATCGGGCGTGGGGGGCGGTACTTTTTTGGGGAGTTAAAGAAAACGTCGAACGCGCTCAAGGGTCCAACATCCAATGTCGAACTCAACAGGACGAATCGCCTGGCCGGCAGCTGTTGCATTAGTCGCCTTGGTTCTCGTTGCCGCCGCTGTTTTCATATTTTGGCGATTGGAAACCTGGCCCGCGCGCACCATCGGTCAGGGAACAGATGAGCTTGAGCGTCTCGGTAAAGACTTGCGCTCCGCTTTCATCGACATCGCGAACTTGCAACCGCGGATCACCATCAACAATCGAACGGTGGTTGGTGAGACCGCTTCGCCCACCGCCGAGCTGGCGACTCTTACCCGGCAATTGAAAGTCAAACGGGAATTCGCCCACACTTGGGCCGGTAGCTCAAAGCGTATCAAATTGAGCGGAACGTTTCTCGCTAAGGCGGGTTTTGATTTGCGGCAGGATGTGACGGTCGATGTGCGTCCGGACGAAATCGTGATCCAACTTCCACACGCTGAGATTGTCGGGATCGAGGAAAAACACGTGGACGTGCTCGCGCTGGAAAACGGTCTCTGGAACCGCATCTCCGGCGCCGATCTGCAGAACGAGCTTGGTCAGTTGCCAGAAATGGCGCGGCAGCAAGCGATCGACATTGGTTTGTCAGCTGAAGCCGAGCAGGAATTGCAACGTCAGCTCAACAAACGGATCCGCGCGCGGCAACCGATTCGCCTCGTCTTCACACATCCATCGGCCGAATCACCCGCCACCAACGCGCCCAAATAAAGCTGCTTTGCGTGCTGGTCGTTTGCGATTAAAGCAATGACCACGCGATGCCACGAAACCGTCTGCTCCTGATCGCCTTCGTTGTGCTGGCCGTGCTCGCCGGCCTCGCCCTGTCGCCGGCCATCGTTGCTAGCGCGCTTCGCGGCTGGCTGCACTGGCAGGCGCATCGTCAGCACTTGAAAATTGAGCTCGGAAAGATCGATGCGCCATTCCTGCGACCCGTTTCCATCCAGCGCATCCGGATTACAAACGCGGGCGGTGTCTCGACTCAAATCGAACTCAACGCCGAGCAGGCAATTCTGCGCCTGAATCTGGCGAGAATCGTGGCCGCAAAAGCAAACGGGGTTCACGGATTGTCGATCCAAAACGCGCGCGCTGAAATCCGGCGCGATTTCGTCGGGGGACAGCGGCCTCTCCATTTCAACTGGCGCGCGCTTCAAGGGTTGCTGCCCGCCAATTTCGACGTCGCACACTTTGATTTGCGAGTTGAGAACGGACCGACCGTCGTGCTTTTGCGCAACGCGGACATTTCCGGGAACCAAATCGAGTCCGGCCACCTTTCGGCAGGCGAATTCTCGATCACCTCGCCGCTGTTTCGGCAAACGTTCTCGCACTTGCATGGCGCGACAAAATGGCAGGACGATCGCCTCACCATCGGCGGACTCAATCTCGCGCGCGGACTCGATCTTCAATCCCTGACCATCGATCTTTCGCGACTGGATAACGAGCGGGCCGACCTCCAATTCGATCTGGATGTTCTAGGCGGGAAAATTCGCGCCAGTATTTCCAACGAATGGCCAGGGCAGCATTCGATTTGGAATCTCGCCGGAACAGCCTCCGGCATTTCCCTGCCTCAAACATCCGAGGCCTTGGGCTTCACCGATCGGCTCGGCGGTTCGCTTCGCGCCTGTAACTTTACGTTTCGAGGCGATCCACGCGATCCATTCACCGGAACCGCGTCGATCTGGACCGAGCTAAATGACCTGAGCTGGCGCAACCGGGCCGCCGACCTGATCATGCTCGGCGCAATTTTCTACAATCGGCAGATTCAGCTGCAGCAGCTCTACATTAAGCAGCGGCAAAATCAGCTGAACATGAGCGGCGAAGGCGCCCTGCCTTCCAAGTCCGCGGACTGGCTTAATCCCGACTTCCGCGGCCAGATTTTAGGATCAATCAGCGATCTCGGTCAATTCGCGGAACTTTTCGGGGCCGGGCGCGGGGATTTTGCCGGAGCGATCGCGATTGAAGGAACCCTCAACGCGCGGGAGCGAAAACTCGGCGGCCACCTGACGGCCAGTGGAAACTCACTCTCTCTATTCAAGAGGCAGATTGACCGCCTCACGGCAAAAATAAATCTGAAAGCAAGCGAGCTTGAGCTCGAGCAATTCGAGCTGGTCCGCAAGAAAGATTTTGTCCGCGCCCAAGGCAGGTTCGATATCGAGCACGAACAAGCCTACTCCGGCAGCATCGAGGCAAAGGTCGGAGACGCTTCCGAATATTTTCTGCTTGGCCGACCTGCCTCGGGTGGCGCGCCGATTCCAATTCAATTGCAGGCGAAAATTTCCGCCGGCACCTGGGACGCGCACACCGCTTTTACCCTGCCCGGATCGAGCCCGGTCGATTTGACGGCAAAATTTCCATTTAAGATCGGCGAGGATTGGAAAACTTTTCTCGCTTCGACGTTGGACGCCCAAATCAATTTCCCGGCGGTTGTGCTGGCCAGTGCTCCCCAATTTCTTCACCCGGCAGTTTTTAATGAAGGGATTCTAAGCGGGAAGGTTTCCTGGAGTCAGACGCTCCAGCATCCGCGCATTGCCGGTGATGTCCAGTTGCTCAATGCCAAGCTCCAAAATGCCCCTCTGGATTTTGTTCAGGCGAGTGCCCGGCTCACTTTCGATGGCGAGCACGGCAAAATCGAATTCCTCAATGCCGCTACCAACGATGTCGACGTTTCGCTTCGGGGCGATATCGATCTGCACGACTTGGCCGAGGCGAAGATCGACATCTTCCCGAGCATGCCGGTTTTTGAGCTACCAAATCTGCCCAGCCCCTGCGTGAGTCGAATCAATCTGCAACCGGTAGGCATCACCCTCGCGCCGATCATCAACCAAATCGAGCTGCGCGGAGGAATTTTTGAAGGTGGTTGGAAAATGACGCTGCGACAGGCCGCGATCCCCGCTCAAAATCAGGCCATCTCGTCCGAGAGTTCAAACATCCCCTTATGTTTCAGTGAGAAACCGACTCAACAAACCTTTACTTTCGGTCTTCATCCCAAACCGGCGCCCGAACCGCAGCGGCCGGCCAAGAAGCATAAGCGTCGCTAGATTGCCAGCACGAAAGGTTAAATTTCCTCAATCCCGGCTGCTCATGACAACTTGAATGCTATAAGCATTCAAATATCCAGCCGGCGATTTATGCGGAGTGTTCATTACCCCCCGGGCTTTAGCCCGAGGCCCCGCGAACCGAAGAAAGCACAAACAGTAGCTCGTTCGCTTATTGGCCAGCTACAAAGCGCTATGGTGGCGCCGATCGGACTTCGTAGTTACGAGCCAACGCGTCAGTTTTTGTTCCAGGTCGCGCGTAAGATCCACCCGTAGATCAGCACCAGCATCGACCCGCAACGGACCACCACTCGGGCGATCGAAAAGCAGTTGGACCCGCCGTTGCCCAGGAGAACTGG
>CAZFZG010000001.1:40828-47859 GCA_964523205.1 uncultured Chthoniobacteraceae bacterium | reverse complement strand
CCACCACTCGGGCGATCGAAAAGCAGTTGGACCCGCCGTTGCCCAGGAGAACTGGCCAAAAGCTGGCGGACCTGGCGAAGTTCCTCGCTCGTAGTCGCAGCCGAAAATTGCAACAACACCGCCGGCTCGCCGAAATTTGTCTCATCGCCATTCGAGCCGTTGGATTTTTCTTGCGTCACCAATTTCACCTTTTGGGCCGTGGCCCTCAGCGAGTCGCCGCGAGTATCGACCGTGCCCCGAATTTCAATCACTCGACCGGGAGCGAGGATATCCGAAACGGTGATGTAAACATCGTTCCAAACCACGACCTCGAGAGTGCCGGTTAAATCTTCAATCCAAACCACTGCAAACGGTTTGCCTTCCTTGCGTGTGAATTTTCTGTCGACTTGCAGGATAGCGCCGCCAGTTCGGAACTGTGAGCGATCTTCGAGATCGCCCAACGAAGAGATCGATTGATAACCTTTCGCGGCGAAAACATCGACATATGCGTCCAGGGGATGGCCGCTCACGTAAAAGCCAAGAAGTTCCTTCTCGTAAGAAAGTTTTTCGTGGTCGGTCCACGGTGTGACCGTGCGTCTTCTTGTGGTTGCAGCATGCGTCTCATCGTCGAACAACGAAACCTGTCCGGCCGTTCGGTCGCGGTGAGCAGCGGCCGCGCAGGCGAGTGATTCATCGATGCAAGCATAGAGTTCGGCGCGGTCGCGGCCGAAAAAATCGAAGGCGCCGGCCTTGATTAAACTTTCGAGCATCTTGCGATTGGCGATGCGGGTTCCGATTCGTCCGCAAAAATCGTCCAGTGAAGCGTAATCGCCTCCCTGCTCGCGTTCCTCAATCGACATCTGCATTGCAGCTTCACCGACATTCTTGATCGCGGCCAAGCCGTAGCGGATCGCCATCTTCTGTAACGGCGTTCTCTGAGCGTCGTCTTCTGAATCTCGCTGGTCTGAGGCCGCTGCCCCCGTTTCCGGAATAAATTTGAGCGCGCTCTTGTTGATGTCCGGCGGCAAAATTGAAATCCCCATTCGCTTACATTCACCGACGAACACCGAAATCTTTTCGGTGTTATTGATTTCGTTGCTGAGCAATCCGGCCATGAACTCCACCGGATAATGCGCCTTCAAATAGGCCGTTTGATAACTGATCACACCATAAGCCGCGCTATGGCTCTTGTTGAATCCGTAACCGGCGAACTTTTCCAACAAATCGAAAATTGCGTTCGCTTTTTTCCCGGGAATCTTGTTCGTGCCCGCGCAACCTTCGATGAAATTGCTTCGCTCTTTCGCCATCGTCTTTTTGTCTTTCTTGCCCATCGCGCGGCGGAGCAAGTCGGCTTGGGCCAGTGAATAGCCCGCGAGTTTGCTCGCCGCGGCCATCACTTGTTCCTGGTAAATCATAATGCCGTAAGTGTCGGCGCAGATCTCTTCGAGCAACGGATGCAAATACTTGATCGGGGTGATCCCCTTTTTCGCCTTCACATATTCGGGAATCAGCTCCATCGGCCCCGGTCGATACAGGGCGATCAGTGCGATAATGTCATCGAGTTTTTTAACGTCGAACTGCTTCGACAAATTGGTCATGCCGCCAGACTCCATCTGAAATAGCCCGATCGTCTCCCCGCGGTTGTAGAGATCGAACGCCGCCGCGTCATCGAGTGGGACGTTTTTTAATGAGAACTCCGGTTCACGTTTGTGAATCAACGCCAGCGTATCCTCGATCACGGTCAACGTCTTCAACCCAAGGAAATCCATCTTCAGCAAACCGAGATCGTTTAACGGCCCCATCGGATATTGGCTGATGACATCGTTGCCTTTCACATCGCGGCAGAGCGGGATGTAATCGGAGAGATCGCGGTCCGCGATGACTACACCAGCCGCGTGGACGCCAGCATTGCGGGAAAGTCCCTCCAGAGTTTTCGCGTAATCGAAAAGCTGCCTGGTCTGCGGCTCCGTGGCGATCGCGCGTTTCAGCTCCAGATTTTTTTCCGCGGCCGAATCAAGAGTGATGTTCAGCTCGTTCGGAATCATTCGCGCGATCCGATCGGCATCGCGATATGGCAGACCCATCACGCGGCCAACGTCACGCACCACGCTCTTTGCTTTCAGTTTTCCAAACGTAATGATCTGCGCGACGCGACGTTCACCGTATTTTTGGCGGACGTATTCCAAAACTTCGCCGCGGCGCGTTTCACAAAAATCGACATCGATATCCGGCGGCGATACCCGATCGGGATTTAGGAATCGCTCGAAGAGCAATCCGTATTGAAGCGGATCGATATCGGTGATTCCAAGAACGTAAGCGATCAGCGAACCGGCGGCAGAACCCCGACCAGGGCCAACCGGAATTCCGCGGCCCTTCGCGAAGTGAATGAAGTCCCAAACGATCAGGATGTAGCTAACGAATCCGGTTTTCTCCAGCACGCCCAGCTCGTAAGCCAGTCGCTCCCGCAGCTGATTGTCGACCTTCGCGCGCTGGCCATAACGTTCTTCGAGTCCCTTGTAACAGAGATCGCGCAGATATGCTTCGCGGGTTTGTCCCGCGGGAACCGAATACTCCGGATATTTCGAGCGGCCGAACTCGATCGTGACGTCGCAGCGCTCCCCGATCGCGAGCGTATTGCCGATTGCCTTCGGAAAATCTTTGAACAGCTCACGCATTTCCGCCGGTGATTTGAAATAAAGCTCCGGTGCGTAACGCATTCGGCTTTCGTCTTGGACGATTTTGCCGGTGCCGATGCAAAGCATCACGTCGTGGGCATCGTGATCGTTCCTGCTCAAGAAATGGACGTCATTGGCCGCGACCAGCCCGATGCCGAGATCTTTCGCGATCCTCGGCAACACTGCGTTGCACCGTCTTTGTTCTTCGATCCCGTGATCGTGCATCTCGATGAAGAAATTCTCCGCGCCCAGGATGTCACGATATTCCGCGGCAGCCTGCTTCGCCTTTTCGATGTTATTGGCTTGAATCGCGGAATTCACTTCGCCGGCAAGACAGCCGCTAAGGCCGATTAACCCGGCCGAATGTTGGGCCAGTACCTCCTTGTCGATCCTCGGCCGGTAATGAAAGCCGTCGAGGTGCGCGGTTGTGATCAGCTTTACCAAATTGCGATAGCCGATCTCGTTTTCGGCCAGCAGTGTGAAATGATAGGCCGCGTCACGTAGTGAATTCGCCTTCTCTTTATGCGAGCGTGGCGCCACATAGGCCTCGCATCCGATGATTGGTTTGATTCCGGCGTTGGTGGCTTCCTGGTAAAATTCGATCGCGCCAAAGAGATTGCCGTGGTCGGTTACGGCCACGGCCGGCATCTCATACTCGGCCGCTTTTTTCATCAGCTCCCGCGTCCGGATCGCACCGTCGAGCAGCGAATATTCAGTATGGAGGTGGAGGTGAACGAACGAATCGCGCGGCATCGTTGATATAAATGCAGTCAACCGCGTTCAGTCAAATTTGCCAAGCATTCGTGCTCGAAAATTTTTCCGTTTGTCATCCCGAACCAATCGGCGCGATTGCAAAAATGGAAATAAGCCGGCGTTTCAACGCCGGAGTTTCGTAATCCATAAGGAAGCAAGTCCCAATGAGCGAAAGGAGATTTCTTTCGTCCCTGAAGGGACTTGCCCGTTAAACGCAATTGAACCCAGCGCTGAAGCGCTGCGCTATTGTCAACACGTCGCTCTGCTCAGATGACGGCGCATTAGCGCGGCGAGAATTTCTTGTTTGCAATCACATGCGCTCGTTGTTAATGAACCGCGTGCCGCGCTCAGTCTCTGATGATGTGAATAACTGCGCGGTCACATCGACATGAAAAAGCTGGAAGCAATCATCAAGCCGTTCAAGCTCGAGGAGGTCAAGGAAGCCCTGGCCGAACTCGGCATTGAGGGCATGACCGTGACCGAAGTGAAAGGATTCGGCCGCCAGAAAGGGCACACCGAAATTTATCGTGGCAGCGAATACACGGTCGATTTTCTGCCGAAAGTGAAAGTCGAAGTCGTGATGGCCGACGACATGGTCGAGAAAGCGGTGACCGCTGTCGTCGGCGCGGCCAAGACTGGTAAAATCGGCGACGGAAAAGTCTTCGTGCTTCCGGTGGAACACGCGATCCGCATCCGCACGGAAGAGATCGGCGAAAAGGCAGTGTGATTACGCGAGCCGGACTCAGCCCATCAATCGATGGGTTGTCTCGGCTCTATTTATTTTCAGTGGTTTTTGTGAATAACCCACCCGGTTTTTCACAGCCTCAAACCAATAACCCTGTCCGCCATCGCCTGACGACAGCGGGGACATGCCCAACTCAACTCCTCAACATACCTGTCCGCCGTAGCCTTGCGCGAAGGCGGATCAACTACGCAACCTCTTAATATGGCCTCAAAAGACAAGACTCCATCCGACGTCAGTAAAATGATCAAAGACAACGACGTGAAGTTGATCGACTTCAAGTTCACGGACTTGCTCGGCACGTGGCAGCACTTCACCACCACGCTAACCGAATACGACGAAGAAATCTTCAAGGACGGCCTCGGCTTTGACGGCTCAAGCATCCGCGGCTGGAGAGTTATCAACGCCTCCGATATGCTGGTCATTCCGGATCCGGCCACGGCCTGGATCGACATCTTCAACGCCGAGCCGACGCTCTCGCTGATTTGCACCATTGTCGATCCGATCACGCGCGAGCCCTACGACCGCGATCCTCGGGGCGTGGCCGAAAAAGCCGAAGCGTATTTGAAATCGACCGGCATCGCCGACACCGCTTACTTCGGACCGGAAGCGGAGTTCTTCATTTTCGACGATGTGCGGTTCAAATACGACGGCAATTCGTCGATGCACTTCGTCGACAGCATCGAGGGGCATTGGAACAGCGCGAAAGAGGAGTTTCCCAACCTCGGTTACAAGATTCGGCCGAAGGAAGGGTATTTCCCGGTCTCGCCGATGGATTCGTTGCAGGACATTCGCAACGAAATGTGTCTCGAGCTCGAGCGCGCCGGCGTTGCAATCGAGCGGCAACATCACGAAGTCGCCACCGCTGGCCAGGCTGAAATCGATGTTCGCTACGCCTCGCTCAAACGCATGGGCGACAGCATGCAGTATTACAAGTACATCCTGCGTAACGTCGCCAAGAAGCACAACAAGACCGTTACCTTCATGCCGAAGCCGCTCTTCGCCGACAACGGCTCGGGGATGCATACCCACATGTCGCTTTGGAACGGCGACAAACCGCTTTTCGCCGGCAACGGTTACGCCGGGCTGAGCGACACCGCCCTCTTTTTCATTGGCGGAATTTTGAAACACGCGCCCGCTCTGACCTGCCTTACCAATCCGACCACCAACAGCTATAAGCGCCTGGTGCCCGGATTCGAAGCGCCCGTCAATCTCGCTTATTCCGCGCGCAATCGGTCCGCCGCGATCCGGATTCCAACCTATTCGCCGAGTCCAAAAGCGAAACGGATCGAGTTCCGCACGCCCGATGGCGCGTCGAATCCGTACCTGGCCTTCAGCGCGATGCTGCTCGCTGGGCTCGATGGAATCCAGAACCGCATCGATCCCGGAGATCCGCTGGACAAAAACCTTTACGATCTGCCGCCGGAAGAACTCGCCCAGATTGCAAGTGTGCCCGATTCACTCCGTGGGGCGATCGAAGCGCTCCAAGCCGATCACCAATTCCTGCTTCGCGGCGACGTCTTCAACGCCGACTTCATCGCCAACTGGATCGACATGAAACAAAAAGAATACGACGCCCTGCGGCTGAGACCGCACCCGTACGAATTCTCGATGTACTACGACGTATAATTCGTCGACACTTTGCCCAATCACCTACTCACCGCAGAGATCACGGAGGTCAAAGAGGAGAACTTTGATCCACAGATTTTCACAGATTGGCACAGATTATAAACGAGGCTGATCAATCTCCGCTAATCTCCCGGAAATCTGGTCAATCTGCGGATTACTCTGTGCTCTTTGCGTCCTCTGCGGTAAACATCTTTTGCAATGAACAGGCGAAGCTTTATCAAAACGAATTTATTCGGCACGGCTGCCGCCATATTAGCAAGCACTGTATGTCTGGGAGCCGACACGATTGCGGACGGCGACGTCGCTGCCCTTAACACAGGCGATCATGCCGAGTTTACTTTGATTACGGCTCACGGCTGGGTCCGCTTCAGCGTTAGTAGTGACTGGAGCGTCGTGTCCATGAACACCAAGGCTCCGCTGAAGACCGCATTGTTTCAGATCTCAACCGGAGCCAACGAACAGAATCCTACCGGGATTGCCGTCTTTTTGGCTCAGATCGATTCTAAAGAGGCGTCGGATGCGTTTGCAGCCTCTCATGAAAAAGCGGCCAGCGGCGAGAAATCGCGTTTCGACCAATGGGAGATGTTCAAAGCCGGGCGCAAACAAGGCGACACGATGTATTCAATTCAGACAGCATTTCGTGATATCGCGGATGTTCATATTTGGGCGAGATTGGCTTGGCCGCATTCGTCCAAAAACTCAGCGAGTTACGATTCTGAAATGGGAAAGACGTTTGAGACTCTGCTTAAGTCCTTTTCCGGTGAACTCGGGAACTATCAGCGTCGGAATGACGAAGTCATTCGCCGACCTGACTAAGACAACAGAGCAACGTCGCGACGCATGGCTGATCAGTTAACAGGTCTGCTCTCACCTTTTCTTCGTTCGCGCCGGATCGCAGCAGCGAGATCTTTCATCGGCCACGGAAATTTACTCGACATCGGCTGCGGCACCGGAGAGTTGGCCTATTATGTCGATTCAATTCGATATCTGGGAGTCGATCGCGATGGAGAATCGATTCAAATCGCGCGGAAGAAATTTCCGGCGCACCATTTTCTGACGCTAGCGGAGTTCTCCGCAACACCGCCCGACTCGCGGTTTGAGCAAATTGTCGGGCTGGCCGTGGTCGAACATGTCGCTGATCCGCTAGAATGGCTCGTCTGGATCCGAACTCTTTTGAAACCTGGCGGCCAGGTGATTCTGACGACGCCGCATCCGTCGATGCGTCGCCCACACAAATTCGGCGCGCGAGTCGG
>CAZFZG010000001.1:39053-40728 GCA_964523205.1 uncultured Chthoniobacteraceae bacterium | reverse complement strand
GGCGCAAATCGCCGCTAAAAAAACGCAACCGACCGGCAGCAGTGCGGTTTTTGCTGTGTTAGCATTCTATGGTGAGCGCAAGTGCTTTGGACCAGTCGAATCAGCCGATGCGGATGCTTTTCGGCATCGGCATCTTTGTCGCCGCGGTGGTGGTGATCGCGATTCTGGTCTGGCAGGGAATCACAACGCATGGCGCGCCGGATCCGACTGAGCCGGACACGAGCGCGACTGTCGCTGCGCTCGACATCGGCGTTCTCGTTTTTCGCGAAGGACTCGAATGTATTCTGGTTTTGGCGGCGATCACCGCCAGCATGACCGGGCCGAAACGTGCGCATCGAAAACCGGTCGCAATCGGCGCGGGCGTTGCGTTCATCGCCACACTGATCACATGGGTTGTCGCGGTAGGCGTTGTCGATTCATTGAGCGACAACATCCGCGCGCTCGATTTGCAAGCGGCGACCGGACTGCTCGCGGTCGTCGTGTTGCTCGTTATCATGAACTGGTTCTTTCACAAAATTTATTGGGGCGGCTGGATTCGCGCCCACAATCGGCGCCGCAAGGCGCTTCTCGAAAACGGACACGGGACTGAGATTGCGAGACGATCGTTGCTCTGGGGACTGATCCTGCTCGGATTCACGTCGCTTTATCGCGAAGGATTCGAAGTCGTCTTGTTTCTCCAGACGTATCATCTGCGATTCGGCGGCGGCGTGGTTCTGAAAGGGGCGCTGCTCGGAATCGCGCTTTCAGCGATCGTGGCTGTGCTCACCTTCGTGGTTCAGCAGAAACTCCCCTACCGAAAAATGTTGATCACGACCGGCGTGTTGCTCGGCGTCGTTTTGCTCGTGATGGTCGGCGAGCAAGCGCAAGAGATGCAGCTGGCGCATTGGATCTCGACCACGCCGATTCCGTCACTTGTTTCGGTGATTCCGAAATGGATGGGCTTGTGGTTCTCGGTTTTCCCCACTTACGAAACGTTGATCGGGCAAGGAATTGCGGCCGTTTTGGTGGTGGGTTCCTATTACGCTGCTCGAAAATTCGGCGGAACAACGACACCGGTCAGCGAGGAACCGGTTCAGGAAGCCAAAGCTGAAGCGGACATCGCGCTGCCGCGGCAACAATTGCAACCAGTGCGGTAAGCGATGGACCAAAACTGTAGGGGACGCTGTTAGCGTCCCATCGATAGCGGGAAGCAAGCTGCTTCCCCCTACAGAATTCGCCAATGAGAAAATCCGTTCTAACGATCTTGGTCCGAGCCGGACTGGCACTCTTGTCGATCTTGCCGGCGGTGGGTGCGTTGGGCGGCGTTCGCCATTTCACATTTATTTACGAAGCGCCGACGTCGCCGCCGGGCAGCGTCGAAATGGAAAACTGGCTGACCTGGGGCCGAACGACGAATCCGGACCGCAGCGACCAAGTCGATTTCCGCCATGAGTTTGAATTCGGCATCACAGACAAATTCCAGGCGAGCATTTACGTTGCGGACTGGAATTACTTTAGTAGCGCAGACGATTCCGGGTTATCCTACAACGATTCGGCAATCGAGCTGATTTACAATTTCACGAACCCGGTGATCGACCCGGTCGGATTGTCGATCTATCAGGAATACCAAGCTGGACGGCGATTCTTCGAATGGGAATCGAAACTGATCGCGCAGAAAAACTACGGACGCTGGATT
>CAZFZG010000001.1:35040-38953 GCA_964523205.1 uncultured Chthoniobacteraceae bacterium | reverse complement strand
CATGTCCCACCGCGCCAGTTTGAAACCGGCGGACCGCGAAGCTGTGATTGCTTACATTCTTGCAGTGCGCAAACAGATGTAGCTGTGGTGGGGGGCGTCTCGCCTGCTAATCTTAAGGTCATGCAGCCGGGACGGCTGCCTCCACAGAAGTAAGAATTCCAGTTGAAGCGCGCGCGTAGCTTTTCACAATACGCGGATGATCACTCCTTTCCTGCGTCTTCTCTTTGCTGCCGCGGTCCTTTTTCTGTGCTTTAACAGCTTCGCGATCAGTCCGACACCACGCGAAGGCGGACCGACGCCGTCACCAAGGGCTTCCCCGACGGCCACACCCAAGCCGGTGCCGCCCGGTTCAATCGACGAAAAACTCTTTAGTGGGATGCAATGGCGGCAAGTCGGACCCTTCCGCGGCGGACGCGCGCTGGCCATTGAAGGAGTGCCAGGTGAACCGGACACGTGGTATTTCGGCGGAGTCGCCGGCGGGGTTTGGAAAACAATCGATGGCGGACAAAACTGGACACCGCTTTTCGACAAGGAAGATATTTCCTCTATCGGCGCGATCGCAGTCGCACCGTCAGATCATAACGTCGTCTACGTCGGAACCGGTGAAGCAGCGATTCGTGGCAACACGACCTACGGCCTCGGTGTTTACAAATCGATCGATGCGGGCAAGACCTGGAAAAATGTCGGACTGAAAGACACACGGCAGGTCGGCGCGCTGATTGTCGATCCGAGAAACGAAAACGTGGTGTTGGTAGCGGCGCTTGGGCACGCGTTCGGCCCAAACAAAGAGCGCGGAATTTTTCGGACTGCTGACGGAGGCAAGACCTGGGCAAACGTTCTAAGCAAGGATGAAAACACCGGCGGCATCGACGTGGTGTTCGATCCGCATAATCCGAACATCGTATTCGCAGCTCTTTGGCAGGCGCGTCGGCAGCCGTGGTTTTTCTCGAGCGGCGGCCCGGGGTGCGGCTTGTATCGCTCAGAGGATAATGGCGTGACCTGGAAACGCCTCGAGGGCAATGGCCTTCCTGAGGGTATTCTTGGACGCATCGGTGTTTCGGTTTCCGGCGCGGATGCGAACCGGGTTTACGCGATCATCGAAGCCAAAGAAGGCGGCATTTATCGCTCGGATGATGCTGGCCAAAAATGGACCCGGGTAAACGACGACGGCCGTTTTCGTCAACGCGCGTGGTATTTCAGCAAAATCTACGCGGATCCAAAATCCGCGGACACGGTTTACGTGTTGAATACCGGCGCCTTTCGATCGGTCGATGGCGGCAAGACGTTCAACCTCTTGCCGGCCCGTCACGGGGATCATCATGGTTTGTGGATCGATCCCCAGAATCCGAATCGAATTGCCAACGCGAATGACGGCGGCGCGAGCATTTCGACCGACGGCGGCAAGACTTGGACGACGCAAAACAATCAGCCAACCGCACAGTTTTATCACGTGTCGGTCGACAACGCCTTCCCGTATCACATTTGCGGCGCGCAACAGGACAATTCCAACGTGTGCATCGCGAGCCGGACCGACTCAGGTGTGATCGGCCGTGAAGATTGGTTTCCAGCCGGCGATGGCGAATGCGGTTTTGTCGTACCGGACCCGCGCGATTGGCACATCATTTATTCAAACAGCGAGGGTTACACTGTTCGCTACGACAAGAACAAAGAAGACTTGCAGGACATTAGCCCGGTGCCGTTGGACAACTCGGGACACGGCGCGAAAGATCTTCAACATCGGTTCCAGTGGGTTACGCCACTGATGCTTTCGCCGCATAACCCGGACGTGATCTACACGGCGGCAGAATGCGTTTTTAGATCGATCGATCACGGCCAGAGCTGGACCAGGATCAGCGAAGATCTGACACGAAACGACAAAACGAAACAGGAACCAAGCGGCGGTCCGCTGACAAACGACATCACCTCGGTTGAATATTACGACACCGTTTTCGCACTGGCCGAATCGCCGGTTAAACAGGGGACGTTGTGGGCCGGCAGCGATGACGGATGGGTGCACGTTTCAACCGACGACGGCAAAACTTGGACGAAAGTCACGCCGCCGATTCCGCAGTGGGCCACCGTTTCGATTATTGATCCATCACCTAAAGAGGCGAACGCTGCTTATGTGGCCGTCGACAATCATCGCCAGGACGATTTCAAGCCGTACATCTTCAAAACGAAGGACCTTGGCAAGACGTGGACCCAGATCACGGGCGGTATTCCGGACGGCGCGTACGCGCGCAGCGTGCGCGAAGATCCAAAGAAAGAGGGCTTGCTTTACGCCGGGACCGAGCGCGGCGTTTACCTTTCGTTCGATGACGGCGCCCACTGGCAGCCATTGCAATTGAATCTGCCGCAGTCGCCGATCCACGATTTAGTGGTGAAAGATGACGACCTCGTCGTCGCGACGCATGGCAGATCATTTTGGGTACTGGATAATTTGACGCCACTGCGACAGGTGAACGCGCAGTCAGCGAGCGCAGATTTCATTTTGTACCAACCGCAACCGGCATTGCGCTTGCATTACCCGGAAGAATTCGACAAGCGCCAGCCGGTTGGTGACAATCCACCCGCGGGCGCGATGATCGATTACTACTTCAAAACCGCGCCAAAGGATGAAGTAACTCTGGACGTTCTCGACGCGAGCGGAAAAGTCGTTCGGCACTTCTCCAACAAGGAGAAAAAAGAAGGCGAGCAGCCCCCGGAATGGCCCGATCGGGTCGAGCGCGTCAAAACAATTCCGGCGAATGAAGGGATGAACCGGTTCCCGTGGGATTTGCGCTACGATGATCCAGTCCAGATCCCGGGAGCGTTTTATACCGGGAGCGGCCCGAAAGGTCCGCTGGCGTTGCCGGGCGACTACCAGGTGAAGATCACCGTAGCGGGCAAATCACAGACCGTGCCGTTAAAAGTCGTGATCGATCCGCGCACCAAAGGCGCCGAAGCGACGTTGCAGAAACAATTCACCTTGTCGAAGCAGGTAACAGATCGCATTTCGCAACTTCATCAGGCTGTGAACGAGATCCGCGACATTAAAACGCAGATCAAGAACCTGCATACGCGCTTTGGCGATGATCAGCGGTTGAAATCTGCGCTTTCTGCCGCGGACGACCTCGATAAGAAAATGTCCGGGGTAGAACAGGAGTTGATCCAGATAAACATGAAGGGCTCGGAAGCAAATCTCGCGTTTCCGAGCATGCTGAACGAGCGCTTCGATGCCTTTAGCCATTTCATCGATGGCGGCGACAGTAACCCGCCGACCAAATCCCAGCTGGACGTTTTCCAGAAACTGAGCAGCCAACTGGACGACCAGTTGAAGAAGTGGGTGCAAATCAAGAACGACGACCTGCCGAAAGTTAGCGCAATGGTCAAGCAACTCGATCTGCCGGCGTTGATCGTTCCGCCTGACAAAACAGCTGCGCAGAAAGATGCGAAGTCTTCCTAGTTTTTATCAACGCTATATTTGCCAGGCCCGACGAACAGCAAACTCAGGAGCAATATCGACATTTCGAAAGCCGGCAGCCGCGAGAAAAAATCTCCCCGGCTATGAATGACAGACACGAGGTGAACGGCGGTAACGGCGAGGGCAAATAGCACGCCGATTCGAAAAAACAGACCCAGAATCATGAGAATTCCGCCCGCACAGCCGAGAATCGCACCGAAAAATCCCCAGAATTTGTAGTGTGAATGGAAATCGAGATTCCGCATGGCCGATCCAAAATTCTCCCAGCTGTCGGAGCCGCTCCACAAAATTGGCGCGATCAGAATGATGAAGACCAGCCCAACGCTGGCACGAAACAGCAGCAACCCGGTCTCGCGGTATTTGCTTAGGAATTGCAGCGCAGCCACTGGCGCGAACTGTGGTTGAGTCGGGCCCGAATTTCAATTGAAACCGTCTTTTGTCATTCCGACC
>CAZFZG010000001.1:14515-34940 GCA_964523205.1 uncultured Chthoniobacteraceae bacterium | reverse complement strand
CTGTGGTTGAGTCGGGCCCGAATTTCAATTGAAACCGTCTTTTGTCATTCCGACCGAAGTGGAGGAATCTCTAACTATTTCCTTTCTGATTTCGCTTGGCTCTTCGGAAATGTTTAGAGATGTCTCGACTTCGCTCGAGATGACAAGACTATGAAAATCGACAAGGCGGTATTGCTGGCGGCCGGGCGCGGCACGCGCATGCGCGAGATGACCGCCGACTTGCCGAAACCAATGCTCGAAGTGCGCGGCAAGCCCGTATTGCAGCATATCGTCGAAGGTCTGCGCGACGCCGGCGTCGGAAGCTTTTTGATCATTGTGGGCTATCGAGCCGACACGGTGCAGAATTTCTTCGGCGATGGCTCGCGATACAAGGTCGACATCCAGTATGCGATCCAAACAGTGCAGGATGGTACGGGCCGCGTGATTGAGCTAGCGAAAAACTTTGTCGATCTCGCACCATTCGTTTTGGGCTATGGCGACATTCTGGTGGGGCCGGAAAACTACAGATCGATTGTCGATCTCGCAGAGAACATTGAGGCAGTTGTCAGCGTAACTCGAGGCGAGGATGTGACGAAAGGCGGCGCGGTTTTTCTCAATGATCAAATGGACGTTGTCGATCTTCGCGAAAAATCGAAACCGGGCGAAGCGACGAGCCCGTGGTATAACGCCGGGCTATATGCATTTCGCCCCAGCATTTTTGATTTCACAGCCAAACTGAAACCGTCGTCCCGTGGCGAATACGAGCTGACCGACGCGATTCGCGAGCTTGCGCAATCAGGAAAGAAAGTTCGAGCGCTCAAATTGACCGGCGCATGGGCCGATGTGCGCGATCCGGAAATTCTGGCGCGATTGAACGCCCGACAATTGTAGGGCAGGCGCATTGTCTGCCATCTGATAGCCGCCCGTCCGGCTCGGACTGGCAAGCGGAGCGCTTGCCCTACAATCATCAATGCGCCGTTACGAAACTTGCTCGGTCGGCTCTTCCGAACCTTCCTCACCGATTTCTTCTTCGATCTCGCGGCGCCATTCGTGAGAAAGCCATGGGCGGAGAAAGCCGTACATTAGATAGGCCAGAAACAGGACCGCAGGCATCCATTGGTAATTTAGCGCTGTTAGAATGAGGACGAGAAAGATCCCGAGAAATCGCGGAATCGATTTCTTCGTCTTCCAATTGATCGCCTTGAAACTTGGATACTGAAACCGACTGAACATCATGAAGGAGAGGAAAAGCAGAAGTGGCGGCAAAACGAACTTCCATTTGCCGAGATGATGTTCGCCTTCCGTAAGCCAAAGCATGAAAAGCGTGATCGACGCGACCAATCCTGCGGCGGCGGGAATAGGGAACCCGGTAAAATCCTTTCCAGCACTTGTGGCAGATTCGCGCTGGTGATTCGCTGATGCGATGTTGAAACGCGCCAGACGCAGCGCGCCGCAGCAAAGATAAATCAGGGCAATGATCCAGCATGCAGTGCGAAACTGCTGAAGCACGATCCGGTAAACCAAGAGCGCCGGCGCGACGCCGAACGAAACAATGTCGGCCAGCGAATCGAATTCGCGCCCGAACGCGCTGTCGTGTCCACCGAGGCGGGCCAGCCGGCCGTCGAGAAAATCGAAAACGAACGCACCGAGAATGAACCAGATCGCCTCATGAAATAGATCGTTCGCAGCGACGGCATCAGTGCCTTGGAGAAGCGCGCCTTCCAATATCTTAAGCGTGGCAGTGAATCCACAGAATAGATTGCCAGCCGTCATCAAATTCGGCAGCAGATAGATTTTCGACGGCTGTTCGTTCATGAATCAGGGAAGTCGCGCGATAATTGTCGATCCACCGGCCACGTGGTCGCCCACTTTCACCACCACACTGGCGGCGAGGGGCAAGTATACTTCCGTTCGCGAGCCAAAGCGAATCATTCCAAACCGATCGCCTTTCGCGAGCTCGTCGCCAACGTCAGCCCAAGCGACGATCCGTCGCGCAATCGCTCCGGTGAGCTGGCGAACAACGATTGTCGCTCGCGGATTTTCGAAAGCCCAGGTCATGGCTTCATTCTTCGCCGAACACTCCGGGCGCCGCGCATCGAGGCAAAGACCCGCGCGGTGTTGCCGGTAAATAATGCGTCCCTCGATCGGAGTCCGGTTTGTGTGGACGTCGAAGATCGATAAGAAAATCCCCACCCGGCGTGTTTTTGATTTCAAAACGTCGACCTCATCGACCTCGACGATGTCAGTGACGGTTCCGTCCGCAGCCGCAACGACGTCACCAGGATCAGTTGGAACACTCCGGTCCGGGTCGCGGAAAAAGTAAAAGGTGTAGGCGATGAGCGTGGCGAGAATCAGAAACAACCAGGTGCTGAAAAAGAGACTGGCGAGCGCTAGAAAAGCCAAAATCGCGAGGATCCAGCGGGCTTCGGCGAGAGTTTGGAGACGCATCGAAAGCGCACATTTTCGAAGGACAAAACAGCCAGGTCAAGGTGGCAAAAAAGGTGGTGAATAACTTGGACGCCCCGGCCACAATATGGTGGGTCCCGCTGGCTCCGACCCACCAACCTGTAGCGGAAATATGGCTCTGAAGACCACACGATTATTTGTTGTTTTTCGATCGATTTTGGCTACGTTCTTTTAATGCCAGCCCGCGCCGCCGTCTCCGTCGATCAAGACGACGAAAAATCCGCCGAAAAAAATCGCCAGCGTGAGATTTCCGGCGTTAACAAACTTCAAAAATACGACGCTGCGCAGATCGACAAGCTCGAAGGCTTGGAGGCGGTCCGGAAGCGTCCCGGGATGTACATCGGCGACCCGGACGAGCGCGGATTACATCACATGGTTTACGAGGTCGTCGACAATTCGATCGACGAACATCTGGCCGGATTTTGTGACAAGATTGAATTGACCGTGCATGTCGATGGGAGCGTGTCGATACGGGACAATGGCCGTGGAATTCCAGTGGACATTCATCCGAAGTGGAAAATGCCGGCAGTGGAGTTGGTTCTCACGAACCTGCACGCCGGCGGAAAATTCGGACAAGGCGCCTATAAATATTCCGGTGGTCTGCACGGCGTCGGCGCTAAATGCACCAACGCGCTTTCCGAATGGTTCAAGGTGGAAGTTTCGAGGGACGGCAAGGTTTATCACATGGCCTTTGCCAAGGGAAAAACGACGCACAAGCTCGAGGTAATCGGAGAGGTCAAAGGCAAAAAGGCTACCGGCACATTCATCACGTTCCTTCCCGATCCGACTATCTTCACCATCACGACTGAGTTTAAGTTTGAGCGGCTGGCCACCCGGCTTCGTGAATTGGCATTTCTAAATCCAGGCCTCGAGATCAATCTGACCGACGAGCGCAGCGATGAGCCGAAGAAGGAAACGTTTCTTTACAAGCACGGCATCGAGGAATTCGTAAAGCAGCTGGGCGAAAACAAGCAGGTGCTCCATCCGAAGCCAATCGTGATCGAGCGACAGCGCGGCGAAGTGTTTGTCGATGTTGTTCTGCAATACAACGACACTTACAACGACCAGATTCTGCCGTTCGCGAATTCAATTCCAAACCCGGATGGCGGAACTCACCTCACCGGATTTCGCACGGCACTGACGCGAGCAATCAATCAATACGCAAAACAGAACCAGCTCCTGAAAGAAAAAGATCCGTCGATTTCAGGTGACGATGTGCGTGAGGGCTTGATTGCCGTTCTGAGCATCAAGTTGCCCAATCCGCGATTCGAATCGCAAACTAAGGTGAAACTCGTGAACACCGAGATCGACGGAATTGTGAACTCGGCGGTCTACGAAGGGTTGCTGACGTTCTTCGACAAGAATCCGCCCACTGCGCGACGGATTTTTGACAAGGTGCTGACCGCTGCGCGGGCACGTGAAGCTGCTCGGAAAGCGCGTGAGACGATTCGAAAAGGCGCCCTTACCGGCGGCGGATTACCTGGAAAATTGGCAGACTGCTCCGAACGGGATCCGGAATTGACGGAGCTTTACATTGTGGAGGGCGATTCAGCCGGAGGCTCAGCCAAACAGGGACGCGACCGCCGTTATCAGGCAATCCTGCCGATTCGCGGCAAGCTGATTAACGTCGAGAAAGCCCGCGAGGACCAATTCCTCAAGAACACCGAGATCCAATCCATGATCACCGCCATCGGCACGGGCATCGGCAAGCCGCGCGAGGAAGACGGCGCGGGGAACGGCAAACAGGAAGAAGGGCGGTTCGACATCTCGAAGTTGCGCTACGGCCGCATCATTATCATGACCGACGCCGATGTCGACGGATCGCATATTCGCACCCTGCTCCTGACATTTTTCTTCCGGCAGATGACCGAGCTGGTGCGCGCAGGAAAAATTTACATCGCGCAGCCGCCACTTTACCAAATCAAGCGCAAGAAGCGCGAGGAGTACGTCGATGACGACGTGCAGTTGAACAAGATTCTGATCTCGCTCGGAGCCGAAGACGTGAAACTAAGAAATCTCGCCGACAACAAGGAGATCACCGCGGCGCAGCTAAAGGATATTCTCGAGTCCCTCGAGAAACTGGCGAAGCTTAGCGAGGTCGTGCGCCGCCATGGCGGCGACTTCGAGGAATACCTGGAAGAGCGGAGTTCCAAATCGGGCAAGTTACCGGCGTATCTGGTCAAAGTTCGCGAAGGCAATGACGAGACTGTTCATTACTTTCATGACGAAAAGGCGGTCCGAAAGTTCCATGAATCGAACCTCGACCTCAATTTGTTCGACACCCAGATGGAGCAGGAATTGTTACCGCTGGGCGACACCCAAACGCCGGCGGCGAAAACGAACGGCATTCGCCGTCGCGCCAAATTAGTCGAGCTCCACGAGTCGGCCGCAGTCCAGAAAATCATCGCCGAATTGGCTCGCAAAGGATTGAAAGTGAACCACTATGCCGCGAGCGATAAACCGATCTTCGAATTGATCGAGGGCGAAGGCGAAAAGGCAGTGACCCATCCGCTGTTCTCGATTCCTGAAATTCTGCAGAAGATCTTGGAGATTGGCCGGCGCGGTGTGCAGATCAAACGTTTTAAGGGTCTGGGCGAAATGAACGCCAAGGAATTGTTCGAGACCACGATGAATCCCGAGAAGCGAAAGCTGCTCAAAGTCGATCTCAACGAGGACAACGCCGTTGATGCCGACAAAATGTTCACGATTCTGATGGGCGACGTGGTTGAGCCGCGGCGGCAGTTCATCGAGGACAATGCGCTGAACGTCCGCAACCTCGACGTCTGATTATTTAACGATTTAACGAATTAGCGAATTAACGATTGACGTCGCGAAGCGATGTACACTGCGAACGAAAAAGTTGATCCGGTAAATGTAGCTGACGAAGTATCGAGGTCCTTCCTCGATTACTCGATGTCGGTCATCATTTCGCGCGCATTGCCGGACGCGCGGGACGGACTGAAACCTTCGCAGCGCAGAATTCTCTACGCGATGCACGATTTGTCGCTCTTTCCCGGGCGGCAGCATCGTAAGTGCGCAAAGATTTGCGGTGATACCAGCGGTAACTACCACCCGCACGGCGAGGCGGTGATCTACCCCACCCTGGTGCACATGGCGCAGCCGTGGGCGATGCGCGAGCCGCTCGTGGATGGCCAGGGAAATTTTGGATCGGTCGAGGGCGATCCGCCGGCGGCGATGCGTTATACCGAAGCGCGCATGACCCATCTGGGCGCCGCGTTGATGGTCGACATGGACAAGGACACGGTCGATTTCGTCCCGAACTACGACGAGACCCGGACTGAGCCGACAGTTTTTCCCGCGGCATTCCCAAATCTTCTGGTTAACGGCGGTACCGGCATCGCGGTTGGAATGGCGACGAACATCCCACCGCACAATCTTGGCGAAGTCATCGACGGCGTTTGCGCGCAAATCGATGACCCCGAAATCACGCTGGAAGAGCTGATGAAGCACGTGAAGGGGCCCGATTTCCCGACCGGCTGCGCGATCTGCGGCCTCACCGGCGCAAAACAATATCTCACGAGCGGCCGCGGCAGCATGAAAGTCCGTGGCAAAGCCGGTGTCGAAGAACTCAAAGGCGGCAAAGAACAAATTGTCATCACCGAAATTCCATACGGGGTGAATCGCGCGACGCTGGTTGAGCGCATCGCCGAGCTGGTGAATGAAAAAATCTTGGGCGATATCACGGCGATCCGAGACGAGTCGGACGAGAACACGCGCGTGGTGATCGAGCTCAAGCGCGACGCAAATCCCAAGATCGTCATCAACAATCTTTACAAGCACACGGCGATGGAAAGTTCCTTCCCCGCGCTGATGCTGGCCATTGATCACGGCCGCCCAAAGTTGCTGTCCCTCAAGGAGGCGAACGCGGCTTACATCGAGCATCGGCGCGAAGTTGTTCTGCGCCGGACGCGATTCGAATTAAGAAAGGCCGAGGAACGGGCCGAGACGTTGGAAGGTTATCTTATCGCGCTGGCCAACCTCGATGAATTCATCCGAATTATTCGCGGGTCGGCCAATCGCGAGGAAGCGCGGGTCAAACTGCTGGCCTTCGATTTCACCAAGCGACAAGTCGAGCAAATCGGAATCTTGATTCGTAATCCGGCGCGACTGACTGAAGGCCGTTACGCGTTCAGCGAGCATCAGGCCAATCAGATTCTCGATCTGCGTTTGTATCAGTTGACCGGACTCGAGCGGGACAAGATCGAGAACGAATACAAGGAACTGATCAAGACCATCCAGGATTTGCGCGACATTCTGGCGAAGGAGCAGCGTGTCTTCACCATCATCAAGAAGGAACTGCGCGAGCTGAAAGAGAAGCACGGTTCGCCGCGCCTTACTCAGTTCATCGCAGATGAGGGCGACATCAACATGGAAGATCTCATCGCCAACGAAGGTTGCATCATCAGCATCACGCACGGCGGATTTATTAAGCGTACCGCAGTGAGCGCGTTCCGCGCGCAGCGGCGAGGTGGCAAAGGCGTGATCGGGATGACAACGCGCGAAGGCGCGACTGAAGAAGAAGAGGGAGATTTCATCGAGCACCTATTCACGGCGACGACACACGATTATTTGATGTTTTTCACCGAAGCCGGCCGCGCCTATGTGGAGAAAGTTTACGAGATTCCGGAAATGGGACGTGCGGCGAAAGGGCGCTCGATCGCCAACATTCTCGAATTAAAGCCGGACGAGAAAATCGCGGCCACGATCCGGATTCAATCAAAGAAAGCCGGCACTGGAGCGAATGCTGTCGATCAAACCTGGGATGAGAATCTCCACGTCGTGTTTGCGACGCAGTCAGGGATCGTCAAGAAATCGAATCTTTCCGATTACCGAAACGTTCGAAAAGGCGGAATCATCGCCATCCAAATCGAAAAAGGCGATCGTTTGATTGATGCCAAGCTGACCAATGGAAATAACGAGATCGTTCTGATCACAAAGGAAGGAATGAGCCTTCGTTTTCACGAGGAGCAATTGCGCGATCAGGGTAGAAACACTGTCGGCGTTTGGGGCATTCGACCTGAAAAGAAAGATCACGTCGTTGCCATCGCTATTGTCGATCCTGATGCGATGCTACTTGTTGCCGGCGAGAACGGAATCGGCAAGCGGACTCCGTTCGACGATTACCGCAAACAAAACCGCGGCGGCAAAGGGATCATCACGATGAAGACCGGGACAAAGACCGGCGACGTCGTCGGCGCGCTCACTGTGCGCGACTCAGACGAGATGATGTTAATCACGACCAAGGGCCAAATGGTCCGCACCCGGGTGAAGGAAATTCGCGAGACCGGCCGGAACACCATGGGCGTGAAATTAATGGACCTGCGGAGCGGCGAAAAACTTCAGGCAATCGCGCCAGTTGTGAGCCAAGCGGCCGAAGAAGAAGCGCAAAGCACCGAGAGCGCAGAGACGCCTTCGTCGCCGAAAAAAAAGTCATAAAAGCAAGAGGGCACGCGGCTGCGTGCCCTTCTCACCCGTAGCGCCAACTTGAACTAGTAGCGCGTCGTTGTTGTGCTGTGTGTGAAGACAAAGGAGGTAGCACTTTTTTCATAGTATGAATCGTCGTTACATAATTAGGACGGCCGAAACCCCTTCGGCAGATGTGACTAATTGTCGATCTTGTCAGCGGTCGATTGGTGTGAGCAAAATCAGCGATGATGTCGGTCTCGATCCGGTCGTTGGCGATTGCCTCTGCCTTAATGCTCGGCCTTGTAAGCGCGCGCGGGGGCGATTGGCCCAAAGATTACATCGTTAGGGAGCACTCGGAGTCTCCCGACGGGCGCTACGCCGTGCTGGTCCAAACAGCGGATGCCGCGGAACAGCAGAGCAGCAACGAAAGCGACGTTTATCTCGCAGACGTAAAGAATCACACAACGCTGGGAAAGATCGACAAGGTTGATTACTTCGAACATCAAAATCATCGCGGCTTGGAGATCTTTTGGGCGCCCGATTCGAGTTATTGCATCGTCGAAAACGACGGGCGTTATGGAATGGACACCCTTTCGGCCTTGGAGATCAAAGATTCGAAGTTCGATCAAACGGAAATCGGCGCGCGCATTCAGAAAGCGCTCGACGATGCCATGAAGAAACGATCACACGACTCAGAGATGGGCGGAGACGTCTCTCCGCGTTTTCGATTGGGAAACGACAGAAAAATTCGGGTCCGAGCGACGTCGCAAAATAATCCAAAGCAATTCGAAAATGTGAAGACGTACTACGGACTGTTTCAGGGAACATACAGCCTTGCCGATAGAAAGTGGACCGCAATGGACGCGCGGCCGACTAATTCCGATCAAGATGACGCATTGCAGGCAGCCTATGACGACAATTTCACAAACCACATGATCGTGGCCGCGGATGAAAAACAGGTGCCGGAGGATTTCAGTGGCACCATCTATCGCTCCGAGGAAGAAAAGTTCGACGCCTTAGACACTCAATTGAACCAAGTCTATCAGGCCATCCGCTGGCTGGTGGCGGCCAATCGCTTCGCCCAGGTTAGACAAGAGCAGCTTGCGTGGCTAAAGAGCCGCGACGCCGCGAAATCGGTGGAGGAAAAGTCAGCGCTGACCGAAAGGAGAATCAAAGCGTTTCAGGATTTGCTTTGGTAAACCTAATCCTCCACTGGGCCGCGAAGTTTTTTTAACGCACTACGTTTTCGTTTAGATTCGAGAATTTTTTTCTTCAACCCGGCCGGCCGCGGCGATTTACGGCGACGTTCTTTCTCGTGAGCGGCGATCTGCGCTCTGCGTGCGGCGCGTTGTCGATCTTCAATCGCGTCCAGCAGACGTTCGCGCGCCAGCTTGCGATTCATCGCTTGCGAGCGCGAATCTTGTGCCGTCACCCCGACTCCCGTGGGACGATGTCGCAGCGTCACCGCGGTCGCGACTTTGTTTACGTTCTGACCGCCCGGTCCGCCTGATCGCGCGAAGGTTTCTTCAAGATCGATATCGCGGATGCCAAGCCGCGCCATTCGTTCCCGGGTAGATTCTCTTTTCATTGCCCGCCAAAAATAGACGAGCGACACAACGAATCGGCAACGACTTTATTGCGAGGCGAATCGGCCCGGAGCTTTCCCGGCAAAAATGGCATCGATATCGGCCAAGACTTTTTGTGGGCCGAGATATTCCGAGCCGTGGTAGCTACTGGAAATGACTTTGCCGGTTGAATCAACCAGGACCAACGAAGGAATTCCGCTCCCGGCAATCTTGGCGAGCGCATCCTTGCTTTTCACTTTCGGGTAGTCGATGGCCAGCCAGGGCATATTGGTTTCGCGCATATAAGTTTCAAAGGCGTACTGCGATTTGTCCTCGCTGTAGAATACAATCTCAAATTCCGGATGCTCTGACGCAACGCGGTTGTAGTAAGTAACCAGCTCGGGAGTGAATTTGCGGCATGGCCCGCACCAGTGCGCCGAAAAGTAAAACGCGATCAGCTTCTTTTTTTCTAAAACCGCGTCGTCCGCGCGAATAACGCCCCCGTTACGGAACTGGACCAGATCGCCTTTGAGAAGCTGAGCAACCGCGCCCGCGCTACCGGTGTTCAGATCAAGTCTTGAGTCTGACGTGCGCTCGCGAATAATTTGCGCCTCGTAGCGCGCCTGAGCTTTGCGCGATGCATCCGCTTGTTGCGCGCGCCGTAGGGCTTCGGCGTTCATTTGCTCCAACGCTGCCGCGGTCTTCTCGGCCGAAAGCGAGTACGCCCCGCTTTTCAGCGCCCTGATCAACTCCTGAGAAGCGCCCGCGCTGACGAGGGTTTTCTCCTTCGCTTCGTCGATGGTGTCGAGGAAACGCCGCTGGGATAGTTCCTGCGTCACTGCGCTGTTGGAATAACCGGAGCGCAGCATGAGACTGAGCTCGCTCACCGTAAGCGGCAACTGGCCGGCCCGTGTGGCCAGAACAAAGAGAGAGAAAACCAAGTAAACCCAGCGCCGCATGGATTTTAGCGAGCAAGGTCCGAGCCAAGTCCGAGCCGGACTGGCGGCTAATAAACGGCTAATATTTGAACAAAACGTCTAGTTGGTCGCGATATTCCGGCTGACGAGTCGGCCGCCGACGGGCGGCGTCTGACTGATTTCTCGCCATAGGTAGGCGGCACGAACCATGCCGGTCTGCCGTATCATTCACGCTTGGCCGATTGTAACATCGCCCATTTCTGGGGCAATGTTGTCCCCGAGAAATGGAAGCGCCGGAAGCAATTCAATTGGTGGTCCCGAAAGAGGCAGTCCGTCTTCGACTCGATCAGTTTTTGGCGCGAGAACTGCCAAAATTTTCCCGATCGCGCCTTCAGACGTTGATTCGAAACCAAAATGTGAAATTGAATGGCGCACCTGCGCGTCCGCGCGATCCCGTGCGGACCGGAGATCGCGTTGAAGTAAACGAACCGCCGCCAGCAAAGGTCGACAATCGACCGGAACCGATTCCACTCGATGTTCTGTACGAAGACGACGACTTGATTGTTATCAATAAACCCGCCGGGATGGTGGTTCACCCGGGAGCGGGTCACCGCGAACACACCCTGGTGAACGCGTTGCTGCATCATTTCCCGAAGCTTTCCGGAATTGGCGGCAAGGAACGTCCGGGAATCGTGCATCGACTCGACAAAGACACCAGCGGTTGTCTAGTCGTCGCCAAAACCGATGGAGCCCATCGCGCATTAGCCAGGCAGTTCGCCGAGCGCGGCGTGGAGAAAATTTATCTCGCGTTGGTCACAGGGAAGTTGGGCAAGACGGCAGGAACCATTGAGGAGAGAATTGGCCGCCATCCGGTGCATCGGCAACGAATGTCGACATCGTCGAAACGTGGCCGCGAAGCAAAGACTGAATATCGTGTGCTTAGCTCGTCGGAGAAAATGAGTTTGATCGAGTGCGTGTTACACAGCGGCCGAACTCATCAAATTCGGGTTCACCTTCATCACCTCGGGCACCCGGTATTGGGCGATAAAATTTATGGCCCGAAGTACGCCCAGAATTTCTCGCGACAAATGCTGCACGCCTGGAAGCTGGCGTTTCAACACCCGCGCACGGGAGAATGGAAGAGATTCGAAGCAGCAATCCCGAAGGATTTTCGCCAGGCTGCTAACTCGTTGGAGCTGCGGTTCGCTTCTGACCGAGCATGACCAGAGCAGCGAGCACCGGTGCAATGATCAGAGCGCGCATCCATGGGTCCGCATGCCAGGGCAAAATGAAAAGCCGTTCATCCCAAAATAAGTAATAGGCAAAAATGGTAATCGAGAGGACGTGCCAGCCATAAACGCGCCGCCAGGTTGCGAGCGGCAAAATCCAAGTGCAATACCACGGATACAGGATCGGGCTGAGCGCCAGCACCGTGCCCATTACCCAAATCATTCCACGCTTCCAATTTCGCACGAACAAGAATGAAACCGCCACGACACAAACGATCATGATCGGAAGATAATGAAAACTACGCTGGTGCGGATTTGGCCAGATCGTGTCTTCGATCAACCACCAAAAGAGATCGTTGAGCCGGGAAAGTTGAGTCAGCTGCGCTAGTGAATCCCAAATCCGGACTTTGGGGAAACCGAACGGCAGTGCGAATAACATAGGAATGCTGGCCGTCACCACCAAAACCACCGCGCGCCAACGCAACGCGAACACACAAAGCAACAGAAGCGATGCGGCCACGACGTTAAGTGAGATTGCGATCCCGAAAAACACCGCGGCGGCAAATGCCCAGAACCATCGGCGGCTCGGTTGGCTTTCCAAGGTCGATCCGTTGGACTGGCGCTCAGGACAAGCTCTAACTAGCGCAAAAATCCCAGCAACGAGCGTCAAAATCACCACGCTGTCGACATGCGCCGCCCCGGCGAAACTGTAAACAACCAGCGGGTTCCAGGCGTACCAAGCCGCGTCCCGATAGCGCTGATCTCCGCCGATTAAACGCAACAGCACCGCCGCGGCGGCAAGATCGGCGACTGCAAAGATGATTTTGTAAAACAGCGGGCGCGCGGTGACGCCGCTTAGGACTTTGAAAAGCAGTTCGGCGCCCGGCGCGTCGAAGGCGCGCAATTCGGGATGGTTAATCTTGGCCGCTTCGGGAAAATCATGGCGCAAATGGTCGAGTTGCGGGTCGGACACCGCGACCAAATAGGGGTTGAACCCGGCCCGTTGAATTTTTCCTTCCCACTGGTAGCGGATGAGATCATCGGCCGGCATCAGCGGGAGCGCGATAATTCGCAAAAGTATTGCGGCAGCCCAAAAAAGGATCGCCTGCCGACGGATGTCGATCGCATGCGGGAAATGCGAAATCGCCGCGAGAAAAGCGATGCCGCTGGCAAAGGCCGCTCCCACAAATCGGACGGGCATTAGTGGCAATGTCCAATCGTCGAAAAGGTTCAGGCTCCCAAAAGATAGAACTTCGGCAGCGAGAAGAGTTGAAAATCGAAGGGCAAGCGCGCCATTCATGGACGCGCTGCCGAGTCGGCTTGCACTGCTTCAACCGCCTGCACCGGCAACGCCGCCGGAACGGCAACGCCGCGACGAGTCACACGTTGCAAGCCGGCACGGTGCCCGGCCAGATCGACCAGCTCGAACACACGCGCCTTCAAGGCGCGAGCCCGGGAGGCGAGGAAAACCAGAAAGAGCGAGTAGGGAATGACCGACCAAAGATCGAGATGCGACGCATGAAGCTGCCGGTAAATCACAATGCTCAGCGCGAGAAGACTAAAGATCACGGTGCTGGTGACGAACCGATTTCGGAGACGGACTCGCGTCAATTGTTTCCCGCCGCCGTGATATTCAGTGACCGTTTGGAGCACAATGCTCCACCAAAAGTTTCCGTAGATCTGAATGTCCCATTCTTTCCAACCGGTATCGACCGAATAGCGCCAGCCTTCTTCTTCGAGCAACTGGAAAATGGCGCCGAGCAGGTGATGTCGATCTTTTCCCTCTTCGCTCCAAAAGACGCGCCGCCGAAGGCCCCGGCCCATGGCACCGGCGGGCAAATGTTCGTGCGCGCGAATCACACTTCGCGGCGTGCGCTTGAAATGAAGCCAGGTGAAGTAACGCGAGAACCCCCGGACCAGCGGTTGAACAAAAGCGAGACACATCACCAGCAAACGCGCCGGCACTGTGTCGAATCTCGGTTCGATGCGGGCGGTGACCATGTAGGAAAGCGCGACGATCAAAGTTCCGCCAAGCATGAGATAGGGAACAATCCGCAACGCTGGCAGAAAAATTCCGAGCCCGAACAGAAAAAGCGTTAAGGCGAACCATTCGATGCTGCTCAGATACGCCGCTATGTCTGATTGAGGCGTGGCATACATCGATTGGAAAAATCCTTCGCCAAAAATTCCGTGGTAGACGACCGGGCGATTGATGAACCAGGTGAAGCGCGGCGCCCCGTAAATCTGACCGCGCCATTTGGCCGTGCCGGTGGGCCCGAAGAAAATCAGATGTTTGAAACGAAGGAGGGATTCGGCTTCGCCGTAGCCTTCCTGTTGTTTCAAAAATTCGCGCAAGGTGAAGCGGCGGTGGTGCCAGACGATCGCCGTGGGACTAAATGCGATCACGAACCCGGCCTGTTGAAGACGCCAGCAAAAATCGACATCGTCGCCGGCCTTGCGGTACTCGGGATCGAAACCGCCGACGTTGTCGAAAGCCCAACGATAAAACGCCATGTTACAGCCGGGAATGTGCTCAGCCACGGTGTCGGTGAGCAAAACGTGGCTCGGACCTCCGGGCGCCGCTGCGACGCAGGCCTGGATCGCATTTCTGGCCGGCGGACTAACATTCGGTCCACCAACACCCGCGTAATCGCCACTCGTAAGCGTACCGACCAAATAATACAACCAGTCGGGGTCGGCCATGCAGTCGGAATCGGTGTAGACGAAAACGTCTCCTTTGGCCGCGGCTGCGCCAGTGTCGCGCGCGTGACTCAAACCCTGATTGTTCTGATGAAGGTAGCGAACATTCGGAAACTGGGCTGCGACCTGTGCGGTATTATCGGTCGAGCCGTCGTCAACCAGGATCACCTCATAGTTTGGATAGTTGAGTTTGCCTAACGACTCCAAACAACCCGTAAGAGTGCGTCCGCCGTTGTAGGAGCAGACAATTACCGAGACGGACGGCGCTTCGCTCAATGCGCGATGCGGCAGCGTCGAATCGTCCTGACCGAATTTTTCGCGCAGCGCGTAGAACGACTTCTTCGGCTGGCGATCGCGGGTGACGATGCCAAATGCCCAATCGGTCACTTCCTGCCCGCCGGTAAACCATTCGTCACTCCAGGAAAACAAAATTGTTCCGGCGAGGCCGCATTTGGCGACGCTCTCGATGTGCCAGCCGAGCATCGCTGCCTGCTCGTCCTGCGAATGGCGAATGGTGTCCATGCCAAACTCGCCAAGAATAAGCGGACGTTCCTCCGTCAGATTCTGCAGCCGCAAAAGGTAACGCTCGAAATCGCGCTGATTATGCAGATAAACGTTGAAGCAAAAAAAATCGACATTTTGCGGCAGGAGATATTCGGTTGGCGGATAAGTCGCGTAGGAAAAGAGAACGTCGGGATCGACCGAGCGACCGATCCGCACCAGATGCTCCACGAACTCAATGACACGGCGCACCCCGAGCCAGCGCGCCATCGTGCTCGAAATCTCGTTGCCGACCAGATAAGCCAGCACGGCGGGATTACCGGCGTAACGCTTCACCGTCGCTCGCACCATTCGAGCGATCTCGGCGCGAACTTTTTTGTCGCGGAGAAACTCGATGTGCTTTTCCCATGGGAGCGTGATCAAGACGCGCATTCCGGCGCGGACACACTTTTCAAGAAACCATTCCGGCGGCGCGTGATAAACTCGAAGCACGTTTATACCGATCTCGCGCATCATTCGAAGATCGACATCCACCTGGTCCGGCCCCCCGAACTGATCCCCGTTCGCGTCCGGCTTGAACGGACCGTAGGTCACACCTTTGATGAAAAACTTCCGGTCGCCTTCGAAAAAGAATTTCGAAGCGGCGCGAATCCGCGTTATGGCCGGCTCAGTCATAGAGAGCGAAGCACTTCCCCAACGATGTCGGCTGTTCGCGTGATGTCATCCGCCGTGTGCGCGGTTGAAATGAATCCGGTTTCGAATTGGGATGGCGCGAAATAAACGCCGCGCTCCAAGCAGGCATGGAAAAACTTCGCGAACACCTTCAGGTTGCTACGTTTGGCGCCGGTCAGGTCGACAATTGGTCCTTTAGCAAAAAACACGCAGAACATCGAGCCGATCCTGTGAAACGTGATGTCAAGTTTCGCGGACGCGATCGCTTTGCGGATGAGTTGTTCGAATTCTGCGCCAAGCTTCTCGAGCAATTTCCAGCCGTTGATCCGTTCCAGCTCTCGCAATTGGGCGAGACCCGCCGCCATTGCCAGCGGATTTCCTGACAGGGTCCCAGCCTGATAAACCGGGCCGTCGGGCGACAGTTGGTCCATGATTTCGGCACGCCCGCCAAATGCGCCAATGGGCATACCGCCGCCGATAACTTTGCCGAGCGCAGTCAGATCCGGTTTGATTCCGAAAATCTCCTGGGCACCGCCGCGCGCGACGCGAAATCCGGTCATCACTTCATCGAAAATCAAGAGCGCACTGTGCTTAGTGCATTCGTCGCGCAAGCTCGCCAAGAAGTTCTCTTTCGGAAAATAAAGCCCTGCGTTGGCAGGAATCGGCTCAAGAATCACGCACGCGATTTGGTGGTTGGTTTCGTTAAACGCTTTCCTGACAAGATCCACATCGTTGAACGGTAAGGAGATTGTGAGGTCTACGAATGGCTTCGGAACTCCGGCACTGTCGGGTCGACCATGTGTTAACGCGCCACTGCCGGCCTGAACCAAAAGTGAATCGGCGTGGCCGTGATAACAACCGTTGAACTTAATGATCTTGTCGCGTCCGGTGAATCCACGCGCGAGTCGCAGACAAGACATTGTTGCTTCGGTGCCGCTGTTGACCATCCGAACTTTTTCGATGGACGGCATCCGGGTGCAGATGAGTTCCGCCAGTTCCACTTCGAGCGGATTTGGGATTCCAAAACTGAGTCCACGTTCGGCGGTATCGGCCACCGCATCGACCACGACCTTCGGCGCGTGACCTAGAATAGCCGGACCCCAGCTGCCGACGTAATCGATGTATTCCTCTCCATCGACATCCCAAATCCTGGCGCCAGCTGCGCGTTCGACGAAGAACGGCTCCCCGCCGACGTTGCGAAACGCGCGCACCGGCGAGTTCACGCCACCAGGAATTCGCTTTTGAGCAGCGGCAAGAAGTTGCGACGAATGCGAAGTCACGCGCCGAAGATAGTCATTAATTCGTTAAATCGCTAAATCGTTAAATCTCGCGGATCGAGTAAGGCGGGGGCGGGAATCGAACCCGCGAATAGCGGTTTTGCAGACCGCAGCCTTACCACTTGGCTACCCCGCCACTTAAGCGGAAGTGGAGCGTAACGCGACGCAAAAACGTGTCAACGCCCACGGAGAACTCGATTCCGATGTGTGTGAGAGAGACCCTGCCTCAGCGCCAATGATCGGCGCAGACATTCGCCTCTCGGTTCCGCGAAGTTAGTTGGGCGATTTAGCCACGGTCTGCAATCTCGCGTCGTCACCGATCACGATAAAACGACCGTGATACGGCGGCATCGGCTTCACTGGATAAGGTGGCCGAATGATCGCGAACGCCTGTCCGACGAGGACCAGGCTTAGCAGAACGCCCAGGGCGAGCGACTTCATATTGCTGTTTCTGTTTGCATCATTTGTGCCATGGAAACTCCAAATTCTGCGGCCAAAGGGCTCAATGGGTTAACCACCGCCAGGCAGTGAGATAGACATCCGAGCCGGATATGGAGACAACACGCGCGATCAGATCGAGAACAACGGCAGGCCTCAGCGTGTTCAAATCGCCCCGAATGTTATTAATTAGAAATCCGCTTGTCCACGGTTTTGTGGAACGATCCGCCTTGGTCGAGACTCCGGCGTGACAAGACGGCCCACTTTCGCATTTCCGATTTCGAATTAGTTTCCAGTCCGATGCCACAGTTCTCATATCGCGCGCGCGACGCACAGGGCGCATTGGTCGAAGGCGTCTTAGATTGTCCAGACCGCACCATCGCCATTCGCCAGATCGAGCAGAAGCGTTGCATTCCAATCAAGATCGAGGTGGTCAATGCCCGACCCGAAGCGCCTGAGAAAGCCACAACTCGAGCTGTGACGCCCGCACGGAAAGCGGCCGCACCGACGCAGAACCTGAAGATTCCACAGGGTCAGCTTCTTATTTTCACAGAGCAGCTGGCTCATCTGCTTCAGGCGGGAATGACCTTGGACGAGGGATTGTCGATCTTGGAGAAGCGGCTCAAGCAGCCCCGAGTGCAGCAAATGACGCGGGGCCTCCATCAGGCGCTGGTTGACGGCCGCAGTTTTTCGCAAGCCCTTCGTGAATTTTCTCGAATTTTCCCGCCACTGTTCGTGAATCTCGTGGCGGCCGGCGAAGCGAGCGGTGCGCTACCTGAGATTTTGTTGCGTCTAGTCAAACATTTGATGCAGACGAAAAACCTGCGCGACCGCGTTCAGCAAGCATTGATCTATCCTGCATTCCTAGCTGTCGCTGGCGCGGCGCTCATCACCATCTTCATCACCTACATGGTGCCGCAATTGACCGGATTCATGGCGCAAATCGGCGGCGCTCTCCCGTTGCCTACGCGCATTCTGATGGAGATTAACCACGCCATCGTAACCTATTGGTGGCTGGGAGCGTTGATTGCCGTCGGGGTCAGCGTTGGGTTTCGGGCGTTTGTTCGAACAGACGAAGGCCGACTTACTTGGGACCGTTTTCGATTGAAGATTCCCGGTTATGGCCGGGTGATCCGCCATCGTTATTACGCGCAATTCTCTCGCACTCTCGGAACATTAATTCAAAACGGAATCCCCCTGCTCCGTTCGCTTGACCTGGTGAGCGAGATCGCCGGCAATCGATATCTGGAACTCAAGCTGATCGAGGCGCGCCGCGCAGTTGTCGATGGAGCCACTCTTTCAGCGGCGCTCACCTCTCAGCAAATTTTCCCGGACTTGTTTACCGACATGATGGCGGTCGGCGAGCAGACCGGACGCTTTGGCGAAACGATGCAAACCATTGCCGATGTTTATGAGCGCGAGCTCGATCGAAACGTGGCGATCATATCGCAATTGATTCCGCCGGTAATCATCGTGCTGATTGCGACCGTGGTTGGGTTGGTGGTTTACGGCATTTTGTCGGCAGTATTTGAAGCGACTCATAGCTTGCAGTTTCGGCCGCATTAAGATAGTCTGCCCGGCCAAATGCTTCTCCGCATCTTGGCGTTTGTTTGCTTAGTCTCGGCCGGATCGAACGCACTCGCGCAGGAGGCTCTCAGTAACGATTTGCCACGCAAGGGACCGATCGTGGAGCTGCGCCCCCCGCCCGGAAACGCATGGATCGATTTGCGCCAGCATCCCGCAGCCACTTCGAACCCACAAACGGCTCCGGATTGGGTGGAGGCTGTGAATATGAACTCAGGGACCGGCACAGACGGCGCGGCCAAAACCACGTTTCGACTCCGGGTCTCGCATCCGTCACCCGAATTTCAGGTTTTGTTCTTCCGTCTTTTCTTTGACGATAAGGAAAATGCCCGACCGGAAATTGTGGCATGGGATGAATCGGGCACCCAGGTTTTGCGCTCGGGCCAACTCGGTTCTGGAACCGATTTAGCGAGCTCGGATTCGGTGATCATTCCGATGACCGGAATTTCAACCGTCGACATCGAAGTTCCCGGCGATGGAAAAACCATCCGCGGCGCGTATTTGGATTGGATGACGAGCAGTGAGGTGGTTCATCCAGTCAACGCCGAGCATCGTGACGTGATCCCGGAACCATTTTCGTCGTTGCCGCCGCTGCATTCTCCGGAACAAGACCAGGAGCAGTATGGAACGATCACGGCCACATTAGCGAACGAGGCCATTCCGATGGGGCCGGACGCCGAGCATGGTGCGGCATTTCAATTCGGGATTGAATCGCAACCGTTGGCCGCGCTGGTTACCTTTGAAGTGGCAAGTCCTCGAATCGATTCGCCACCGCAGGTTTACGTAAATGGCGACGACGTTGGACCGGCCACCCTCATGCTTCCTGAACTGGCCGATCCCGCCTACCGTGGCGTGATGGAACCGTTACTTAAAGAAATGCATTTCCAATATACCGGCTGGCTGCGGGCGCAGAAACTCATCCCGGTCAACAGCTTGAAAGTGGGCACGAACGATGTGATGGTGCTAGCCGGTCCGGGAACACCGGCATCGGCGATTCGCGGGACGCAGGTGCAACTAAAATATCTTTGGGAAAAATCGGATTATTTGCTGAAAACCAGCCACTGACTCCGAAAACTCTTCGCGAGTCGATTGAACCACAACCGGCGGTTGCCTGTCTGAGCTAGATCATAGAATGAGAAAAACCTCGCGCCAATCCGCCTTCACCCTCCTCGAGATCATGATCGTGGTCAGCATCATCGTGGTGTTGCTTGGGTTGGCAATTTCCAAGATCGGTAATCCCCTGGCTCCAACCAAAGCAGTCGCTGTGCGCGCCGACATCCAAACAATCGGCACTCAACTAATGCAATACAATGCGATGAATGGGTTTTATCCCACAACCGAGCAAGGTTTGCAGGCCCTCGTGACTCAGCCCGAAAGCGAGCCGCGGCCAAACCGTTGGTTCCAGGCCTTCGATAAGATTCCAACCGATCCATGGGGCATGCCTTACATTTACAGGTGTCCAGGCACCAAGCACCCCGACAAGTACGATCTGTATTCCGCAGGCCCCAACCGTATCGACGACAACGGAACGGGCGACGACGATTGGGGCGAATAGTTCGCTCAGATCGAAGTCGAAATCTACTCCTCCATCGAAGTAGGCGGCGTTTGGGCCGGTGGGTTTCGCTGGATCACACCGCGCACGTGCGGCGTCGGGGTTATCAATGCCCCCG
>CAZFZG010000001.1:12127-14415 GCA_964523205.1 uncultured Chthoniobacteraceae bacterium | reverse complement strand
GGGTTTCGCTGGATCACACCGCGCACGTGCGGCGTCGGGGTTATCAATGCCCCCGGTCCACCGGGCTTTGTTATGAACGACGGTTGCTGCACCGAAGGTTGCTGCGGAGTCGCCGGAAGGATGCCGGGCACCAACCGATTTGACGTCGGTTGCGACAACACTGCTTGATTGAAGGCGAGCGTGGCGAATTGCCCGTCTTTACTAATCGTCACCTTGGTTTCGCCCACCTTCTCCGACCACTCGATGCTGGCGATGCCATAGCCGTCGACGGGCGTCCTCGTGGTCAGATATTTTTTGAAATCTTTATCGGTCATCGAGGCGATCGTCACCATGTCACCGTCGGGAGAGCGCGCCGCATTGGCTACGTAAAGGTCTTTCGCAAAATTCGGCGTAGCCGCCGGAGCCACCACCGCAGTTGCCACCGCAAACGGTGAATGGTCCAGCAGTCCCTTGTAGCGATCGAAATTGAATTTCGCCGGCACATCATCAGCCCGCACGCCCACAATAGCCCCAAGCGCGAAGATCGACATACTGATGGAGATTCCCTTCATAATTTTATCCTTTCTTGCGTTGCACCGGCGCGAACCAGCGCGCGATCTTGAATTTTCCGCGCATCATGGTCGCATCGTTACTGTCCACGACGAGGTTCACCGTTTCAAAGACAACGAAGGCGTCCGGTTGTTGAATATCATAGAGAAAATGGACCAGTTCGGGCCAGTGACCGCTTGTTTCAATGGAAGCGAACGCAGTTTGATGGTTCGGGGTGGTTTCGCCGGAACCGATGGCCGGGTTCTCGATCAAAATGTTATACTTACCGGCAACTTGCTTGACCTGTTCGAGTAAATTCGGAGCCTCCTCGGGGCCTTTCATTTCCGGCTGAGTTTTCTCGAGCCATTGCTCGCGCTTCGCCCAAACGTCGCGCTCCTTCATGTAGACGACCTGTTCTGCGCGCGTCGATTTGCGCAAAGCCAGTTCGTGTCGCGAGCTGCCGATGCTTCCCAAAACCAATCGCCAGGTAAAGATATTGATCAGCAAGAATAAAATCGCGGCGATGGCGAGCGTCATCACCCGCTCGCGCTGATTCATCCGCAGATACGCGGCCGTCAGTTTCTCCATCATCGCGGCCTTCCTTCCAGACGAAATTGAGCGTGGTTGTTTGCCAGAATTCGTGGTGCGGCCATGTCGAACCGGAAATTCTGCAGCGCGGAATCTTTTTTAACTTTCTCGGCAAACTGATACGCGAGCTGGGCGGTGTTGGACTCGCCGTCCACAGAAATCTGACGGGACGATTGATTGTAAGCCGTGATGTGCACGTCGGTGGACGGCAAATCCTGGGAAAGGTGATGAAGGATTTCCACCGGATAAAACCGAGAGTCGATGGCCGGAGCCAGCGCTTTCCAATTCGCTTCGGTTTCGCGAATGAACTGCGTTTGCGGCGCGTCACGGGCGATCAGCCGGTCTAGGCGCGCGACCGCGAAACGGGTATAGATCAGATAGAGTAGGAAAAGGAGAAAGAGGGCGGCATACGCGCCACCGACCAGGGTGAGCCGCTTCTGCCATTCACCGCGCTTCGCCAGTTGGCTGCGCCGTCGTCGCCAACTGTCGGGCAACAGATTCAACTTTACCGACGCCGGCGGGGTCTCGATTCCAACAAGCTCAGTGGGGCTGGAGAGAACTTTCTGAACTGTGTCGCGCAATTCGTAACACGTCTCGTCAAGCAACACATTTGGAAACGACGCCTTGATTCCTTGCAACTCAGCGCTGAGCGCCAACTGCGGAAGCTCCATTTTCAGTTGCTCCGGCTCGATGCCATCGAGTGTTCGAGTAAGGCTGACTTTGCCATTCTCAGTCACGGCCGAAACCAGCGTCTCGCCTTCGGGATAAATCAGAAGCGCTCGGCCTTCGGGCGCGTGCGTGGTCGCGCGTTGGGCCGCGTAAACCGTCACCTGTTGCGGAATCACGCCATTGTCCAGTAACGGAGCCGCAATCTCGGCTAATTGTTGATTCCGGACCGCAACCGCCGAAATCACGCTCTCGGTTTCATTTTGTTCAATCAACTCGAAATCCGCAGTGACCTCCTCCGGAGAAAATGGAAGCGCCTTCTCAATTTGAATCCGAACCATTTCCGGGAACTCAGCCGGATCGATGGTCGGCAATCGGAAGCGTTGGGCCAGAACAGCAGCCACCGGGAGACTCAAAACAATGTCGTCCTGCGCCGAAACCAGCGGCACTACTTCGTCGAGCGAGTGCAGGAGACGCACGTCCCACGCGCCGTTGCTGTCGCGCGC
>CAZFZG010000001.1:10618-12027 GCA_964523205.1 uncultured Chthoniobacteraceae bacterium | reverse complement strand
AAACGATGCAAACCGGTGCTCGGTTGCACCCAGTCCAGAAGCGAGTCGATCATCGCATCGCGCTCATTGAGATCGATCCCTTTATTCTCAAGATACCTGCGCAAGATTTCCACGCGATCAGGAAATGCAACCCAGTTTAAATCGATGCGTCCGCCTTCGCCCGTCAGCCTCGCCTTATAAGTCGCTCCGCCGTCGAGTTGGCCATTCAAGTTTGGCGACCAAGGTTTGGTCGATGGGTGCAACGCTACTTCAGCCCCGGAGCAGGCGACTGCTTCGGCCTTCAACATTCGCGTTCCTTCCCCTGAAATCGCGAGTCGCGAATTAATATCGAGTGCCCAGGCAATTACCAGTGCGCTCAACAGGAACAACGCCCAAAGCGCCAACATGATCGCGGCACCGCCAGATTTTGCTTTCTGAGCTCTGACCTGTGGCCTCTGATCTCTGAAGTTTCTCATAGCGGCGTACGGCCAAGTGGGATGATCGCTTCCCACGGCGTTGGGGAATCGACACGACCGACGGTCAGTTTGACCAGACGCGGCAGCGTACCGGGGTCGGTCCAGCGTTCGACCCATACGTTCAATCGTGAATCAAAATAACGGATCTGCAGACTGCTTACGTTGTCGATCAACGGGACCCAGCTTTCGTGGACGTCGGTTAGGGCAGCATCGCCCTTTGGCTTGCGCAACAAGCCGAGATCGAGCCGGTCGCTGTCTTTTTCCGATTGCAGCCGCAAACTCACAATGAAATCACCGGGAGCATATCGCGTCAGGAGCCCAGCCCCGGCACCGCAAACCCATCGAATCTCGTCGCGAGCCCGATCGCTCAATTTGTAGGCGTCTCCGAGTAGCGCCCCCTTCCCCGGCGGCAGGCTTTGCCACTGCGCGGTCAGCATTTCGCGCAAGCCATCGTAGCGCGCGTCGGACGCAACGGCCTCGGAAGACACACGAATCGCAAGCAGATTCGATTGGACAAACCGGTAGATCGACATCGCCATCGTCGTCAGAATCGCGACCGCGATGATGATTTCCAGCAACGTGAAGCCGAAGGAATTTCGAATTTTATCCGGGACGGTAAACATAAAATTCGATCTGCTGCGATTGTTCGGTTCCGGCCCGCGTCCACTTTGCCGTGAGTTTCACTCTATGGACTCCCGTGAGCTGCGCGCCATTATCGTCCTCTAATTCGGCCGGTGCGCTGGTTTGAATTAGTTTCACACTGCCATAGCCGGTATCGACGGTGAACTCCTTTGTCGTTGCGGGAAGGCCGGGCGTGGTTTGGACCTCCGCCATTCGGTTCGACAAAATCAGACGCACTCGCGCCTCCTCCGCGTTGAGCGTGCTCGCATTCAAACAATTCTCCACCGCCCGACCAAGCGCGAGCACGCCGACAGCGAAAATCGTCACCCCCAG
>CAZFZG010000001.1:1435-10518 GCA_964523205.1 uncultured Chthoniobacteraceae bacterium | reverse complement strand
CCGGACTTGCTGGTCATTCTGGTCATTATCCTGGTCCTTTTCGGAGCGAAGAAATTGCCGGAGCTGGCTCGCGGCCTTGGCCAGGCGATCAAGGAATTCCAGAAGGCGAAGGACGAATTTACCGACGAGCTGCACAAAGCCGGCCAAAGCGATACCGCGGCAAAGACCAATGCGCCGCAATCGACGGTTCCGCAAAATCCGCCGTCCCCCGCCCAGCCAGATCCAAACCAGACGATCAACCCCGGGAAACAGGCCGACAAGGTGTAGCGGCGATGTAGTGGGGCTGAACCCAGCCGTAAGCCTCGGCGCGTCAGGACACGCGCCCTCTGCAACAAATGCTGATCTTGGTTTGACCCCCGGCCCGTAATGCGACAGAATCGGGCGCCTTAACTATGTCGGATGCAGACCTGCGACCACGCATCAAGGAGATGCTGGTCAAAAACTTGATGCTCCAAGTCACGCCCGATCAAATCGGCAACGACCTGCCCCTTTTCGGGGCGAACGGCCTCGGACTGGACTCGATCGACGCCCTTGAGCTGGTGGTCAGCATGGAAAAGACCTTCGGGGTGGGGGTTCCCAACTCAGAGGTGGCCGGCCGGGCCCTTCGGACGGTTAATACCATCCAAGATTATATTCTCGAAAAACGCGCAGAAAGTGTTCAAACTGGCGGAAAGATCGACCATCCCGCGTGAATTTACTTCATCTCGAGAGCAGCGGCAGTTGGGGCGGACAGGAGTATCGCACCTGTCTCGAAATCAATTGGCTGAACGCCAATGGCCATCGCGCCTGGCTCATTTGCGACCCGACCAGCGAAGTTCTCACCAAAGCGCGCGAGCTCGGCACGCCAGTCGTTCCGATGTCGCTCAAGCATCGAATTAATCCGGTCGTCTCGTTTCGCATCTGGCTCTTCTGCCGCCGCAACCGCGTCGACCTGATCAAGAGCTACAGCTCAAAAGATCACTGGCTTTGTCTGCCGCTTTTTATGTGCGGCTGGCCGGTCACGCGCGCCCGCTGTATCACCGATCCACTTGGTAAGAAACAACGCGCTTTCATTTACAGACATGGCTGCGCGAAAATTGTCGCCGACGCGCAAGTTATTAAGAACGAGTTTATCGAACAATACGGGATAGCTCCCGAAAAAATCGAAGTCATCGGCTCAGCTGTCGATCTCGACAAATTTTCGCCAAACCGGGACCGAATGAAATTCCGGCGTGAGGTTGGCCTTGCCCCCGATACGCCAATCATCGCCAACATCGGCATGATCCGTCCCGACAAGGGGCAGTTCAATCTGGTCGAAGCCGCGCGGATCGTTCTTCATCAACGGCCCGACGCCCGTTTTGTTTTCGTCGGTGAGGCCACCGGCGGCCGGAGCCGGGAAAAATGGGTACGCAAGGCAATCGATCGCGCCGGATTGAACGGCAACGTCTTGATGATGGGCTATCGCTGGGACATTCCAGACATTCTGGCCGCGGCCAACATGGTCGTGATCGCGTCACGCCATACGGAAGCGTCCCCAATTGTTTTGCGCGAAGCATTCGCCACCGGCCGGCCGATCGTGGCCACGCGCGTGGGCGACGTTCCGGAGATTATTATCCACGGCGAAAACGGTCTCATCGTTCAACCCAACGACAGCAACGCTCTGGCCACGGCCATTATGCTGTTCCTTTCCGATCCCAACCTGGCCGAGCGCTGCGCTGCCAATGGTCTGCGTTACGCGCGAGAACATTTCTGTTTCGACCGCATGATGCGCGCCAAGCTCGATGTCGATCTTGCGTTGGTCGAAGCGAGCAGAAAACGTGGCCTTCGATCCAGCGGGCGCCCCGAGCCCGCGCAACTCGCGCCAATCGCAAATCCCGAACCGATCCTACGCGACTGACGCGAGATTGATCGCGTCGATCAACTGACGGAACCGGCCGAAGTTGTCTCGATGCGGCGTTAGGATCAGTCGGGGCAGGTTCCAAATCTCTGGCTCGTTTTTCTCCGGACGCAATGCGCCGCCCTGAACGATTTCGCCTTCGCGGACCAAATCGGCGAAGTTTTTGTTCAGTTCGGCCACAGCCTCGGTTGACAATCGCCGGCAAATCCGAACCACCAGCTGTTCGCCGACCCAGCGGGTCGAATGGTAAACTTTGTAGAACTGCAGAATCTCCCGCACCGCTTCATCGACATCGTGCGCGATCTTGAAGAAGAAGAAGTCTTCCGACGACACCAGACCAAGTTTGAAGAGGTACTCCGTCAGAAATTTCATCCATGTTTGCCAATAATCACCGCCCGGCCGATCGAGCATCACTACCGGGATGATCCGTGCCTTGCCGGTTTGCATTAAAGTCAGGACTTCGAACGTCTCGTCCATTGTTCCGAAGCCGCCCGGAAAAAGAGCGAAGGCGTGCGATTCCTTTACGAAATTGAGTTTGCGATCGAAAAAGTAATTGAAGTTGATCAACTTCGGATCGCCCTCGATGATTTCGTTGGCTGCCTGCTCAAACGGCAGACGGATGTTCAACCCGAAGCTTCGATCCCGCCCCGCCCCGCGCTGGGCCGCCCCCATGATCCCCTCCCCGCCGCCGGTAATGGTCATGTAATCGTGCTTCCCCATCTGGTGGGCGAATTCTTCCGCCACTTGCGATTCCGGCGCGTCGGGCGGAATGCGGGCCGAACCGAACACCACGACTTTTCGAAAACGCGCGTAGGGCGCAAAAATCTTTGCCGCGTATCGCATCTCCTTGAGCGAGCGGTTCATCAACTTCAAGTCCGCCACGCTCATTTCATCGCGCGCCATTTTCAGCGCGGTCACGATCATTTCCTCGATCAGCTCCGGCGTCTTGGTTGCACCCCAATCGCGAACGAGTTCCCGCACACGCTCGTCGAACGGCGGCTCCAGGCTCCACTGGCGGCGGACCGGTTGGTCCTGAATGGTCCCGGTAAAATCTTCCACTCCGCACTTTAACTGGAGGGACACGCGCTGTCGTGTCCCAAATTATTGGGCGGCCCGAGCCGGACTGGCCCATGCGTTCGATTAGGGTCAATCGTCCCTACCCGTTCGTGATTAAGTCGGCCAGGATTTCGCGCATATGCCGGATCGGCAGTGAAAAATGTCCTTCGTTGTCGAGGTAGCGGGCGACGCAATTAGGCAGGCGCTTCGCGGTTTCTTCAGCAACGCGAAATGAAAACGCTCGATCCTGTTTCCCGTGCCACAGCCGAACCGCCACATCGACATCTTCCAAACGAAAACCCCACGGTCTTCCATAGATCTCCGCATCGGCCATGACGCCTTCAGCACCAGATCCGCGCCACGCCCTGCGCTGACTTTCAAAACAAATGTCAAACGCAGCGTTTTCTCGAAGCACTTCCGCATCAGGCCTCGGCAACGTGTACAAATAACTTCGGGCCGATGTTCGCCACGACATAATCGGACGCACCAAACGCAAGCACGCGCGCAGCAGGCCGGGCTGGTTTCGATAGAACCATACCATCCATCGGTAGAGGGGAAGTAATCCGCGGTGATCGGTAAGATCGGCAAACGGAACCGCGCCGCTGACCACTGCCATCGCCCGCACACGTTCCGACAACTTTAATCCGGTCACGTAGGCGTAGGGCGCGCCTCCGGAAAACGCCAGAATGTGAAATCGTTTAATCTCGAGGTGATCGGCAAGCTGCTCAACCACCCTAGGCCAATCAAGCAACTTCCGATTCGGTTGAAAGCTTGAATCACAAATCCCCGGACGATCGGCCGAAATCACTCTGACCTTGAGCTCGTGCGCCGCGGCATCAGTCAGCTTGCCCATCGTTCGCGAACTCGGCCAGCCATGGAAAAAGAGAATCGGAGATCCATCAGGGTTGCCATATTCGGCATAGGCAAGATGTCCACCTTGTTTCAGCAGCAGTGTTTCGCACTCTCCCATGGAATTCCTAATTATTTCCGATTTCGTAGTTGATCAAAATCCTCTTTGCCGCCGAACCTTGGCGCTGTAACTTTGCTGCACGCAAATCGGAATCGATTTTCGTAATTTAAGTGTATGAAGCAAAAGAAACCGAATGGCGGCAAAATCTCGCTCCATGGAAACGGCATGGGAGTGCCTTCCCCGGACGACATCGAGCGACGCGCCCGCGAGATCGCGCTAATTGACGAACGGGAACCGAATGAATTTACTGACGCAGATTGGAATCAGGCCCGCGAGGAGTTGATGGGCGTGGAAAATCACGAGCCGCCCGAAAAAACGCCGGAGGATTCGGGACTGACCGCCGAGTGGCAGGTGACTCCAAGCGACCGCGGTCACCGCGTCCCGCGCCCCGGAATTGAAGAGGACGAAGAGACGGTTGGCGAACATCTGGTGAGCGACGGACGCGAAGAAGCCGCCCATGACCAAATGCTCGAGGCGCGCCGGGAAGAACTCCAACAGGAGGGCGGAATTACTTGAGTCCAACGGCGGTCGCAACGGTCGATAGAGGTGCGACCGCTCGGAAGCGTTCGCAGACAGAATCTACCCCCGCCCAAGAGCTACTCGCCCGTTTTCACGCAGTCCGAAACTTTACCGGGAAACTGTCCGAAAATCTCGCCCCGGAAGATTGTGTGGTGCAGTCCATGCCGGAGGTCAGCCCGACCAAATGGCATCTTGCTCACACCACCTGGTTTTTCGAAACGTTTATTCTGAAAAAATGGGTGGCCGGTTATCGCGACGCCGTCCCGGAATACGCGTATCTCTTCAACTCTTACTACAACGCCGCTGGCGCCATGCATCGGCGCGATCTGCGCGGTCTGATTTCGCGGCCGACCGTTGAAGAAGCGAAAAAATACCGCGCATCAGTTAACGCAGACATTAACGAGTTAGTCGCCGACGCAGACGAGAAATTGTTTCGCGAGATCGAGCCGATCCTGACACTGGGAATTCACCACGAACAACAACACCAGGAACTTCTCATTACCGACATCAAACACGTTTTCGCTCAAAACCCGCTCTACCCAGTTTTCTGGCAAAGTGGAACGCGCTCTCCGAGCGCGTTTGATCGCGCCGGGACGTCACGATCTACCAAATTTGTCGAGTTCGACGAAGCGATAATCGAAATCGGGCATGACGGAAATGGTTTTGCTTATGACAATGAAGGGCCGCGCCATCGCGCATTGGTTTTACCGTTCTCGCTGGCTGACCGGCTTGTCACCAACGGCGAATATCTCGAGTTCATGGCCGACAAAGGGTACTCGCGGCCCGAGTCTTGGCTCTCGCTAGGCTGGACGACCGTTAACGAACAAAATTGGCGCGCGCCACTTTATTGGATGGAGCGCGACGGTGAATGGTGGAATTTCACATTGTCTGGTCTACGCAAAGTCGATTTGAGCGAGCCGGTCACACATCTCAGTTATTTTGAAGTCGACGCTTATGCCAATTGGGCCGGCGCCCGACTGCCGACCGAGTTCGAATGGGAACGCGCCGCCGCAAAGATCGATCCGCCAAGGGACGGATCCGCTGCGGCGGACATCGATGGGAATTTTGTCGAGACCGAGCGCTTTCATCCTCTACCGCTGAACCAGGCGGCGCGAAACGGCGAGCTTACCCAAATGTTTGGCGATGTTTGGGAATGGACCCGGAGCTCGTATTCGCCATACCCCGGCTATCGTGCCGGACCGGGCGCTCTCGGCGAATACAACGGTAAATTCATGTGCAACCAGTACGTTCTGCGCGGCGGCTCCTGCGCTACATCGCGCACTCACATCCGCAAAACTTATCGGAATTTCTTTCAACCCGATAAACGGTGGCAATTCACCGGCATCCGTTTGGCGCGCCACCTCTCGTGAACGAGGAAATCATTCCTGCGGTTGAAGCCGCCGCGAAAGAAAACTTTCGCGACGAAGTCCTGCGAGGCCTCTCGAAATCGCCACGTGAATTGCCGTGCAAATTTTTTTACGACGAAGCCGGCGCGAAGTTGTTTCAGCAAATTTGCGACTTGCCCGAATACTACATTACTCGCACCGAAATCGGGATCCTTCGCCTGCATGGAGCCGAAATGGCGAGCGCGCTCGGATCGCAGATCGAATTGATCGGTCTCGGCACCGGCGCCGGGACCAAGACCCAAATCCTGCTCGAGGAATTGGAGCGGCCGGCCGTTTATGTGCCAATCGACATCTCGAAGGAACAATTAGACAAATCCTCCGCCCGTTTTCGGAAAATGTTTCCCGATCTGCAGATCCTTCCAGTAGCTGCAGATTACCTCGAGCCATTCGAATTACCCCTCCCCCGCCGGCTTTCGTCGCGCAGTGTCGTTTATTTTCCGGGGTCAACCATTGGCAATTTCGACCCTGAAGTGGCCAGCGAATTCCTCTCCCGACTGGTCGAGCTTGTGGGCGAAGGTGGCGGCTTGCTCATCGGTGTCGATCTCCAGAAAGATCGAGAGGTTCTGGAGCGCGCCTACAACGACAGTGCCGGCGTAACCGCACGGTTCAACAAGAACTTGCTTGCGCGAATCAATCGGGACCTCGGAGCTGATTTCAATTTACCTCGGTGGCACCATCACGCTATTTACAATCCCGCCGAAGGTCGCATCGAACTCTACCTGATCAGCGAAACCGACCAGACCGTGCGCATCGGCGCCAACACTTTTCAATTTCGAGCCGGCGAAGAAATTCTGACAGAATATTCCTACAAACACACGATCGGCGGCTTCATCATGCTGGCGCGTCAGGCTGGCTTCAAGTTCAAACGGGTCTGGACCGACGATGCGCGCTGGTTTGGCGTTTTTTATTTCACCGTGAACTTGTAGCCGCTTCGCCATTCGAGGCTCTCGCCGCCGACAAGAAGGCGGCTACAGCAAATGAGCGCTTTAGTTCAACTTCTGGGTGTTAGTAAAACATTCGGGGACGCAGCGGCCGTTCATTCAATCAGCCTTTCAGTCGAGTGCGGCAAAACCACCGTGCTTATCGGGCCGAGTGGTTGCGGCAAATCCACGTTGCTGCGTTTGATTATCGGTCTAATTCAACCCGACCAAGGCGAAATCAAATTCGATGGGACCGCGCTCAGCACTGATAAGATCGACATCGTGCGGCGCCGGGTCGGTTATGTGATCCAGGAAGGCGGACTTTTTCCGCATCTGACCGCGCGCGGAAATATTCTGCTTATGGCACGGCAGCTTCGACGCGACGAGAACGAAAGGCTTTCTCGACTAGCGGAGCTCTGTGGGCTGACGCGGTTCCCCGAGAAGTTGCTTAACCAATATCCGCTCGAGCTTTCCGGTGGCCAGCGTCAAAGGGTGAGTTTGATGCGCGCGCTGATGCTCTCGCCCGAACTATTGTTGCTCGATGAGCCGCTCGGCGCGCTCGATCCACTGGTCCGCGCCGCTTTGCAAAAAGACTTGAAGGAAATCTTCGCACGGTTGCAGCAAACCGCGCTGTTGGTCACACATGATCTCGCCGAAGCCGCTTATCTCGGCGACGAGATCGTGCTCATCAACGAAGGTCGAATCGTTCAACAAGGGTCGCTCACCGATCTTCGCGAAAGACCAGCCAGCAGTTTCGTTTCCGAATTCATCAACGCGCAGAGAGCGCTGACATTCACATGAGATTTCTCTACCACGAAGGACACGAAGCACGCGAAGGACTTCCTTTATTGCTCTTCGTGACCTTCGTGTTCTTGGTCGTAACAACAATGCCGGTTTCAGCGCAGACGAGCGTGAAAATCGGTTCGAAGAAATTTACCGAATCCTATGTGCTGGGCGAAATTGCGAAGCGGACGTTAACCGAAGCCGGAATTTCCACAGAACACCGCCAGGGCATGGGCGGCACCATTATTCTTTGGGAAGCGCTCCGCGGCGGACAGATCGATGTCTATCCCGAATACACCGGCACCATCGTGCAGGAGATTTTGAAGCGAAGTGATCCGATGCAGATCGATTTCGTCGTCACTGAGCTGCGAAAACTCGGGATCGGGATGACGAAGCCGCTCGGGTTCAACAACACCTACGCGCTCGTTATGCGGCGCGATCGTGCGAGGGCGCTGGGCATTCGCACCATTAGCGATCTGCAAAAACATCCGGAGCTGAAGCTCGGATTCACTCACGAATTTTTGGATCGGCAGGATGGCTGGCAATTCATGGCCGTCGCCTATGGGTTGAGTCCACAAAACGTGGCTGGAATCGATCACGCCCTCGGTTATGCCGCGCTCGCCAACGGATCGATCGACGTCAAAGACGCCTATTCCACCGATGCGAAGATATCGGCATACGATCTTGTTGTGCTCGAAGACGATCAGAAATTCTTTCCGCGTTATGATGCCGTGCTCTTGTACCGGCTCTCGCTGGATAACAAAGCCGTTGTGGTCTTGCGCGGACTCGAAGGAAAAATCGACCAAGCGACGATGACGCGCCTCAACGCAGAAGCCGAGCGCACCAAGGATTACACCCGGGCCGCGAATCTATATTTCGCATCGGCTCCAGAAGACTTGACCGGTTTAACCGGTGAAGTCTCCACCCGGCGATTTGGAGAAAGCTTTTCGCATAAACTCACGCGCTGGACGATTCGACATCTTGAGCTCGCCGGATTTTCGTTGCTCCTTTCGATCATTGTCGGAGTGCCGCTCGGGATTTGGGCAAGCCGCGGCGGTGCAATCGGACCCACCATTCTAGGTTTTGCTGGCGTTGTGCAAACAATTCCGTCGCTGGCTCTGCTCGCGCTGCTGGTCCCGCTCCCGTTCTTTGGAATCAGCGTCCGGACCGCGATCGCCGCGCTGTTTCTCTACGGTTTACTGCCGATTGTCCGAAACACCGCAACCGGTTTGCAGGATATTCCGCGGGGCTTGCGAGAATCCGCGATCGCGCTCGGATTAAGTCCCCGTGCGCGGCTCTGGCAGATCTATTTGCCGATGGCTTCGCGCTCAATTCTGGCTGGCATTAAAACCAGCGCGGTGATCAATGTCGGCACCGCTACGTTGGCAGCGCTGATTGGCGCCGGCGGTCTCGGCGAACCGATCTTGAGTGGGCTCAACTTGAACGATCACGCCACTATTCTCCAAGGCGCAATTCCAGCCGCGATTCTGGCGCTGCTCGTTCAATGGTTCTTCGATCTGCTCGACCGCGTTTTGATTCCAAAAGGTTTGCGG
>CAZFZG010000001.1:0-1335 GCA_964523205.1 uncultured Chthoniobacteraceae bacterium | reverse complement strand
ATCAATCCGGCCACGGGCGAAAAGCTCAAGGAGTTCAAGCCGCACGACGACGTCGAGATCGAGAAGCGGTTGAAGCGCGCCGCGGATGCGTTCGAAAAATATCGCGGTGAACCATTCACCAAACGCGCGCAGCTGATGATGAGCGCGGCTACGCTGCTCGAACAGGAGAAGAACGAGCTCGGTCGCACGATTACCCTGGAGATGGGAAAATTATTTCGCGACAGCGTCGCGGAGATTGAGAAGTGCAAGCGGGGTTGTCGCTACTATGCCGAAAATGCCGAACGCTTTCTCGAAGACGAACCGGCCCAGACCGGTGCGCGCCGCAGCTATGTTCGTTACGAACCGATAGGACCAGTGCTGGCGATCATGCCATGGAATTTTCCATTCTGGCAGGTATTTCGATTCGCGGCTCCGGCGTTAATGGCGGGAGACGTTGGTATTCTCAAACACGCCGCCAACGTTCCGCAATGCGCGCTCGCCATTGAGCAAATCTTTTGTCGCGCGGGATTTGATGAAGGGATCTTTCAAACGCTGCTCATCGATGCCGACAGGGTCGAGCGATTAATAGTCGATCCACGAATCAAGGCCGTTACGTTGACTGGCAGCGAGCAAGCCGGGAGTGCGGTCGGCAGCACCGCCGCGCGCGAAATCAAGAAGAGCGTGCTCGAGCTGGGCGGCAGCGACCCGTTCATTGTGATGCCGAGCGCGGATTTCGAGCTTGCTGTGCGCACCGCAGTCAAAGCACGCACCATTAATACCGGCCAATCGTGTATCGCGGCAAAACGATTTTTTATTGCCGACAGAGTTTACGACGATTTTCTCAAGAAATTCGTGGAGCAAATGCGGTCGCTAAGAGTTGGCGACCCGCTCGATGAAACGACCGAGATCGGCCCGCTCGCAACCGAATCAATTTTGAATGGTGTCCATGAGCAGGTGCAGAAAACGATCGCTGCCGGCGCGAAACTTCTTACTGGTGGAAATCGAATCGCCGGGCCGGGATTCTTTTACGAGCCTACGGTGCTGGTCGATGTTCCAAAAGATTCGCCAGCGTTTCGGGAGGAAGTCTTCGGGCCGGTCGCCGCTGTGCTTCGGGTGCGCGACGCCGAGGAAGCGATCGAGCTGGCTAACGACAGCAGGTTTGGTTTAGGAGCAAGCGCCTGGACCAACGACAGCACCGAACAGGAACTTTTCGCCTCTCAACTTCAAAGCGGAATGGTGTTCATCAATTCCATGGTCGCATCAGATCCGCGATTGCCCTTTGGCGGCGTGAAACGCTCCGGATTCGGCCGTGAGCTCGGCGCAGCCGGCATTCGCGAATTCATGAACGCCAAAACA